>DATKTQ010000017.1:0-12494 GCA_035531055.1 Occallatibacter sp. | reverse complement strand
CTGAAGCCGAGCTCGCGGAGGGCGTCCTTGGAGCGCGGGTACTTGGCCAGGACGCCTTTGAAGTCGTTGATGGCTTCCTGGTTCTTTCCGGCGTTGCGCTCGACGAGGGCGCGGTAATAGAGAGCGCGGGGATCGCCGGGCAGCAGGGCGAGGGCCTTTTGGAGATTGGCGCCGGCATCCTGGTAGCGCTCCCAGACGATTTCGACGACGGCCATGTTGGTGTAAGCGTCGGCGTAGTCCGGGCGGAGCGTGGCGACGTGCTCGAATGCAGCGACGCTGGCCTGGTATTGCTGGCCGTCGAGCAGGCCGATGCCGTAGTTGTTCCAGCGCATCCACTCGGGGTTCTCGTCAGGGCCGGGTGTGGTGGGCTTGTTGAGGCCGATGTTGAAGGTGCGGGTCTGGGAGGCCATGTCGACGACCGGCTCGGGGTAGTGCTTCTGGTCGAAAGCGTAGTCGAGGAAGCGCTGGTTGAAGCGGCGGTATTTGACGGTGGCGGTGAGCGAGATGTTGCCGGTGATGGCCTTGGGCAGGCGGAAACGGTAGCGGACGAGCTGCGAGCGTCCGGACTGAATGGTGTTGTTATAGGCCAACACGCGGTTGTGCCAGATTTCGTGGAGGCCGTTGAGCTTGCCGTCCTTGTTGATGAGGCGGTTGGTGAAGGAGTGGGCGGAGGGGTCGAGGTAGCCGTCGGGGCGGAGGAACCCGCTCTCCGCCAGAACCTTGCCGGTGCTGTCTTTCACGGCGAAGTCGACCCATGCCTCATAGAAGTCGCGCTGCTCGGGGACGAAGGAGTGGCCGATACCTTTGTTCTGGATGACGACGTCTGCGACGAGGGTTGAGGCAGGCGCGAGCGAAAAGCTGGTGAGGCCGAGCGGGGCAATGAGCACCTGGTCGTGCGAGGTGGCGGCGGCGCTTTCGTTCTCCAGGCCGAAGATGTCGACGTTGAAGACGCCCTTGCCGTCGAAGCCGTGCTGGAGGAAGTTCTCGAGCATCTTTGCCTGGTCAGAAAACTTGTAATAGGCGGCGTTGAGGGTGTTGCCGCCGAGCCAGCGATGGCTATAGATCTTGCCATTTTTGGCGCTGGGCTCAGTGACTCCGGTGGGGACGGTCTCGAGCGGCATGTGGCAGGTTTGGCAGTTGGAGACGACGTCCTTGCGGTAAAAGGGCAGGGGATTCTGCTTGCTGAAGCTGGCGCCTTGCCACTCGTCATAGACGGTGAAAGCGCGGAGCCACTTGTAGTCGTCCAACTCGCGGGGGATGGCGGCTTTGTGGCAGGCGGCGCAGAACTCGGCGGTCTTGTAAAGGGGGCGCATGACGGCCTTGGAGTGGCGGTCGAGATGGGCGAGGATTTCCGCGTCAGAGACGGGGCCGGTGATGGGCTTGCCGTTGGCATCTACGAGGACGGCGGGGGTGCCCAGGACGTAACTGCCGGTGCCGGTGGTGTCGGTTGAGATGATGGAGTGGCAGGTTTCGCAAGTGACGCCCTCCTGCTCAAACGGGCGCTTGGCGGGCATGCCCTGGGAGAGATCGCCGGAGAGCAGGGCTACGGGATTGTGGCAGCCCTCGCAGTGGCGGGAGTACTGCACGCCTTTTTCTGCGATGAGCATGTTTACGTTCTTGAGGTACCAGGGCTGGCGAAAGCTGTTGGAGTGGACGGACTGGCGCCACTCGTTGTAGGCCTCCTGGTGGCAATGGCCGCAATACTTTGCGGTGTAAAAGCTGCGGGGGCTGAGGAACTGTCCATTGGCGGAGGTGGCGTTGGAGGGCAGAAAGGGGTAGTCCTTGCCGAAGAAGTAGTTGTAGCGGGAGGCCACGGAGTCATGGAACTGCGAGGTGGGTCCGGTGACGGGGATGTGGGTTGCGTAGTCGGGGATTGGGTCGTCAGGAGCGTGGGCGACGCCGAGGTTGCGGGGCTTTTGGTTGGTGTCCGCAGAAGCTGGGGGCGTGGCGGCGGAAGATGCCGCAGGAGAGGCTGCCGCGTCGCTTGCCGGTGCAGGGCGCGAGGCGGCATGAACCGCCCAGGAGACCGAGAGGGGCAGGACGAGGCCGAGTGCAAGCAAGGGCCAGCGGCGTACGGGGAACGTGAACATGCAGCGGTGATCTCCGAGGGGAATGAGTACAACCCACACACCCGCGACGGGCCGCCGCGGGAACACAAGAACGGTAGCAGGGGAAGGGTATGGACTGTCTTCCATCAAAAGGTGGAGAGAATGGGGCGGCCCGGGGACAGCTGGGGGGCGAAAACCGGGTGGGGTGGAAGGAAACTGCACCCAACGGTTCACAGAGTGGGATGAATGGGGAGAAAATAGGGTTGACCCGTGTGTTGTAGCTCACATGCACTTGGCCAAAGCAGGGCTGAAACTGGTACGGTTGAGGTGCAGGTTTTTGAATTCCGAGATGGCCTCCAATCCTTATTTTTCACTGGCAGTTCTTTTTGCGGTTGCGCTGGGCTTTGGGCTGACGCCCCTGGGGCTGGCGTGGCTCTGGGGCAAGCTAGTCTCTCCGTCCAAGCCGAACGCAATCAAGAACGCGATTTACGAGTGCGGGCTGGAATCGAAGGGCGACGCCTGGGTTCAGTTCCGCTCCGCCTATTACCTGTATGCCATTATCTTTCTGATTTTTGACGTGGAAGCGGTATTTCTGTTGCCGTTTGCGGTGGCGTTTACGGGGCTGGGCCTGCAGGCGTGCGTGGCGATGCTGGTGTTTGTGCTGCTGCTGATTGAAGGGCTGGCATGGGCCTGGGCCAAGGGCGTGCTGGTGTGGGCTTAACACGGGCCGGAACGACGGAAACGCAGAACACGAGAATCAACGACCGGGAGTGAATGCGCGATGGCTGTGGAAGAGGGACTGAAGATCGAACTGGGCAAGCAGGGCGTCTTCGTAACGACCATCGAGGAGCTCTACAACTGGGGACGCCGCAGCTCGGTGTGGCCGATGCAGTTTGGGCTGGCGTGCTGCGCGATTGAGATGATTGCGACGACGATGGCGCGCTACGACCTGGCGCGGTTCGGGGCCGAGGTGTTCCGTCCGTCGCCGCGGCAGGCGGACCTGATGATCATCAGCGGCACGGTGACCAAGAAGATGGCGCCGCAGGTGGTGCGGCTTTACAACCAGATGGCAGAGCCGCGGTATGTGATTGCGATGGGGGCGTGTGCGATCTCCGGCGGGCCGTTCAAGCAGGGCTACAACGTGCTGAAGGGGATTGACCGCTACATTCCGGTGGACGTGCACATTCCGGGATGCCCGCCGCGGCCGGAGGCGCTGCTGCAGGCCTTTATCACGCTGCAAGAGAAGATTGACGGGCAGAGCCTGACGGGCGAGAACCGCCCGCGGCACCTGAATGCGGATGCGCCGGGCGAGTTTCCGGTTCCGGTGCAGGGCGAACATGACCTGGAGCCGCCCGCGAACAAGAATGTGTGGACCGTGCCGGTGGTGATTCGCTGATGAAGACGGTGGAAGAGATCAAGGCGGCGATTGAAGCGGCCGTTCCGGGCGCGGGAGTGGAGATTGTGCCCAACCCGAGCCCGAGCGGGCAGCACTCGCTGCTGCTGAAGACAGAGACGGCATTGGCCGTGGCGATGTTTCTGCGCGATGACGCGGAGTTGGCGCTGGATTTCTTGTCAAACGCGACCGGCGTGGACTGGCTGGACAAGGAAGTCACCGAGAAGGTGAAGGTGACCAAACCGGTGACCAAGACCGTGGAGGGCGTGGAGCAGACGGTGGAAGAAACCGTGGAGGAGACACGCAAGCACCTGCAGCCGGGCTACCTGGAGGCTGTGTATCACTTGTTCTCAGTGGAGAAGAAGCACGGGCCGGTGGTGTTTCGGATGCGGACGGGGAACCGTTCAGACCAGGTGCAGCTGCCCTCGATGACGCCGGTGTGGCGCGGGGCGGAGTTTCAGGAGCGGGAGATTTTTGATCTGTTCGGGATTGTGTTTACGGGCCACCCGGACCTGCGGCGGATTTTGATGTGGGACGAGTTCAAGGATTTTCCGATGCGGCGCGATTACGTGGAGCCGGACGACTTTGACTACGAACCGACGGCGCACGATGAAGTGCTGAAGCGGGCCGAGGCGCACCAGGCTGCGGAGTGCGTGGCCGAGCCGGCCGGGGAAGGAGCCGGGCAATGAGCGTGCTGGAGACCAAGGCGCGTCCTGAGGGCTGGAACCGGCCGCCGATCATCGAGCCGGAGGGCGATGGCGAGCTGCTGGAAATCGCCATGGGGCCGCATCACCCGTCGACGCACGGAGTGTTCCGCATGGACCTGGCGCTGGACGGCGAGCGCGTGGTGAAGCTGAAGCCGGTGTTCGGCTATCTGCACCGCAACCATGAAAAGTTGGGCGAAGGGCATAGCTATCTGGCCTCGATGCCATACACGGACCGGCTGGACTACATCTGCTCATTGACGAATAACTGGGCCTATGCGCTGGCGGTGGAGAAGCTGGCGGGCCAGGAGGTTCCGGAACGTGCCGAGTATCTGCGCGTGATTCTGGCAGAGCTGACGCGGGTGCAGAACCATGCTTCGGCGATTGGATTTCTGCTGCAGGAGATGGGCGCCAGCGGCACACCGCTGATGTATGCGTTCCGCGAGCGGGAAAAGATTCTGGACCTGTTCGAGGGGCTGACGGGCTCGCGCATGATGTGCAACTACATGCGCTTTGGCGGTTGCCGCGTGGATGCGAGCGACGAGTGGCTGAATGCGACGCGCAAAGTGGTGGGCGCGCTGCCCAAGTTTGTGGACGAGTTTGAGAATTTTCTGCAGACCAACGAAATTCTGATGGCGCGAAGCCAGGGCGTGGGCGTGCTGAAGGCCGAGCTGGCGGTGAACACGGGCGTGACCGGGCCGATGCTGCGCGCAACGGGCGTGAATTACGACATACGCAAGGTGGATCACTATGGAATCTACGACCGGTTCAAGTTCCGCGTGCCGCTGGGTGCGCACGGAGACATTTTCGACCGGTACATGATTCGGATGCTGGAGATTCGCGAGTCGCTGAGCATTCTGGAGCAGGCGCTGAAGGAGATTCCGGGCGGGCCGGTGATGGACCCGAAGGCGAAGATTCGGAACTTCCGGCCGAAGCCGGGCGAGGCCTATGGGCGCATTGAAGCGCCGAAAGGCGAGCTGGGCTTTTACCTGATCAGCGATGGCGGACCGAATCCGTATCGCTACCGGGTGCGGCCTCCGAGTTTAATCAATCTGACGCTGCTGGAAGACATGTGCCTGGGGCACAACGTGGCCGATGTGGTGTTGATCTTTGGCAGCGTGGACATTGTATTGGGCGAAGTGGACCGGTAGATAGCAGAGGAGAGTTACATTGCTGGGTGAGGGAATCCTGAGAGGACTGGCGGAGACGGCAAGGAATTTTGCCGGCAGCTACGTCTCAAAAGAACGGCTGACGACGGTGCAGTATCCGGAAGAGCGGGAGCCGCAAGCGGAGGCCGCTCGGGTGTTTCCCTTTCTGGTGTACGACGGCGCGGACTGGGAAGCGGGGCTGCGCTGCGTGGCCTGCCAGATTTGCGAGAAGGAGTGCCCGCCGAAGTGCATTTACATCGAGAAGAGTAAGGACAAGAAGCCGGACTTTGTGGGCAAGCCGCAGATTTATCCGGCGCGGTTCGACATTGATGTCTCGGTCTGTATGAGCTGCCAGATCTGCGTGGAAGTTTGCCCGTTTGAAGCGATCAAGATGAACAACGAGTTCGAACTGAGCACGGACGATCGATTTGGCGGGTTGCTGATGGACCGCGAGGCGCTGGCGAAATCGAACGAGTATTACCACACGATTCATCCCACGGAGGCTGGCGAAGTGGATGCGCGGCTGGCCGAGGAGAAGGCCAAGGCAGAATCCAAGGCGAAGGCGGCGGCGGAAGCTGCGGCAGCCAAGGCCGCAGCGGCAGCGAGTGCTGCTGCGGCGCCGAGCGTGCCGGCAGCGCAGGCCACCCCGCCCGCGGACAAGTCCACAGCGCCCGCAGAGAATCCGGCCGGAGGGGGAGAGTAAGCCATGGTCGAGAAAGCAGACCAGATTTTTGTTCTCCTGCAACACTGGCTGGTGAGCTTTTTGCCCGCTGCTTGGCAGCACGCGGCCGCAGTGTTGCTGGGTGTGGTGGCGATTATCGCCGTGTACCCAACGCTGTTTGCGCTGGCGGTGCTGATGGAGCGCAAGGGGCTGGGGCGGATGCAGAACCGATACGGGCCGAACCGCGTGGGGCCGTACGGAATTCTGCAGCCGGTGGCTGACGGCATCAAGTCGCTGACCAAGGAAGATATTGTGCCGTTCCGCGCGGACGGGCTGGTGCATTTTGTGGCGCCGCTGGTGCTGGTGGTGGCGGTGTTCATGGGCTTTGCGGTGCTGCCCATGGGGCGGAATATGGTGCTGGTGGACATGGACGCCAGCCTGCTGTTCTTTTTCGCTATGGGCGCTTCGACGGAGTTGTCGGTGTTCATGGCTGGTTGGTCGAGCCGCAACAAGTATTCGCTGCTGGGCGCGATGCGCGCCGTGGCGCAGATGATCAGCTACGAAGTGCCGCTGCTGTTGTCGAGCGTGGTGATCGTGATGATGACCGGCTCGCTCTCATTGGAAAGAATGGTGGAGGCGCAGAACCACTACACAGGAATATTTCCGCACTGGTTTGTATTTACGCCGTGGGGTCTGGCGGGCTTTGCGATGTTTGTTATCGCCTCGATGGCGGAGACCAACCGCTCGCCGTTTGACCTTCCGGAGGGTGAGTCGGAACTGGTGGCGGGATACTTTACGGAGTATTCGGGCTTCAAGTTTGCGCTGTTTTTCCTGGGCGAGTACGTGGGGATGTTCGGGATCGCGGGGCTGGGCGCCACGCTGTTTCTGGGCGGATGGTCGGCGCCGTTTTCCTTCCTGACCTGGGTGCCGTCGTGGATATGGTTCTTTGCCAAGGTTGAGATTTGGATCTGCTTCTTTATCTGGGTGCGCGGCACGCTGCCGCGGCTGAGGCAGGACCAGCTGATGAATTTTGCCTGGAAGTTTGTGTTGCCGATGACACTGGTGAATCTGGTGGACGCCGCAGTGTGGCGCTTTATGGGCGAGGGGTGGCTGCGCTGGGTGGTTTGCAGCGCGATCGTGCTGGCGGCCTATGTTCTGATGGGCCGGGTCGGCATGCGGCGCGAACACCTGGGGCCGAGGAGTTATCGCTATGCGGAGTGAGTGTGCGCTGAGCGCGCGGAACGGGAGCGAGCGCGGATGAGCTTTGCATTCTGGGCAGTTACGGCATTGACGGTGGCCGGCGGGCTGGCCGCTGTGACGCTGAAGAATCTGGTGCACTGCGCGCTGGCGGTGAGCGTGGCGTTTGCGGGGCTGGCCATGCTGTTTCTGCAACTGGATGCGCAGTTCGCCGGGTTCGCGCAGATTCTGGTGTACATTGGCGCGGTCGCCATCCTGGTAGTGTTTGCGATTCTGCTGACACGCAACGCAGATACGCCTAAGGAGGGCGGGGTCTTCAGCCGGACCTGGCTGGCAGGGCTGGTGGTAGCAGCAGCGGTGTTCGCTGTGCTGGGCTGGGCGGTGCTGGCAGGCGCGAAGGGATTGCCGAACGAGGCTGCGGCCCCGGCGGTGACGGTGCAGCAGATTGGCCAGGCGCTGATGGGCCGCTATGTGTTGCCGCTGGAGATTGTGGCGCTGCTGCTGACGTCGGCACTGATTGGCGCGGTGATTGTGGCCATGCATGAGGCCGTGAACGAAAAGGGAGGCGCCAAGTGAGTCCTCTGGCGGGTTATTTGCTGGTTGCCGCTCTGCTGTTCGCCATTGGCCTGGCCGGTGCGCTGACGCGGCGCAACGCGATTCTGGTTTTGATTGGCATTGAACTGATGCTGAATGCGGCGAATTTGAATTTGATAGCCTTCTGGCGCTACGGGCCGCACCCGGAGGCGCTGACGGGCATGATGTTTGCGATTTTCTCGATTGCGGTGGCGGCGGCTGAAGCCGCGGTGGGACTGGGTCTGGTGATCCAGGTGCATCGCCACGCCAAGACCACGGACCTGGACCAGATGAACAGGATGAAGGGGTAAGGGGATGTTGATGCAGGAAGAGGTAGCGGCCGCCTTTCATCCCGGCAACGCGTGCATCGTGTCGTTTGCGGCGCGAGTGCTGTGGCTAATTCCGGCGTTGCCGATGATGGCCGCGGGAGTGATTGCGCTGCTGAAACAGCCGCAGCGCAGGCTGTCGGCTGGGCTGGCGATTGGGTCGCTGAGCATTTCGCTGGTGCTGGCGGTGATGGCCTTTGCGCATGTGGTGGCCGGCTGGGCGAATCACGTGGCGGTGCGCGAGACGGTGGACTTTACCTGGATGCAGGTGGGCGCGGCGCACGTGGACCTGGGCTGGGTGCTGGATCCGCTGTCGGCCATCATGATGGTGATGGTTTGCTTTGTAGGCCTGCTGATTTTTATCTACTCGGTGGGCTACATGGCCCACGACGAGAACTTCACGCGCTTCTTCTGCTTTCTGGCGCTGTTTGCCGGCGCCATGCTGGGCGTGGTGATTTCCAACAGCATCCTCCTGTTGTTCATGAACTGGGAGATTGTCGGTCTTACTTCCTATTTATTGATTGGTTTCTGGTATCACAAGCCCTCGGCAGCGGCTGCGGCGAAGAAGGCTTTCCTGACCACGCGCATAGGCGATGTGTTTTTCCTGCTGGGGGTGGTGTGGCTCTTTGCGCAGACGGGCACGCTGCTGTTCTATAACGGCGGCGGGGGCTCCATGGAGCCGCTTGCTCTGGGCGGTATGCTGGCGACGCATTCGGCGCTGGGGCTGACGGCTGCGGGCGCGATTGCGCTGTTGATTTTTGCGGGCGCGGTGGGCAAGAGCGGCCAGTTGCCGCTGCATGTTTGGCTGCCGGACGCGATGGAAGGTCCGACGCCGGTGTCGGCGCTGATTCACGCGGCGACGATGGTGGCCGCGGGTGTGTACCTGGTGGCGCGGGTGTATCCGCTGATGGCGGCTGGGATTCAGCCAGGCGGCTCGACGACGGCGCTGATGGTGGTGACGTGGGTGGGCGCGCTGACGGCAGTGTTCGCGGCGCTGATCGCCATTGCGCAGGATGACATCAAGCGCATCCTGGCGTACTCGACCGTGTCGCAGTTGGGGTACATGATGGCCGGGCTGGGGCTGGGCGGCGTGGCGGTGGGCATGTTCCACCTGATTACGCATGCGTTTTTCAAAGCTCTGCTGTTCATGGGCGCAGGATCGGTGATTCATGGGAGCCACGACGAGCAGGACGTGCGCAAGATGGGCGGCCTAAAGGACAAGATGCCCTGGACGTTTTATACCTACATGGCCGGTATGCTGGCCCTGTGCGGCTTCATCCCGTTCGCCGGTTTCTGGTCGAAGGACGGAATTCTTGACGCAGGCAAAGGCTGGGAGGTCTCCCGCTGGCCGTTCTACCTGCTGGTCTTCGGAGCGCTGCTCACTGCGTTCTACATGACACGGCAGATTTCTTATGTTTTCTTTGGCCACACGCGCAGCGAAAAGCACGCGCACGAAAGCCCTGCAGTGATGACGGTTCCCTTGGCGATCCTCGGCTTCTTCGCCACGGTTCTGGGCCTGATTGGCACCCCCGTTTGGCCGTGGTTTCAGTCCTTCCTCGGCTCCAGCCCCGCGCACTTTGAGTTCTCGGCTCTGGGCGAGTCGGGCATGCTGATGGTGAGTTCCACACTGGTTGTTCTTGTGGGTCTTGGCCTTGGCTGGTGGTTCTACGGAAACAAATCGCCGAAGGCCGAGGAGCCGGACGCGCTGGAGCGGGTGATGCCGCCGGTGTGGGTGGTGCTGCGCAACAAGATGTATGTCGACGAACTGTACGGCGTGACGGTTATCGCGTTCTATTGGTGGTGGGCGCAGGTTGCAGACTGGCTGGACCGCCGAGTGTGGGGCGGGGCAGTGGCCGGGGTGGCGTGGGCGTTCCGCGGCATGGCGCAACTGAACCGGCTGTTTGATGTGCATTGGGTGGACGGCGGCTTTGACAAGGGCTGCGAAGAACTGGCCGGTGGCGGTGGACTGCTGGCGCGGGTGCAGAGCGGACGGGTGCAGACCTATCTGCGGCTGCTGGCGCTGGCGGTGGTGGTGCTGGCCGCGATTCTGATCTGGAGCAGCCGGGGATGAACGGAATTCCTATATTGACGCTGTTGACTGCGCTGCCCGTGGTGGGCGCGGTAATTGCCCTGTTTGCAGGAAAGCATGCGCGCACGGTGGCGCTGTTGACGACGCTGGCGGGGCTGGCGCTGGCGCTGCTGGTGTGGACCAAGCTGCCGGCCGATGGCGCGATGGTGCTGGTGGAGCGCGCGGCGTGGGCTCCGAGCCTGGGGATTGAGTACCACCTGGGCGTGGACGGGCTGAGCGCGCTGATGCTGGTGCTGAGCGCGATTGTGACGCTGATGAGCGTGGATGCGGCGCATCGCGTGCACGTGCGGCCGAACGTCTACTTCTGCATGGTGCTGCTGCTGGAAGCGGCACTGTTTGGCTCGTTTACGGCGCTGAACTTCTTCCACTGGTTTTTGTATTGGGAGCTGAGCCTGATTCCGGCGTTCTTCCTGATCCGGCTGTGGGGCGGGGCAAAGCGCGCACCGGCGGCGACACGGTTTTTTGTATACACCATGGCCGGAAGCGTGGGACTGCTGCTGGCGTTTCTGGCGGTGTTTCTCTCGACGGGCAGCATGGACTTTGAACACCTGACGGCGATGGCCGCGACTGGCGCGCTGGGGCAGGCAGTAACCGCGCACCTGGGACCGGTGATGCCATGGTTGGCGGTGGGAGTGCTGGCCGGTTTTGCGGTGAAGGTGCCGATGATGCCCTTCCACACCTGGCTGCCGGATGCATACGCGGAGGCGCCATCGCCGGTGACGATGCTGCTGACCGGAGCGATGTCCAAGATGGGCGTCTACGGCCTGCTGCGGATTGCGCTGCCGCTGTTCGGGCATCAGATTGCCCAGATGCGCACTCCGCTGCTGGTGCTGGCGGTCATCACGGTGGTGATGGGCGCGTTTGCTTCCGCGGCGCAGAAGGATTTGAAGCGCGTGTTTGCGTACTCTTCGGTGAATCACCTGGGTTATTGTTTGCTGGGCATTTTTGCGCTGGCGGTTCCGGCGGCGGGCGCCGCAGTGCAGACCAGCCAGGCGGCAGCGTTGAACGGTGTGATTCTGCAGATGTTCAACCACGGCGTGACGGCGGCGGCGCTGTTCTGGTTTATCGCCATGTTGCAGGAGCGCAGCGGCGGAGAGCGCGGGCTGGAGCACTTTGGCGGACTGCGCAAGCCGGCGCCGGTACTGGCCGGACTGATGGGCATTGCGCTGTTCGCCTCACTGGGCCTGCCGGGGCTGAACGGATTTGTGGGCGAGTTCCTGATCTTCCGCGGCGTCTTCCCGTTGTCGTGGGTGGCTGCGTCGGTTTCGATTCTGGGATTGCTGGTGACCGCGGCTGTGATTCTGACGGTCATCCAGAAAGTGTTCACGGGACCTGTGCCGGAGAAGTGGGCCAGTTTCCCGGACATGCATGGGGGTGAGCGGCTAGCCATGGCTCCGGTGATCGGGCTGATGCTGCTGATCGGCTTGTTGCCGCAACTGATTGTGGGCAGCGTGAACCCAACGGTGATGAACCTGCTGGCGCACTGGAGATTTTAAGAGCAGATCTCCAGTGTGATGGAATTTGTTTTGGTCTGTTGCACGGTGGCTTTTTTGAAGTTGAAAGCCGCTCAACTTAGGTGGTTTGGTTTGAATGTAACGGGAGAACCGCTGTAGATGTTGGCTTGGACGATCTATCTCTCATTTGCCGGCGCGTTGCTGCAGGTGCTGCTGCCGAAGGGCAGGGCAGCGCTGTCGCGATGGCTTGCGCTGGCGGTTGCGGTTGCGGGCCTGGCGCTGGCGGTGATGGGTTTTGCGGCCGGTGCTGCGAATCACTATGCGCTGACTACGGTGGTCGACGTGCCGTGGGTGCCGTCGCTGGGCATCCGCTACACGCTGGCGGCCGACGGGATCAGCCTGGTGCTGGTGCTGCTGACGGGACTGGCGGCTGTGGCAGGCGTGTTGTTCAGTTGGAACATCGAACTGCGCACCAATGAGTTCTTCGCCTTCTATCTGGCGCTGATTGGCGGCGTGTACGGCGTGTTCCTCAGCTTCGATCTCTTCCTGCTGTTTGTGTTTTATGAAATTGCGATTGTGCCGAAGTATTTTCTGATCGCAATCTGGGGCTCGACGCGGCGCGAATACGCCGCGATGAAGCTGGCGCTCTACTCATTCCTCGGCTCGGCGATGGTGCTGATCGGACTGCTGGCAGCGTACACCACGGCGGGAAGCCACTCCACTGGGCTGGTGGCGCTGGCGCATGCGGGGCTGCCGGTGAGCTTCCAGATGTGGTGCTTCCCGCTGGTGTTTGTCGGGTTTGCGATTCTTGCGGGCATGTGGCCGTTCCACACCTGGGCGCCGACCGGCCACGTGGCTGCGCCGACGGCTGCTTCAATGCTTCTGGCCGGCGTGGTGATGA
>DATKTQ010000016.1:0-2330 GCA_035531055.1 Occallatibacter sp. | reverse complement strand
GACCTGGGAAAGCAAAGCCGCTAACTCGCCACCGCCACGCTCCGCCGCGCCGCACCCGCCAGCACCACCACAATCCCCAGCGCCGCCGCCACACATCCCAGCGCAAACAAAAACGCGCTCGGGTAGCCCCACTCCCCAATCACCGCGCCCGCCGTCGGCCCCACCAGGAAAAACGACACATCCGCAAAGCCCGTGTACACGCCCAGCGCCGTCCCGCGATTCCGCTCCGGCACCCGCTTCACCGCCTCCACGCCCAGCGCCGGAAACACCAGTGAGAATCCAAACCCCGCCAGCGCCGCGCCGCCAAACGCCATCCACGGCGATCCCGCACGCCACAGCAGCACCACCCCCGCCGACTCCACCACCAGGCACACCATCGCCACCGCAAACCCGCCAAACCGGGTAATCGTACGGATGAACAGCAGCCGCGCCGCCACAAACGCCACGCCAAACGCCGTCAAACACAGCGCCGCGCCGTCCCACCGCCGGCTCGCATAAAACAGCGTCACAAACGTGGCCAGCACGCTATAGCCCACGCCGCCCAGCGCCAGCCCCATCCCGTGCGGCGTCACGCGTCCCAGCACTTCGCGGAAGGGCAAATGCACGCCCGGCGTCACCGCCACTGGCCGCTTGCCCATGGCCACCGCCACGCTCAGCCCGCACAACGCCGCCGTCGCCAGCCCCAGCGTGCCCAGCCCCCAGTGCTGCACCAGCACCACGCCCAGCGGCGCGCCCAGCGCCAGCCCGCCGTAGGTGCAGATGCCGTTATACGAAATCACCTTCGCCGTGTGTTCCGGCCCCGCGCTCGTAATGCCCCACAGCGTGGCGCCCGTCGAGCCCAGGCTCTCGCCCACGCCCAGCACCAGCCGGCTCACCACCAGCACCCCCACGCTCAGCCACAGGTCGCGGTGCAGCAGCGCCGCCGCCAGCAGCAGTACCCCGCTCACCGTGCACGCGCTCATGCCCCACTCCACTGCCACCTTTGCGCCCGCATGGTCGCAGATGCGCCCCGCCCACGGCCGGCTCAGAAACGTCGCCACATATTGAATGCTGATGACCGTCCCCGCCAGCGCTGCGCTGAAGCCCATGCTCAGGTGCACATACGCCGGCAAAGTCGCCAGCGGCAGCCCAACCGACACGTACACAATCAGCGTGAAATACGTGTAGCTCAAAATCTGCCACGTCCCGGCCTTCGACTCGGGCAGGGCGGCAGTGGCAAGGCTTGCGGTGTCGGTTGTGTCCATGCAGATTGGCGCCGCGCTCGCTTCGGCGGTCACGGCTCTCATTCATTATAAGAGCCGCACAACTCGCCCGTCCCGCGCCGTGCACGGCCACTTTGTGCCCATCCCCCTTACACTAAAACCATGCCCGCTTCTTTCCACGTCGAGCACTTCGGCTGCCGCGCCGCACGCGCGGACGGCGAAGCCATCGCCGAGCGCCTCCGTGCCGCGGGCCTTGCGGAAACTCGCCCCGCACTCGCCGACGTGGTCGTCGTCAACACCTGCTCGGTCACCGCCGAGGCCGACCGCGCCGCCCGCGCCTTCATCCGCCGCGCCCGACGCCGCAACCCCAACGCGCGCATCCTCGTCACCGGCTGTTATGCCCAGCGCGCGCCCGAGGAATTAGCCGCCATCCCCGGCGTCTCCGCCGTCGTCGGCAACAGCCACAAGGCCTTCGCGCCGGATGTTGCCCTCGCCCTCGCACGTCCCAAGCAAGCCGCCGACTCCGCACTCGTCCCGCTCCACGCGCTTTTCGCCGCGTCCGCCAACAACTCAGCAGCCGCGCCCACACTCGCCGACGACGCCTTCGCCCACTCCTTTCTCGAAGAAGCCCAGCTCGTCCCCGGCGCGCAAACCCGTCCCAATCTCAAAATTCAGGAGGGCTGCGGCAATCGCTGCTCCTTCTGCGTCATCCCGCAAACCCGCGGCAGCTCCCGCAGCCTTCCCGTCGCGCAAATCCTCGCACGCGTCCGCCAGTTCGTCGCCGACGGCGGCCAGGAACTCGTCTTTTCGGGTATCAACCTCGGCCGCTGGGGCCGCGACCTCGCGCCCACCCCCGAACTCCCGCGCCCCACGCTCGCCGCACTCGTCCGAACCATCCTCCGCGAAACCTCGCTCCCGCGCCTCCGCCTCAGTTCCATCGAGCCCATGGATTGGGACGCCGATCTCCTCGCCGTCCTCCGCGACCATGCCCGCGACGGTGAACCGGGGTCCCCAGCGACAGGTCTTCGTCGCTGGGGTGGTCGCCTCGCTCCCCACGCCCACCTCCCCCTCCAGTCCGGCTCCGACGCCGTTCTCCGCCGCATGCACCGCCGTTATCGCCCCTGGCAC
>DATKTQ010000015.1:0-15586 GCA_035531055.1 Occallatibacter sp. | reverse complement strand
GCGGTATTTACGCGCCCGCTAAGGGCTGGCATCAGGACGCGATTCGCATTCCCATGCTGGCCATTGCCACGGTGGGCGCAGTGGTGAACCTGGCGGTGATTGCGTGGATTCGCCACCTGCGCGCACGCCCTTCCGCGCAGTGGCGCAAACGCGAATTGACCGTAAAGCAGAAACGCAGCGAGCGGCTGCAGATTGTGCTGGCGATTGTGACGCTGGTGCTGGTGGGACTGGAGACCTGGACGCATTCTCTTGTGCATCGCACCGGCCTACCGCCCGCGGCGATTCACGCTACGGCCGCACAGGTTGCACCGAAAAAGAGCTAGCCCGAGCCGCTGAGTTCGAGTTCCCTGTCCAGCCGCGCATGCAGCCGCTGGCTAAAGCCGGCGGGCAGCTCGAAGATGCGATCATCGGCCATGAGCACGACCACATTGCGCGTGGAGTCGAGCACGGCTGAGCAGATTTCGCAGGTTTCCAGGTGCTTGTCGATCTCGGCGCGCAACTGGGCATCCACCTCGCCGTCAATATAGGCCGAGATGTGCTCCCAGACGTGTTGGCAATCGATTCTCATACGCGCCCTCCAAACCAGCGTCTGCGTTTGGGCGCAAGTCCTTTCAGTTGGGGAGCCAGTTCGCGCTGCAGCATGGCGCGCGCCCGGTGCAGCCGAACCTTCACCGCCGCTTCACTGATGCTGAGGGCCGCGGCCGTCTCCCGGATATCCAACTCTTCGATGTCGCGAAGGAGTACAACGTTACGGTAAATCTCCGGCAGGCCCTCCACAGCCTTGCGCAGCAGCGCGCCAAGTTCCTTGCGCTCCAGCACTTCGGCGGGAATCTCCCGCCAGCTTGTGAGGATGGCCGGGGTGTAGTCGCCGGTCTGGTCATCGGTTTCGGCCTCCAGCGAGTCCTCGCGGCGGGAGCCCAGCTTGCGCAGCCGGCCCAGAGCCTCATTGCGCGCAATGGAGAGCACCCAGGTGCGGAATTGCGCCTCTCCGCGGTAGGACTTCAGATTGAGGAAGACCTTGATGGCCGTCTCCTGCGCCGCATCTTCGGCCTCCGCCTCATTCTTGAGAATGGAGAACAGCAGCAGGTACATGGAGCGCTCGCAGGGCTGGATAAGCTGATGAAACAAGTGCTTTTCTCCGGCCAGAATCCGGCGGATGCACTCGTTCTCGTGTTCGCTGGAGGACCCAGTCATTGCGCTCGCCATCCCTCGCCTGTCGCGCCCGGTCTGAGGCAACTTCAGGGCTTACAGGAGAACTATAATTTGCCCGGCCAGGGGGTAACGAATAGTAACCTGCGGGGAGCAATTCTTGATTTGAGATAAGTTTTTCTATCTAAACGAAATCCTTGTACGCAAAAACCGGATTGGCTGTACAATCATCGCGAGGAGACCCATGGCCGGAGATATTCAACTTACATGCAGCGATTGCGGGCAGGACTTTACCTTCACCGCTGCCGATCAGGCGTTCTTTCAGGAACGCGGTTATTCGACCCCAAAGCGTTGCAAACCTTGCCGCATGGCAAAGAAAAACGACCAGGGGGGAGGCTCCGGCTTTCGTTCGTCTCAGTCACAGGGCACGCCCGTGATCTGTTCCGGATGCGGCCAGCCCACGACAGTGCCGTTTGAACCGCGCGGTGACCGTCCGGTGTTCTGCCGCGACTGCTATCAGGCGCGCAAGGGCAGCGGCGGCGGCGGTTCGCGAGGCCGCTACTAGACTGAGGACGAGGGTCCGGCGCAGTCTGGCTGCGCCCTTTTGCTTCCTCTTAAATTTCACTCACTCGACGTGTATCCCGCTTCCGGCTTGCTCTGCGGAGCGGGATATGTGTTGCTCTAAGCTTTAGCGCGTGTTAATGCCGGCCGGTTCGCCAAAAAACGGCGGGCGCGATTCTGCGCGTGGCTTAGTGCCGTTCGCCGGCGGTAAAGGTGGTCCACGGACCGGCCTTCATGTCCTTGAGCACCGGCTTGAAGTAGCTGTATTCCGGATGGGCTGCCAGGAATGGCGCCGCGTGAAAATCTTCTCCGCAGGGGTGCCCAGCGCGCGCCGCCAGAGACATGTGGGCCGCCAGCGTGGAGTCGGTTGCCTTGCCGGTGACCGCACCGCCGGGGTAATACGGTGCCCAGCCCCACTCCGGAATGCCCTCCTTCACCGTGTCAACGTGGCCGCAGAGCGAGCGCTGGTCCGCGCGGACCGCGTGCAGGTAGCTGTCGTAGTGGTCGCCCAGGAACTGCTCGGCTAGCTGCAGGTCAATGCGTCCCTTGTAGCGGGCCATTTCGCGGTCCCAGGTGGCGTGGCGCGCGTTGGGTGAAGTAGAAAGATCCTTGGGGTTGAATCCCGGCGTCTCATCGCGAATGACTGCCGGATCGCGGGCAAAGTTTGAGCTGACGAAATAGCCGTCATGCGTGCGCCAGATCGGATGGTGCTTCAGGCCAAGCTCCAGATAGGCAATCTCGCCCGTCTTGCGGTCGCCGATGAGCCAGTCGTTGGCGTATCCGCCGTTGTTGCCCTTCTTCATGATGGCCACGTACTGGTCAATGGTGCCGGCGTACTGCATTGCCTGGCGTGAACGCACGAACTCCGGAATGCCGCTCGAGTTCCAGCCCAGAAAATCGGTAATGGTGGTTTCGGTAATCATCAGGCCGGCGTCATTCTCGCCAAAGTCGTCCTGGCTGGTGATGATGCCGGGCGCGCCGTCCATCAGGATGCGATGGCCGTGCTCGGGCTGGATGTCAAAGATAATGGTCCAGCGCTCGCCGTCGGCATAGCTGGACCAGTTGTTGTGCGCGATGACGATTTTGCCGCCCTTGGTGAAACTGCCGGTGGCAATGAAGGCTGAGCAGCGGCCCTCCGGACGCACCGGCGGCACCAGTTCGGCATGCTGGCGCTGGTCCAGCCAGGGCACGTAATACTGCGTGAGCTCGATGTCCGAGTTGAGGGCGACGATGTCCCACAGGTCCAGCTTTTCCCCGGCTGCCTGCACGCCTTTGGCAATGCCCTGCAGCTCCTGCTGGTACTCGGCGGGGATGTGCGGCCACATCATGGTGCGGCTTTCGTCGCGGTAGAACTTCCAGTCGCGGTGGGTGGAATGCAGCGCCTCAATCTGCAGCGTCTGAATCATGCTGGCAATCTCCGGGGCCAGCAGCTTGCCGTGCTGAAAGCCGATCTGCGACGGAGTGCCCTGCAGGTGGACGTAAATCCAGCCGCCTCGCTCAAAGCGGTAGCCCGCCCCGACACTCTGGTCAGAACTGAGTGCTGGCCGCTTGGTCGTGGTGGAAAAGGCGGGAACGCAGGCAAGGGCAACGCAGGCGACAAGGCAGACAAACAGGGGGCGCGGCAACAGGCGGGCCATTCACAGTCCTCCGGATTGCTTTTGACAATAGCATGCCAAAGCGCGGGAACCCCTTGGGGATCGCCGCGAGATCTTATCGTTTGCGGGCTGGCTTGGCTGCCGCCTTTTTGGCGGGCGGCTTGGCTGGCCTGGTAGCTTTGGCCGCGGGCTTTTTGGCCGGTGCCGCCTTCGCCGAGCCCTTTGCAGCAGAATGAGACGGCTTGGTTGCAGCTTTTTTTGCCGGAGCCTTCGGAGCGGGCTTGGTCAACTTCTTGGGTGCGGAATGGGCAGCCTTGGCCGGAGCAGCAGGCTTCTTCGCTGGCGCGGACTTTGTGGCAGCCTTCATCGGAGGCTTAGCGGGAACTTTGACAGCCGCTTTAGGCGCAGGCTTCGCGGGAGTTTTGGCTGCGGGTTTCGCCGGAGTTTTTGCGGACGGCTTTGCGGGCGCGGGCTTGGCTGCTTCCTGCTTCTTTGTCGCAGGAGCGGCCGCGGCAGGCTTGGCTGCGTGCGCCGGCTTCGCAGATTTGGCTTCCGCCTTGGGCGCGGGCGTCACCGGAGCTTTGACTGCCGACTTTGCCGCGGCACCCTTCGCCGGGGCGTGCTTCTTTCCGTGCTTGGGTCCGTGCGATTTCTCCTCTTCGGAATCTTCTTCGTCCTCGTCACCCGCATCGTCTTCGTCGTCGCCCTTGTGAGTCTCCATATCTGGATAGGCCTCCTCATCGTCTGCGCCAATGTCGTCGAGGTCGATCTCGTCGTCGGAATCCTCGTCGGACTCATCCTCGTCCTCAAAGGAGCGCTCCTTCACGCGCACCTCGGCGCTGCGGCGGGCACGCGACCGCTTGATGGTGACTTGCGGCGGCGGGGCGGGCGGCGAAAAAGGTTCGAGGAAGGCGCGAATCTCTTCCGGCGAGTTCAGATGGCCATCTATCAGCTCCAGGAAGATGCGGTGCACGATCTCGGCATAGGTGGGCAGGTCGGGCGTGATGCGCATCTCCTGCATCTGCAGGTGAGGCGTGCGCTGCCGGGCCTCCGGCCACTCCTTGAGAAACAGCCGATAGCGCTCCCTGACCGTCTCAGCCTTGACAGTAAAGCCAAGCCAGAGAACCGCTTCCGGATCATAGCTCGTGAAGAGCTTGAAGGCTGCCGAGGGGGTCTGATTCTCCTTGGCCAACAACACCTTGGAGAAGGCCGCGGCCATGGAGTCCAGGCTATTCCACTCGTCCACGAAGCCGTGGCGCAGCATCTGCTTCTTCAGCGCGGTAAGGTCCTTGGGCGCCAATTTGGCAGTGAGCAGGTGCATCTGCGCCGCAGACATATCCGCGTGAACGCCCTGCAGGAGCAGTTCCACGGAAAGGTCATGCAGGGCGCGAAGCTTGTCTTCGTCGGCCTTGGCGCTGGTCCAGGCCGGGAAGAGCACCTTCATCCAGCCCTCAGCTTCCAGCGCGCGCAGCACCTTCAGACCGTCGTCTTCGTGGCCAATCTGTTCCAGTTCGCGGCTGCGCTCCACGGCGGAGAGGTGGTCCATGAGACCCTCTTCGCGGGCATTGTCATAGCGGGCCTGAGTGCGCGTATCCAGTTCCCAGCCCAGTCTTACGCGGTAACGCGTGGCGCGGATCATCAGCGCAGGCTCGTCCAGAAATCCGTAATTGGAGACCAGGCGAAGGGTGCGCGCTTCAATGTCGGCGGCGCCGTTCAAAGGGTCCATCAGCAGGCCGTAGGAGCCCTCGTTGAGCGAGATGGCCATGGCGTTGACGGTAAAGTCGCGGCGGCGCAGGTCTTCCTGAATGGAGGCCCAATGAGGAACGGGCTTGCCCGGCTTGGGGTACTCGACGCGATGAGTGCTGACCAGGTCCACACGCACGGTGCCGGGGAAACACAGATAGAGAGTGCGCGCAGCGTCGTCCTCGCCCCAGACCTTTCCGCCGGCCTTTTCGAGGGGCTTTTTCAGCTTGAGTGCGTTGCCGTGGACGGCGACTTCCAGTTCGCGAACCGCGTGGCCGCTGGTCAGGTCGCGCACGGCCGAACCGGTAAGGAACAGAATGGTGCCGGCGTCCCTGGCCACCTCACGCAAATGGCGGAGGGCATTCCGCTGGTCGACCGAAAGCCGGTTCTCAAGAAGGTAGATATAGTCGGGCATCCGTTCCCTGCTTTTCCAGCCCCCTCTGCACCAGCCAAGTCTTTGATGTTGCTACGCTTAGTAGGCATTCTCCCAGAGGTTGCAAACCAGTACATTATCACAACCAGCGACAGTTGGCTAGGGCATTGTGCACCATGGATGCAGCTTTTCCCCTCGCTTGCGGGGCTGCGTCATGCGACAATCCAAGGCGATGGCCTCCCTACGTAAACCCGTGATTGTGCGCAAGTTTACCCGGGATTGGGTGGCCGGCTACGCGGACCCCGGATGGGGTGGAAATACGGACCGAATGGAACTGCTGGACCCGACCGGAAAGGTGGTCGCGCTGGACTGGGTGGCGATCAAGTGGATCTGCTTTGTGCGTGACCTTCCCGCCGGCGAGCAGACCAACCCGGAGCGGCTGATGCAGAAGCGGTTTACCGTTCGCCCGCGCGCGGCGGGCCTGTGGCTGCGCCTGATCTTGACCGACGGCGACGAACTGGAGGGTCTGGCAGCCAATGACCGGTCGCTGATTGACGGCCCGGGCCTGCTGCTGACCCCGCCGGACATGCGCTCGAATACGCAGCGGATCTACATTCCGCGCACGGCTGTGCAAAGCCTGGAAGTGGTGAGTCTGATCGGCGCCGGCGGCCGCCGTCGCGGGCGCACCGAGCCGCAGCCGGAGCTGTTCCCTGCCGAACCCGCGCCAGAGTAGACACACTGCGCTGCCCCCTTCCGTTACAATTCGAACGATGAAGCTAGGCGAACTGGCAACCCGGCTGGGCGCGGAGCTGCGGGGCGACCCGGAGCTGGAAGTGACGGGCGTGAAAGGGATTGAGGAGGCCGGCGCCTCCGAGGTCACCTTTGTGGCCAATTCCAAATACGCCGGGCTGGCGCGCAAAACCCATGCCGCGGCTGTGCTGGTGGAGCCAGATTTTCCGGAGATTGCCGCGGCCACTCTGCGCCTTCGCAATCCTTACCATGCCTTTGCCCAGACGTTGGGGCTGTTTTATCAGGCGCCTGTCTACGAGCCGGGCATTCATCCCACGGCGGTGGTGCATCCCACGGCGCGCATTGGCGAGGGCGCGCACATCGGCGCATATGCGGTGATTGGCCCCAACGTGACGCTGGGCCCGAACGCCATCCTGCTTCCTCACGTGGTGCTTTATCCCAGCGTAACCGCCGGAAGTCACCTGTTCGTCCACGCGCACGCGGTCATCCGCGAGGGTTGCACGCTGGGCGACCACGTGACGCTGGAAAACGGCGCCATTGTGGGAGCAGACGGCTTTGGCTTTGCCAAAAACAACGAAGGCCAATGGGAGAAGATTCCCCAGTCCGGCCCGGTGTACATTGGCAACCACGTGGACGTGCAGGCCAACGCCTGCGTGGACCGCGCCACCGTGGGCGCGACCGAAATTGGCGATGGAACCAAGATTGACAACCTGGTGCAGGTGGGTCACGGGTCCAAGGTGGGGCAGAATACGCTGCTGTGCGCGCAGACCGGACTGGCCGGCTCGTCGGAGGTGGGCAGCAATGCGGTGCTGGCCGGGCAGGTGGGCGTGGCCGGGCACTGTACCGTCGGCGACGGCGTGATTCTGACCGCGCAATCCGGCGTTTCGCATGACGTGCCGCCGGGCAAGATGCTCTCCGGCTCGCCGGCCTTTGACAACCGCGTCTGGCTCCGCGCCGTTACGCTCTTCCAGCGCCTGCCGGAGCTGATGAAGCGCCTGGACCGCGTGGAGAAGAAGCTGGCCGCATCGGATGCGGCGCGGCAGGGCAACCCGGGAAACGAGGATCCGGCATGAGATTGCACGTCTGGGCCTGCGCGGCGCTGCTGCTGCCGCTGTTTGCCGCCGTGGGCGGCTGCCACTCCTACCAGGTGAGCTGCACGGTGGTGAACCGCACCGGCGCCACCATTCACCTGATGGAAGTGGACTATCCCAGCGCCGGATTCGGGACCGACAGCCTGGCGAATGGAGCCTCTTACCCCTATCGCTTCCAGATCCGGGGCAGCGGGCCGGTGGACGTGCAGTACACCGAGAGCGCCACTCACAAGGTGATCAAGATTGCCGGCCCTGCGGTGCGGGAAGACCAGGAAGGCCGGCTTGAGATTGTGCTGCTGCCCGGCGGCAAGGCGCAGTTCCATGCCGAGCTGAACCCGCCGGCCTAAGCGCGCTGGCGCTTTGATCGCATTAACGATATCTAATCGGAACACCCTCGCAAACCCTCTTGTACGTGCAGAACTCACCGATAAAGATGGGAGAGGGATGCGCGTGCAGAGCGGCACCGTGCGAAGCAACGGAAGACTGTCCAGGTTTCGGCGGCGGCATGGAAGCACTCTGTCGCTGCTGGGGTGCTTTCTCATTTCCGTCGCGTCTGCGGGGTTTGTGGGCCTGCTGGATGCGCGGCAGGATTCCCCTCTGGTCCTCTGGATATCCAACGGCATTCTTCTGGCATATCTGTTGACGGCTCCGCGCTGGCGCTGGCCGGCGCTGTTGACGGTTGGCATCCTGGGAGAGTTTCTGGGCGGCGTGCTGCTGGACCACGCCATCGGGCCCAATCTGATTTACGCGGCACTCAATCTGGCCGAGGTGCTCATCAGCGCGCACCTGCTGCGCCGCCGATCGTTGGAGCTACCGGACTTTACCGACAGCGACTTTCTGCTGCGTTTTGTCGCTTACGGGGTGCTGCTGAGCTCCGTAATCGGCGGCCTGTTGTACCTGCCGTTTGCGCTCTACTGGAATCCCGGGCACGCCAGAGAGTACATGTTGAGCTGGACGTTGGGCGACGGACTGGGCACGGCGATCACCACACCGGCCTGCGTGGCCATCTTTCGCCGCGGTCTGGGCTCGTTTCGCACCGTCCCGCGCTGGTGGCTCTACCCCGCATTGCTCCTTGTCATCAACCTGGCAGGCTTTAGCCAGACGCGGGTTCCGGTTCTGTTTCTGGTGTACCCGTTGCTGGTGCTGATGCTGCTGCGCCTGGGAATGGCCTGGGCCGGACTGGGAGCACTGTATGTGGCCATCGTCGGCTCGTACTTTACGGTGCAAGGCCGCGGTCCCCTGCTGCTGCTGCACTCGCTCTCCTCGGCAGCTCCCCTTGTGATGCTGCAGATCTATTTAATCTCCGGCATGTTTATGCTCTACAGCATCTCCCTGGTGCTGGACCGCAAGAATGAGGCCGAGAGCCGGCTTGGGGAAATCGTCCACATACACACCCTGGTGACGGAGAACTCGCGTGACCTGATTCTGCTGACAGACTTTCACGGTGGTCGGGGGTACGTTTCCCCAGCGGCGGAGAAGATGGGCGGTTGGAAACCGGAGGAGATGCTTCGCGCCAGGTCGCTCGAACTGGTGCACCCGGAAGACCGCGCCAAGGTGTCGGCGGTTCTGAGCTCGATGAAGTCCGGCATGGAAGCAGCCATGGTGGAGTGCCGGATGCGGCGGCGTGACAACTCGTATCTGTGGGTGGAGGCCAACCTGAAGATGGTGGCGGACCCGGTGACCGGCCAGCCTTCCGGCATTCTGAACATGATGCGCGACATCTCTGAGCGCAAGGCGGCCGAAGCCGAGTTGCGTGAGGCCTATCGCACCCTGGAGACACTGGCCATCACCGATCCGCTGACCCGGCTGGCCAACCGCAGGCATTTTGATACCTGCCTTACCCAGGAATGGCGCCGGGGCATGCGGGAGCGCGCGCCCCTGTCCTTGCTGCTGATTGATGTGGACCTGTTCAAGGCATACAACGACACCTACGGCCACCTGCACGGGGACAACTGCCTGAAGCAACTGGCCGAGTCGGCGCAGAATGTGGTCACGCGGCCCGGCGATCTGGTGGCGCGCTTTGGCGGTGAGGAGTTCGCCATCGTGCTGCCGGGCACCAGCAACTCCGGCGCCATGGCATTGGCCGAAAAACTATGCGAGGCGCTGCGCCGGTTGCGTATGCCGCACGCGTCCAATCCGGAAGGCTGCGTGACCATTTCAGTGGGATGCGCAACGACGATTCCACGCTTAGGCCAGCACGCTGTCACGCTTATCCAACAAGCGGACGACGCCCTGTATGCGGCCAAGAACCGGGGCCGCAACCGCGTGTGCAGCGCGAACGCTGACGAGTTGAAAGTGCGCGTGTGGCAGGCCAGCTAGGATGCCGGCTGCGACCTGCCTTCACGCATTGTCTTGTCCGCTTCTCAGTGAACCATGCTCTGGAACAGCGACGACTTGAGCAGGCTGCTGAAGCCGTCGTTGGTCGTGGCGAAATGCACCGTGAGCTGTCCGGCGCTCGAGGAGATGTCGGTGGCCGCAAGTGCCGCCTTTTCGTCGGCCGAGCCGCTCATCTTGCGATAGAGAACCGCCGCATTCAGCAGCGAGGAAATTGTTGCCGCCGCAAAGGCGTCGCCGGTGGAGAGCGTCAAGTCAAACTGCACGCCGTGCTGAAAACTCATCGAATACCAGGAGTTGAGCAGGCGCTTGCGCACGGAATCATAGTCAGTTAGTGAGCCGGCCTGGCCCAGGATTTGCCGCATCATGGTCTGTGTGCCCTTCTGGTCCAGTACGCTCCACAAGGGCTCGGAATCCACTGACCGCATCGCATCCATCACCGGCCCGTTGGTGAGCAGGCTTGGGGCAAAGCCGTCGCGCGCGTTGAGTGCCTGCGTAACCGCCTCCTTGCTGCCAAAGATGAGCGTGGAGGGATCCACAAAGCACAGCACCATGCCGGTGCGCTGCATGGGATAGATGTGGTTGCTGCGCAGGATGACGGGCCGCACCTTCTTCTGGCGAAAGTTGGCAAGGATGCCCTGCATGTCGAACTGGCCCTGGGCGATGCCCACCGTCTCCAACTGGCCGCCTGCCCCGCTCGCGCGGAAGAGCGCAAAGGCGAGATCATCCACGTCGTGGTTCTCATTGAGCCCGGAGCGGCGCAAGGCATCGTCAAACTGCTTCAGATCTGGCGGCATCACGCGGCTGCGCAACTGCATGGCGGCATCCGAGTTCTGCATGGCGCGATAGTCGATGACCACGAGTTGCTGGACATCCTGGGGAATGGAGGCGCGCGCGTCTCCGGACAACTGTGCGGCCCCAGCCGGCAGAGTGAACGCCAAAACGAGGGCGCAAAGAGTAGCTCCTACAAGTTTCCTATGCAAATTCCATCCTCCTGCAGGGTCTGGCACGTCGCGGCGCAACGGGCACTCCACGGCTATGGCCTTCTCTCTGCATTCCACGAGTGCAGATTCCACCTGTGGGTACTTCCCTTGCGGCGCTGGGCGTGCGTATCTGCCAAACCGGCACCGCTGCCGGACGCTGAGCACGCTGCCAGCGCATAATTGCTGACTTGGACGCTCCGCAAGCGGGAAAGACGCGCCCAAATCTCTACCTCAATCTTACTCTTCGGTACTGTTTTCCGGGAGTTGACCGGCTCGATCCTCAGCCTGTTCGGGCTCCACGGCGGGCTCTCCGGGCCAGGCCAGGGGCGCGCTGAGCCTGCGCTCCAGAACCTTGGTCTCGGCATCGAACCCAATCAAATGACGCATCCACTCGCTTTCGCGCTCACAAGCCGCCTCCGGAAGCAGACCGATCACCCGGCCTTCCACCAGGGCCGCCTTGTGGCGCAGTGCCAGCCGGGACACCTTGGCGTAGACCCGCGAAACTGGCGTGGCCTCAAAGTCCGTGATGTTCAGCGAGAGCTGCGCCCTGCCCTGCACCAGCGCGCCCAACGCCTTAATGCCTTTCAGCCCGCTCTGGGCCGAGCGCATCTCGCGCGCAATGGCACGCACCATGGCCACGTCCGCGGAGTCAAAGTACAGGTTGTAACTCACCAGGAACTTGCGCGCGCCTACGGCGCAGGCGCCGGCGGTGGGGTGCAGCCCCGGCCCGCCCAGGTCCGGGCGGCGCGCCGCCTCTTTGCGAACCTGGTCGCGCAGCCCTTCGAACTGGCCGCGCCGCACATCGTCCAGATTGGCACGGTCCGGCCGTGCTGCGGCTGCCTCATAAAAGTAGATGGGAATGCCGTAGCGCTGCCAGATTTCCTGCCCTGCCTGCCGCGCCAGCAGCACGCACTGCTCCAGCCGGATGCCGCTGATGGGTACAAATGGAATCACGTCTGCCGCGCCGATGCGCGGGTGCACGCCTTCCTGACGGGTCAGGTCGATCAGCTCTGCCGCCTTGCCCGCGCCGCGCACGGCCGATTCCACCACGGCCGCGGGATTGCCGGCCACGGTCACCACGGTGCGGTTGTGGTCGGCGTCCATGAACCAATCCAGCAGGTGCACCCCGTCCACGCGCATGGCGGCCACAATGGCTTCCACTTTGCGCGCGTCTCTGCCCTCAGAGAAGTTTGGAACGCACTCGATTACTGCTTCGTTCATCCTTGCTCACTTCCAGAAGGTGTAACCCAGCTGCACCTGGATGCTTGAGTTCACGCCGGGATTCTTGTCTCCCAGCGACGCGGACGAAATGTGCTCGCCAATGACGACCAGGTCCAGGGAGCGATGGGGCCGCACGAAGTAATGGATGCCGACGCCGCCCTGCGGAGAAAAGTTGAAGACCGAGGTGCCGCCGGGCATGCCATGCGGCACCAGCTGCGCCGGGGGAAACTTGTGGGTGGTGTAGATGAGACCACCCGCGGCCTGGAACCAGGGCTGGATTCGACGAGAGCGCGTGAGGAAGTTCCAGCGAAAGATGGCCGGCGTAAGACTGGCCCCGGTGAAAGTGCCGCCGCCAAACTGCTCCACTGTGGTGACGTTGTCCTTGGTCACCGTCTGCGTGTAAGGCGAAGGCGTGTAGGCCTGCCAGAAAGGCATCAGGTTGACCGCGTACTCAAACTGGCCCGAGAGGCGGCCCAGGTGCAGCACCGGTGTAAGAATTTTTCCGGCCTGGAAGCCTGCGGCAAAGAAGTGGTAGTTGCTGCGAGTGCCAATGCCGTTGCCCCAGTTCACAAACGGGCCGTACTCCCAGCTGCGCGCGTTGCGCACCTGGGCCACAGGATTGTCCACGGTGGCGGGCGCGTTTTTGGCGGCAGCAGCGGGCAAAGGCGAAGCCGCCAGCGAAGCTGCGGCCAGTGTCGTCCACAAAAATCCAGCAATCCGGTTCAACGGTTGTCCCCTTTTGTGACGGAGTCCTTGACTCCCCGCAAAAAAGGCCGCCACGCCGGGCGGCCCTTCGCTTGCCCGCAGTTTACCGGCTCAGCCGGCCACCTGTTCCATCTGTTCGGCGTCCATGTCGAAGTTCGAATAGACGTTTTGGGTATCGTCGAAGTCTTCCAGAGCATCCAGCAGGCGCAGCATCTGGTTGGCCGCGGAGCCTTCCAGTTTGGTGTAGGTGGAAGCGACCATGGTCACCTCGCTCATCACCGTGGCAATTCCCGCTGCCTTGACGGCGTTCAGTACACCTTCGTAAGCGCCGGGATCGGTGAGAATCTCCCAGTTGTCGCCTTCGTCGCTCAAGTCGTCTCCGCCGTGCTCCAGCACGATGTCCATCAACTGCTCTTCGGTGGCAGCCGATTTCTCCACGGCAATGACGCCCTTCTTGCTGAACAGGAAACGCACCGAGCCGGTCTCGCCCAGGTTGCCGCCGTTCTTTGAGAAGCAGTGACGAATCTCGCTGACGGTGCGGTTGCGATTGTCCGTGGTCACCTCGACAATGACAGCGACGCCGCCGGGGCCGTAGCCCTCGAAGGTGATCTCCTCATAGTTCACACCCTCCAGTTCTCCGGTGCCGCGCTGGATGGCCCGCTTGATGTTCTCCGCGGGCATGTTCTCAGCCTTGGCCGCCAGGATGGCGGTGCGCAGGCGGGGATTGCCGTCCGGGTCGCCGCCGCCGCGAGCGGCGATGGTGATTTCCTTGATGAGACGCGTGAAAGTCTTGCCGCGCTTGGCGTCCAGCGCGCCCTTCTTGTGCTTAATTGTGGCCCATTTCGAGTGGCCGGACATGGAAACCTCAGTCGTTTAGGAGATGTCGGCGCGGACACGCGCCTGACCTTGTGATTGTACCACCGCGAAGCCTGCCGCCCCCGGGGGCAGCGCCCCTTCGCCGGCGCTCCGCAGGCAGCCTTTCCGGCGCTCCCACCCGAAGGCATTGAGAGCAAAGAATCTCTCTTTTCTTCGGCTTGGCTTCCCATAGTGAGCCTTTCGCATCTAAAACAGTGTCAGAGGGTACACTTTCCTCCCCACCATCCCAAAGCAGACCAGGAGTGAGTTTGAAGCGCATCCTTCCCGTCCTTATTCTTGCGGCCGCAGCAGTGTGCGCGGCGCACGCCCAGGGCAATTACGAGATTCAGGTGTACGGCGCGGACACCGTGGCGCCCCGCAGCACCATGGTGGAGTTGCACTCCAACTTCACCGCCGAAGGCCAACGCAACTTTGTAGATGGCGTGGCCCCCACCTATCACGCCGAACACGAAACCATTGAAATTACGCAGGGCTTGAACAAATGGTCCGAGGTGGGCTTTTACATCTTTACCAGTGAGCAGAGCGGCACCGGCGTGCAGTGGGTGGGCGACCACATTCGCCCACGCGTGCGCGTGCCTGACAGCTGGCACTGGCCCGTGGGCGCCAGCCTCTCCATGGAAATCGGCTACCAGCGCGCGTTCTTTTACCCCGACACCTGGACATGGGAGATCCGGCCCATCGTCGACAAGCAGATCGGCCGCTGGTACTTTGCCGTGAACCCGGCCCTGGAGCGCACCCTGCACGGACCGGACGTGAAGCTTGGCCTGGACTTCGCCCCCGGCGCCAAGATCAGCTACAACTTCAACAAGGTGATTGCAGGCGGACTGGAGTACTACGCCGATTACGGCAGCCTGACCAACATTGCCAGCCTGCATGACCAGCAACAGCAGTTCTTCCCTGCCATCGACCTGAACGTCTCGCCCAAGTGGGAGTTGAACTTTGGCGTGGGCGTGGGACCGACCGCCGCCACCGACCACTGGATCATCAAGGCCATTGTGGGCCGCCACTTCGACTGGCCGCATCGAAAGTAAGTTTTACTTGCAATACCTTGAACTGCGAGGTATGCTGGCGACTCGATGGCACCGCGCGGCACAAACCCGAACTTCATGAACGGAGTTCCCGAACTCCTGATCCTCCGCCTCCTCAAGGAACGCGAAATGTATGGCTACGAGATTGTGCAAGCCATCCGCAGCGGCACGGACGCGGTAATCTCCTTCGGCGAGGGGGTCGTCTATCCTGTGTTGCACGCGCTGGAACGCGAAGGCGCACTCAGGTCCTGCCGCAAGACAATCGAAAGCCGTAGCCGGATCTACTACGCGATTACACCAGCGGGCACGCGCCGACTTGTGGACCTCGCCGAGTCCTGGATAAGCCTGGCTACCGCCCTTCACCGGATGTTGACAGGAGGGAGCCATGGCGAAGCAATTTGAGGCATTGCGCGAGCGCTTGCTGCGCGCTGGTGTTGCGCACCGCCATGTGCGGCGCTACCTTGCCGAACTCGCCGACCATTTGGCCGACCTGACGGTCGAGGAGGAACGCGCGGGCCGCAGCCACCCGGATGCCGAATCCGCCGCACTCGCCCGGCTTGGTTCCATGGACAATCTTGCGAACGCAATGATCTCGCAGCGCCGCCTGCAGGCCTGGAGCGCGCGCGCACCCTGGGCGGTCTGCGCACTTGCTCCGCTCGGCATGCTGGCGCTGGCACGTTGCGTTGCATTGCTGATTCTCTGGTCGGGATGGCAAATCTTTTTGCCCGGCGCAGAAACGCCCTTCGGCTCACATGCCGTTTCCTGGCTGGGGAATGCCTATTTCCAGTTCGGCCGCTTGATCTACTTTGGCGCGCCCTTCGCCGTGGGTTGGGCCCTGTGCGCGCTGGCAGCGCGTCAGCGGCTGCGCGCATGGTGGCCCGTCGCGGGCATCTTCGTGGTGGCATTCTTCGCTGTCACGCAGAGTGTGGACGCCAACCGCACGACCATCTCGGGCTTTGGCCACATCCACGTCGGATTCGTGCTCGGCCCCTCGCTCAACGCCGTCGCGGAAAACCTGATGCACGCCGCGATCCTCTTCACGGTCTCGCTGCTTCCCTACCTCGCCTGGCGTTGGCACCAAGCACGTTCGACAACAGCCTGAGCGGCACGAAACCAGGCTCGATTCAGCCCACCAGTTCCAACGCGCGGACCGTCTCCTTGCGCACGGTGAGCTGCT
>DATKTQ010000014.1:0-61425 GCA_035531055.1 Occallatibacter sp. | reverse complement strand
CACCTGGGACCCCTTGATTCCCGACGAGGTGAATCCCCCCATTCTCAAGTCCGGCGCCGTCGTCATCCGCTTTAAAGTGCTGCCCAATGGCCGCCTCATGGACGGCAGCATGGTGCTCGAAGGCCGCTCCGGTGACACCGGGCTGGACCGCGCCGCCTGGGGCGCGCTCACCGGCTCCAACTATCCGCCCCTGCCCAAGGACTTCCACGGACCCTATCTCGAGCTGCGCGCCGTCTTCCTTTACAACATGCAGCCCAAATGACCGGGCAGGCGTGCTGCCGCCCTCAGCCGCGCCCTGCATCCCAAAGCGGCACGCCGGCCCCGTCTGTTCAAGTCCCAGCCTCCAACTCGCGACCCGCATCCAGTTTTCCTGCAGGGGTCCACCGCGATAAAATTTAGTCGGTAGCTATGCGACTCCACTTCGCCCAGTCTGTCGAGCCTCTGTTCCGGCGCTTTCGCCGCGGCCGCCGCGACCGTGGACGCTGCCTGTCCCGTTGACTTCTCGATTTTCCGTCAAGTGGTTCTGAACATTTGCATGGTTTCGGAAGTTGGCCGTGCCCCTGCAGCCTGCGAGCCGGCAGGCAAGGCAGACTTCCGCCGCATACCACGCATCCCACGTTCGAGTCCATCCGCGTAAACGCGGATAGAAAGGTTCTCTGATGAACAGTTTTTCCAGCCGGGCCAAGCTCACCTCCGGCAATCGCACCTACACCATCTATCGCCTCCCAGCACTGGAAGCCCGCGGCTTTCCCCTTGCGCGCCTGCCCTTTAGCCTCAAGATCCTGCTGGAGAACCCGCTCCGCCGCGAAGACGGCGTCAACGTTACCGCCGCCGACATCGGGTTCCTGGCCCAATGGGACGCCAAGGCCGAGCCCAGCCGCGAGATTGCCTACATGCCGGCGCGCGTCCTCATGCAGGACTTCACCGGCGTTCCTGCCGTGGTGGATTTGGGTGCCATGCGCGACGCCATCAAGACGCTGGGCGGCGACCCGGAGCTCGTCAACCCGCTGGTCCCCGCAGAGCTGGTCATCGACCACTCCGTGCAGGTGGACGAGTTCGGCACGCCCCAGGCTTATGAGGCCAACTCGCTGCTCGAGTTCCAGCGCAACCGCGAGCGCTATGCCTTCCTAAAGTGGGGCCAGACGGCCTTCCGCAACTTTTCCGCCGTGCCGCCCGGCATGGGCATCTGCCACCAGGTCAATCTCGAGTACCTGGCGCGCGTGGTCTTCACCACGGAAATCGACGGAGAATCCGTGGCCTATCCGGACACTCTCGTTGGCACCGACTCGCACACCACCATGATCAACGGCCTCGGCGTGCTCGGCTGGGGCGTCGGCGGCATTGAGGCGGAGGCGGCCATGCTGGGCCAGGCAATTTCCATGCTGGTGCCGCAGGTCGTCGGTTTCAAGCTCACCGGCAAGCTGCGCGAGGGCACCACCGCCACGGACCTGGTGCTCACCGTCACTCAGGCGCTGCGCAAGCTCGGCGTCGTGGGCAAATTCGTCGAGTTCTACGGGCCCGGCATCGCCGAGCTGCCGCTCGCCGATCGCGCCACCATCAGCAACATGGCTCCGGAGTACGGCGCCACCTGCGGCATCTTCCCCGTGGACGCCGAAACCTTGCGCTACCTCCGCCTCACCGGCCGCAGCGAAGAACAAATCGCGCTGGTCGAGGCCTATTACAAGGAGCAGGGCCTCTTCCACACGGCGGCATCGCCGGAGGCCGTGTACACGCAGACGCTGGAACTGGACCTGGCAAGCGTGGAGCCCAGCGTGGCCGGGCCCAAGCGCCCGCAGGACCGCGTGTTGCTGAAAGATGCGGCAACCAGCTTTGCGCAGCAGCTTCCCGGACTGCTGGCGCCCACCGCCAAGCCGCTCGGAACCCGCACCGCCGCTGCCTGGGACCGTCACGCGATCCGCGACACGGCCATCGGCGACAAGGCACCACTGCACGTCACCACCACGGTTAAGGAACGCTTCGGCGTCGACCCGGACACCTATCTCGATCACGGCTCCGTGGTCATCGCGGCCATCACCAGCTGCACCAACACCTCCAACCCCTCCGTCATGGTGGCCGCCGGCATCCTGGCCAAAAAGGCCGTGGAGAAGGGCCTCACCGTGCCGCCCTGGGTCAAGACATCCCTTGCGCCCGGCTCGCGCGTGGTCACTGACTACTACCAGAAGTCAGGCCTGCTGCCCTATCTCGAAAAGCTGCGCTTCAACGTGGTGGGTTACGGCTGCACCACCTGCATCGGCAACTCCGGTCCGCTGCCGTCGGACGTCTCCAAGAGTATCGACGAGCATGGCCTCGTGGCCGTGAGCGTGCTCAGCGGCAACCGCAACTTTGAGGGCCGCGTCAACGTGGACGTTCGCGCCAATTACCTGATGAGCCCGCCGCTGGTGGTGGCCTACGCGCTGGCCGGAAGAATCGGCCACAACTTTGACTCCGACCCGCTCGGCAAAGATCAGGCCGGCAATCCCGTCTACCTCAAGGACATCTGGCCCTCGCAGAAAGAAGTGGCCGCGGCCATTGAAAAGGGCCTTAGCAGCGAAAGCTTCCGCAAGGAGTACGCCACCGTTTCCCTCGGCGACGCCAGTTGGCAGGGGCTCAGTTTCCCCACCGGCGATGTCTACCAGTGGGAGCCGGATTCGACCTACATCCGCCAGGCACCCTACTTCGACGGCATGACCAACACGCCGCCTCCGATCACCGACATTGCCGGCGCGCGCGTGCTCGCCGTGCTGGGCGACTCGGTCACCACCGACCACATCTCGCCCGCCGGAGCCATCAAGGCCAACGGCCCCGCGGGCCGGTACCTCTCCGAGCACGGCGTCAAGCCCACTGACTTCAACAGCTACGGCTCCCGCCGCGGCAATCATGAAGTCATGGTCCGCGGCACCTTTGCCAACGTGCGCCTCCGCAACAAGCTGGCTCCCGGCACCGAAGGCGGCGTCACGCGTCTTCTGCCCGAGGGCGAGCCGATGTCCATCTTCGACGCCAGCGTAAAGTATGCCCAGCGCAACGTGCCGCTGGTCATCCTGGCGGGCAAGGAATACGGCTCCGGCTCCTCGCGCGACTGGGCAGCCAAGGGGCCCAAGCTGCTCGGCGTCCGCGCCGTCATCGCCGAAAGCTTTGAGCGCATTCACCGCTCCAACCTCGTCGGCATGGGCATCCTTCCGCTGCAGTTTGAGGCGGGGCAGAGCGTCGAATCGCTCGGCCTCACCGGCGAAGAAGTCTTCGACTTCCCGGGCCTCACGGCCATGCTGAAGGCGAAGTTTGCCAACGGTCGAGCGCTCACCGTCACGGCCACAGCCGCAGACGGCACGGCAAAAGAGTTCCACGCCGGGGTGCGCATCGATACGCCGCAGGAGATCGAGTACTTCGAGCACGGCGGCATTCTGCAGTACGTCCTGCGGCAGCTTGCGGCAAAGTAGTCAAGCGCGCCGTCAACTCGCAACAAAAAAGAACGCCACTCCCGCAAGGAGTGGCGTTCTATTTTGCGTGCTGCTCAAGCTACTTGCTCCGGCGTCCAGTCTTGGCGGGTTTCGCGGCGGTGCGCTTTGCCTTTTTCGCGGGCGTTGCAGCAGGCGCGGACGCTATATCCATCTCTTCATCATGCCCGGAGAAAAAGCGGACGCCTTCCTGGTTCCGCTCGCCCAGAACGTGCAGCCGCAGGAAGTTGGTGGAGCCGGATTTGGTGCGGGTTCCTGCCACAATCGCGATCACCTCGCGGTTGCGCACATAGCCGTATTGCTCCAGCAGGCTCTCGGCCACATCCACCAGCGCCTCGGTCGAGTTCACCTTGGGGCAGCGAATCGGCGTGGTGCCCCACAGCAGGTTGAGGCGGTTGATGGTCACCTCAATCGGGCTGAGCGCGAAAATCGGCGCCGACGGGTGGTACTTGGAGAGCTGCCTCGCCGTCGCGCCAGACTCAGTGAACAGCGCGATGCCGCGCAGGTCCAGGTCGTCGGCGGCGTGGGCGGTCGCCTCGCAGATGGTCTCCGCAATCGAGAGATGGCTGGTGCGGTGGCCGGGGTCCACGCCGGCGTCCTTCATGTGGCGCTCGGATTCGGAAACAATGCGCGCCATCATCGATACGGCGCCCACGGCATACTTGCCCACTGCCGACTCGCCAGAGAGCATCACGGCATCGGTTCCGTCGTAGACGGCGTTGGCCACATCGGAAACCTCGGCGCGCGTGGGCCGGGGATTTTCAATCATCGACTCCAGCATTTGCGTGGCCGTGATCACCGGCTTGCGGAACTCGGAGGCGCGGCGGATGATGTGCTTCTGAATCGCGGGCACCATCTCCGGAGGAACCTCAACGCCCAGGTCACCGCGAGCCACCATAATGCCGTCGGCGGCAAGCAGAATGTCGTCCAGGTGCTCAATGGCTTGCGGCTTTTCCAGCTTGGCAATAATCCAGGTTTCGCCGCCGTAGGCAGACACGCGGTTGCGCACCAGGCGAACATCTTCCGCGGTCCGGACAAACGAAACGGCGATGGCGTCGCAACCGTTCTTGATGGCGAACTCGAGATCCTCGGCGTCCTTTTCTGTGAGCGAAGGCACGCGCACCGGAATGCCGGGAAGATTGATGCCCTTGTTTTCACCCAGCATGCCGCCATTGATGACTTCGCACACCACGTCAGCGCCGTCAATCTCGTGCACGCGCAGTTCAATCAGCCCGTCGGAGAGAAGAATGCGCGAGCCCTGCTCCACATTCTCCGCCAAGGTTTTGAACGTGGTGCCCACCAGCGACGCGGTACCCGGCACTTCGCGCGGCGTGATGGTGAGCCGCTGGCCGGCCTTCAGCAGCACAGACTGGCGGTCCTTCAGCTTGGAGGTGCGGATCTTTGGCCCCTGCAGGTCCCCGAGAATGCAGAGCGGCTTGCGCTCTTCGCGGCTCACCTTGCGAATCATCTGGATCAGCGCCAGCTTTTCTTCGTGGGTCCCGTGGGAGAAGTTCAGGCGGACAACATCCACCCCTGCGCGCACCAGTTCGCGAAAGACGGGTTCCGTGTTGGAAGCGGGTCCGAGTGTGGCAACAATTTTTGCACGGCGTTGGATGGGAGATACGGTCAGACTTGGTTCAGCAGGCGGCATTGAAAGGACTCCAGAAGGGTTCAGTTGCAGGGATAAAGAGAAGAAAGAAGGCCACCCTTATTTTACACGCAGGGGTCGATGCGGATTTCGCCGTCAGCCGCCGTCTCGTCCTGGCGCGAGCGGAAAAGCACGCCGTTCAGTTCCGCGCCCAGCAGCGCGCTGAAGCACGTGATGTACAGCCACACCAGCGTGGCGATGCCGGCACCGAAAGACCCGTAAAAGCGGGAGTAATTGGCGATTCGCGTCACATACCAGCCGTACGCCAGGGTGGCAGGAAACCAGGAGAGCGTGGCCGTAATGGCGCCCGGCATCACCCGCACCCAGTGTTCGCCGCGTTTCGTTCCAAAGTGATACAGCGCGCCCAGCACCGCAATGCCGGTAGCCAGGGAGACACCCCAGCGCACTACACGCCAGAAGAACAGGACGACCAGGCGCAGGTCATGGTTGGCGGCAACCACCATCCAGGACTCGATTTGTCGGCCGAAGACCAGCACCAGCGTGGCCAGGGTCAGCGGCAACAGCACAATCGGCACCAGCATCAGCGCGCGGGCGCGCTGTTGCCAGAAGCCCCATTCGTCGCGCGGCAAACGGTAGGCGCGGCGGAAGCCCTCCATCAAAGAGAGCATCAGACCCAGCGCGGCAAAAAGCGTAAGGACGGCGGCGGAAAGCAGCAGCTGGACCGAGAAGAGGCGCCGTGTTTCCAGGGAGGCGGCCAGCAAAGACAGAGTGTCGCCGGGAAGCAGGTAGTCAAACGAGCGTCGGACCTCGCCCACAAAGAAGGAGCTTGCCGGCACCAGGGCCAGCAACGCGGTCATCACCACCATGGCGGGAAAGATCATCAGCATGCCGGAGTAAGCGGCAGCTTTGGCCGTGTTGATCACGTCGTGTTCCAGCGCCAGCCACAGCGCCTTCTTCAGCTTTGCGATGAACTGGACCATGCGACTCACTTGCCAGAGTAGTGCATCCTTCCCTTTTGCGCGAGACGCCCGCGCAAAGCGGGAGGCCCAAAGTTGCAGGAGCCGCACCGCGAGCCCGCCACACGCCTGCTACGCAACTACGGGACTTCCAGCATGCGGTCCTGGGCCACGCGGGCCAGGTGTTTCACGCCGGGCGCACCTGGATGCGGTGGACGACGCGGCCGTCAATCAGGTTTTCAAGCGCCCAGACCAGGCGCCCAGGCGTCTCCCAGCAGTCTTCCAGCGGCAGCGGCGGCTCGACAAATGACCGTGCGGGGCCGCTTGGCAATTGTGGGTCAGGCGCGGCGACAGGTATCATTAAGCCCACATGGGAATTGTTCCTCAGATTGAAGTTTCCAGCCTCGGGATGGCAGACTCGCTCATCCTGATGGTGCTGGCGCTGGTGGTCTTCGGGCCGCGGCGGCTGCCGCAGATCGGAAAGCAGCTGGGGAAGCTGATGTACGAGTTCCGCAAGGCCTCCAACGACTTCAAGTTCCAGATGGAAGAGGAGCTGCGAGTCTCTGAAGAGGCGGACCGGCTCAAGCGGGAAGAGGAGCAGCGGCGGACCCTCACGCTGGAGGCTCCATCCGAGCCGGTAAGCGCCACCGCCGACGTGACCGCGATGAACCCGGTGGAGTCGCCCTATGTGGGTGACATGGCGCAGGCGGAGACGCCCGAGGCCTCAGAAGCTACGGATTCGGCTGCCTCAGAACCTGCTGCCGCCGAGCCTGTTGCTGCCCCAGAACCGGCTGTCGCGGAACCGCCTGCCGAGCCTGCAAAGGCCGAGCAGGGTGGCCTGCGCATCCAGCCGCCATCCACCGGCGAAATCGTGGCTGCAGAGCGGCCCGGACGCGCCGCAGCAGAGGCCGCAGCGCCCATTGCGCCGCCACAAGAGGAAGCGCCGGCGACCGACGCGCCGCAGAGCCAGGCGACAACGGAGGCCGTGAGCCAGAATGGTTGACGCCGGGGACGCAATCGGCAAGGCGCGGGAGGCAGTCTCTCAGCGTGTGGACCTCCCAGGCATGAGCCTGATGGAGCACCTGGAGGAGTTGCGCAAGCGCATCGTCCACTCGGCGGCGTACCTTGCCGTGGGTTTTTTTGTAGCGTGGTTCGCGCATAACCAGCTGGTGGATTTTATTCAGGCTCCGCTGAACCACATTGGCAAGCAGCTGGTGTTCACGCACCCCATGGACCCATTGAACCTGGACTTGCAGGTGTCGCTGCTGGGCGGCGCCATTTTGGCCTCGCCGTTCATTCTTTACCAGGTGTGGCTCTTCATAGCGCCGGGACTCTACCAGAAGGAGCGCCGGTTTGTGGTGCCGTTCATGGGGGCAACCGTGGGGCTGTTCCTCGCGGGCGCCTCGTTCGGCTACTTCTGGGTGCTGCCCGGAGCCCTGAAAATCCTCATCGTGGACTTCGGACACAACTTCACCTCGATGGTCACCATCGAGGAGTACTCGAGCTTCTTCCTGAGCATCATCCTGGGGCTCGGCATCAGCTTTGAGCTGCCAATCCTCATCTTCTTCCTGGCCATCTTCGGCATCGTCAGCCCTAAGTTTCTGTGGAAGAACATTCGCTACGCCATTCTGGCGGTGTTCCTGGTGGCGGCGATTATTACGCCCAGCCCAGACCCCTGGACCATGTGCATTTACGCGATTCCCATGCTGGCGCTTTACCTCGTAGGAATCGGCGTGGCGTGGTGGGTGCATCCGGCCCGGCGCAGGGCAAAGGAGAGCGCGTAATGCGGCTCCGCGCAGGTTTGCGCGCAGTGCTGGCTCTGCTACTGGCGGCAGTTCCTCTGGGGATTCCGGCGGCGGCGCAGGCCCAGCGCTTCAGCGGCGGACGGGCGTATGAGTACGCGCGGCAGTTTGTGGCCATCGGGCCCCGGTGGCCCACCAGCCCCGGACACGCCAAGGCCGAAGCCTTCCTGCGTGCGCGCCTCTCCCACGACAACCTGCAGGAAGACGCCTTCACCGCAGACACGCCCATCGGCCCCGTGAAGATGTGCAACTTCATCGTGCGCTTCCCGGGAACAAAGCCCGGCGTCATCGCGCTGGCCACGCACTACGAGACAAACTACTGGCTCAGGAACATCCATTTTGTCGGTGCGAATGACGGCGGTTCCACCACCGGACTGCTGCTTTCGCTCGCCGACCAGTTCCGCGCGGAAACGGCCAACGGGCACAAGCTGGACGGCTACTCGGTGTGGCTGGTGTTTTTTGACGGCGAAGAGGCCATCCAGAGCTGGTCGCGCTCGGACTCGACCTATGGCAGCCGGCACCTGGCGGCTGAGTGGGGCCGCGACGGCACGCTGGGGCGCATCAAGGCCTTTATCCTGACCGACATGATCGGCGACAAGGATCTCGACATCCAGAGAGAAACCAACTCCACCGGATGGCTGGTGGACCTGATGCGCGAGGCGGCAAAAAAGGAGAGAGTGGCGGACCACTTCTTTCAGGAAGCCGAGGCCGTGGAGGACGACCATCTGCCGTTTGTCGAGCGCGGAGTGCCCTCCATCGACATGATTGACATTGACTACGGGCCCAACGACAGCTATCACCACACCGCGCAGGACACCATGGACAAGATCAGCGCCCGCAGCCTGCAGATTGACGGAGACGTGATTCTGGAGACTATTCGGCTGCTGGACGCTCGATGACGCCGCGCGAAGATGCCGCACGATGAGCGCGCATCTCGCCGCCGTGATTTAGCATCCTAGCAATGATTGCTGGCGCCAGTTGGGAGTGGTGGCTGTGGTTCCATGCGGCGGTGTTGACGCTGCTGGTGGCCGATGCGCTGCTGCCCGGGCGCCGGCATGAGGCGCGGCATCCGCACCTGGTGGCTTGGGTGTGGACGGCGGCGCTGGCCGCGGCGGCCGCCGGGTTTGCGGCGTGGATTGCCGTGGCGCAGGGCCACGAGACGGCGCTCGAGTGGGTGGCCGGGTACACCATTGAAACCTCCCTCAGCCTGGACAACCTGTTTGTGTTCCTCATCATTTTTCGGGGCTTCCGCATCAGCGAAATTCGGCAGCACCGGGCCCTGCTGTGGGGCGTCGGCGGCGCCGTGGTGCTCCGCGGTCTCTTTATTGCGGCCGGTGTCTCGCTGTTGCATCGCTTTGCGTGGATCACGTGGGTCTTCGGCCTCTTCCTGCTGTACGCGGCGGGCCGTCTGGTGCGGGGCGGGGGCGCGCACGCGGCCATCCCGGAGTGGATTGCGCGGCTGCAGCCGTCCAAGGGGTCGCTGCTGCCGGTCATTCTGGCCGTCGAAGCCACCGACGTGCTCTTTGCCGTCGACTCCATTCCAGCAATACTGGGGATCAGCCACAATCCGTTCGTCGTCTACACGTCAAACATTGCGGCGATTCTGGGTCTGCGCTCGCTGTACTTCGCTCTGTCGTCGCTGCTGGACCGCTTCCGCTATCTGCATTACGGGTTGGCAGCGCTGCTTGCGTTTGTGGCACTGAAGATGCTGGCCGCGCACTGGATTGAGGTGCCCATTGCGGTGTCGTTGGCGGTGATGGGCGCGATTCTGGCGGTCTGCGGTGTGGTGTCCTGGGTGGTGGAGAGCCGGGAAGCGGCGCAGGCTCGCTGACGGCGACTGAGAAATCTGGAGGAAACAAGTGGCCTATTTTCTCTTCAAGACAGAGCCGGACGTGTATTCGTTCGATGACTTTTTGCGCGACAAAGAAACCGTGTGGGACGGGGTGACGAACCCCACGGCGGTGAAGCACCTGCGCGAGATGAAGGCAGGCACGAAGTGGATTTTCTACCACACGGGCGACGAGCGGCGCGCCGTGGGAACCGGCACGGTGGCAAGCGTGGACCCCAGCGACCCGAAAGTGCCCGTGGTAAGGGTGAAAGCGGGCAAACGGCTCAAGTTGCCGAAGACGCTCGCGGAGATCAAAGCGGAAAAACTCTTTGCTGGCTCGCCGCTGGTGATCATCGGCAGGCTCTCGATCGTCCCGCTCACTGAGGCGCAATGGGCCTGGTTCGTAGTTTGATCCGGAAACCTCAGGCTGGCTGGTCCTGGCGGATGCGACCAAGAGTAGTGAGCGGAAGCTCAGGAACCCGTCAACGGCCGCCGCGACCAGCACAGGCACTCCGTACTCCAGCGCGAGGAAGACGGAATGGCTGGCGATGCGTGGCGCAATCCATGTATCCACAACGGCCATGCAGTCGGAGTTGCTGGGGTGCACGCCGGAGCTCACCAGAAGCGGCTCCGCCAGCAGTTGCAGCCAGTGCCCGCCGACCTTCCAGCGAGCCCACAGCAGGCCCTGGGCGGCGGGCAAAAAAGTGGCCAGCACGAAGGGGAGGCGGCGGCTGAAGAGAATTAGGGCGCTGGCCGCGCATGCGCCAACCGACAGCGCGGAGGCGCCCCATCCAAGGATCCACAGCGAACGAACGCACATGTCAGATAGGGAAAATCTCCAGATGGCAGGGCAAGGGGGAAGCTCGGAAAATGCAGCCAGAGCGGCACCGTCGGTCCTAAGCCAGGCCCTGGCAACGGAAAGAGGAGTCAAGGCATCTGCCGCGCGGCCGCCGCTAAGGGATGTCGAGAAAGGCGCGCGTGTTGAGCAACTGGCGCTGATCGAGAGCCCACACCCGTCCGGTCAGCTCGGCGGGGTCGCGGCCTTCCCGCGTGCACTTTTCGAACTCGCCGGAGAAGGCCTGCATTTTGGCATCCAGGTCGTCCAGGAAGTTAAGTACCAGAGCTTCGGGAATCATGGGCAGCTTGGGTGAGCCAAATTCCAACTTGCCGTGGTGCGACAAGACCATGTGGACGACGAGTGTTCGCAGGCGCGGAGGAAAATCAGGCAGAGTGTCGATGGTCTTTTCCACCAGCGCGACGCCCATGTGGATATGTCCCAGCAGGGTGCCCTCGGTGGTGTAGTCGAATCCGGCATCCCATGAGAGCTCGGCGGTCTTGCCAATGTCGTGGAGAATCACGCCGGTCAGCAGCAGGTCGCGATGGAGCATCGGATAGTGGGGCGCCACGCGGTCGGCAAGCGTGAGCAGGCTGACGACGTGCTCCAGCAGGCCGCCCAGCCAGGCGTGATGGAGCTGGCGGGCCGCAGGCGCCTCGCGGTAAGCCTGGGCCAGTTCGGAATCGCTGAAGATGGTGGTCAGCAACTGCCTGAGGTGTAAGTCGGTAAAACTTTCAATGCAGCCAGTGAGCGTATTCCAGAGCTCTTCCACGTTGTACGTGGTGGCCGGAAGCATGTCCGCGCGATCCGCTTCAGTGGGGGTTGCCTTGCGGATTTGGTCGACCTTCAACTGGAGCCGGTCATCAAAGCGGGAGATGGTGCCGCGCACTTTCACCATGTCGCCGCGCACCAGGTCGCGCGCAATGCGCGGGTCGGCGGGGTCCCAGACGCGGCCTTCCAGCTGGCCGGTCTTGTCGCAGAGCGTCAGGTTGAGGTAGGGCTTGTTGGTCCGTGTGGTGCGCTGCTGGCGGCCCAGCAGCAGGAAGTATCCGTCCAGGGAGCGGCCTTCCTCCCACGCGGCAAGATCGGCGATGTAAATGTCTTTCATCCTGCCCGACAGATTACCGCAATAGAGCAGGGAAGCCCAAAAAGTGAAGCGGGCCGGAAGGGGTCTGCCGGCCCGCGAGTCTAAGGTGTGTGCGCTGCTACTGCTGGGGCGCGGTGGCCGGTGCCGGAGCGCCGGGGACAGGAGGAATGGGCGTGGGCTGCGGCTTGGCCTCTTTCTCCTTGGGCTTGCGCATCTCGTCGCTGTAGCGGGTCTTCTCGGTCGAGGTGGTGGCGCCCTTCTTCTTTTTCTTTTCCACGTTGTCCCCCAGGCCCAGGGGTGCCGACTGCAGCTGCCGGTCTGCTGCTTCTGCGGCCGTAGGCGGCTGGACCGTGCTGAAGTCTTCAGCCTTCTTCTTTTGCGTCTTTCCCTTTTGCTTGCGGGCAAGATCGCTGAAACGCGTCTTGGTCGGCTTTACGTTTTGCTCCACGGCGCCCTCTTCCACCAGGTCCGGCTGGGGGGCCACGGCTTCCCGTGGCATGGCGCCTGCGTCCTCGGTCTGGCTGGTGGGCGAGTTCGGGAGGGTCTCCTGCGGCGCGCGGCCAAAGCGGATCTTCTCCTTCTTGCCCGGCTTCATGGAAACTTCTTTCTTCTTGCCGTGTTTCTTGCTCTCTTTTTGCGTTTTCGGGGCCTGGTCCGCGGCAAGCTCAAGCGGCGGCGCCTTCTCCTTGTGGCGGAAGCTGCGGCCGGTCTCGCGGAAACGGGTGCGCTCAATCTTGCGCTTCTTCTTGGGTGAAGGCGGCGCGTAGGCCGAGTAGGCGATGGGGAAGACTCGTTTGTTGGGGCTGGCGCCAGTGTCCACGTAGCCGGGCGCAATCTCGAGGTAGGCCTCGTCGCGCATCTGCGTCAGGTATGCGCGGGTGGCAGGCTCCATCTTGCTCATGAAGTATGCCTGCTCAACGTCCTGCTCCACATTCTTGAACGGCTGGATGCCGCCCGCGTTGTGCTGCACCACCTTCAGGATGACGAAGCCCTGGCGGGTGCGTATGGGCTCGGTCCACTGGCCGGTCTTGAGCGGAAAAGCCTTGTCTTCAAAAACGCTGGCGAGCTCTCCATGCTTATAAGTGCCCAGGTCGCCGCCCTGCGAGGCTGTGGGCCCGTCACTGAAGGCCTTGGCAAGCTCACTGAAGTTGCCGCCCGCCTGGAGCTTCGCCTCGATGGATTTCGTCTTGGCCTCGGCGTCGGCAAGCCTTTCGGCCTCCGTCGGTTGGGCGCCGCCAGCCTGCGCAGGGGCAGCCTTGTCCGTCGAGATGAGGATCTCTGAGAGCCGGACGCTTTCCGGCTGGGAGTACTCCTGCTTGTGCTCGTCGTAAAAGCGCCGAACCTCCCCCGGAGCGACGGAGATATGACTTCCAACCTCCTGGCGCATTACGCTCTGCGTGACGATCTGGTTACGGATATTGGCCTTGAAATCCTCGTACGAGACACCCTGCTGCTCGGCGGCCTTCTGCAGGTCTTCCAGAGATGCTAGGTGGTACTGTTTGCGAATCTCATTCAGGCGATTGATCAGATCCGTTTCGCCGGTGATGCCCAGCTGCTTGCCCTTGGAAAGCCAGAGCTGCTGATCGATGAGGTTGCGGAGCAGGTTGCGGCGGGAGTCGGCCATCTCCTGCATGGAGGCGCCATTCTGCCGCCCCTCCTGGTTGAGCTCCTTTTCGGCGCGTTCGTAGTCGGTGGTGGTGATGATCCGGTCATTGACCCGGGCGATGATGCGCTCCACCACCCGGCCGCCGTAAGGGCTTGCAGGGGCAGAGGTTCCGGATTGCGCCAAAGCGGGAACAGCGAGCAGCGCCGCGGAAAGCGCGAAGACTGCGGGAATGCGAAGGAGTCTCAAGGTCATAGGTCAGCACGGGAACAGGAGGCAGTATTCGCGCCCCCTGAAGCATAGACGTCATTGTAAATGCCGGGATAGCAATCGCGCGATGGGGAGAGGCAAATCGCGCGAGAAAACCACAACATCGGCGCAGTGCTGGGCGGTGCGGAAGCGCGGGCGGCTACCCGATGTGCGTGCCGGGGAGTCCAATGATGCAGTGCTATACTTTAGCCTGAGATTGTCGCGCCAGTGCCATCCAACGGGCCTGTTGCCGTGGCAGTCCGGAGGTTCCTTCCGAATATGACTCCCCGCGCCCGCCGGGCACTTTTCAGCCTCATCGTCTTCTTCACCGTCTGCGCCATTGTGGGCAGCGTCATGCAGCGCAAGGTGGGAGCGCAGTCTTCAGAAGACGAGAGCCAGATTCGCGACAGCCTGAAGCAGTTCACTGACGTGTATGCGCTGGTGGAGCAGAACTACGCCGAGCCCCTCAACGGCGACAAGGCGGACGGCGCGATCTACGACGGGGCCATTCCCGGGATGCTGCGGGTGCTGGACCCGCACTCGAACTTTTATGACCCGAAGGCCTACGCGAAGATGCGCGAGGACCAGAGTGGCCGTTACTACGGCGTGGGCATGGTGATCCAGCAGCAGGGCGACCGCGTGTTCGTGATCATGCCGTTTGAGAACACTCCGTCCTACCGCGCGGGCATCAAGCCTGGCGACATCATTGACGCGATTGACGGCAAGTCGGCGAAGGGCCTGACGTCAGACCAGGTGGTGAAGGAACTGAAGGGTCCCAAAGGCACGCACGTGGAGGTTTCAATGATCCGCGACGGCGCGCCGAAGCCGCTGGTCTTCGACCTGGTTCGCGATGAGATTCCCCACCCTTCCGTGGATCTGGCCTATGAGATCAAGCCGGGGGTGGGCTACATCCACCTGACGCAGTTCCAGGAGACGACCGGCCAGGAGATGCGGGACGCGATCAACAACTTCGGCAACCTGAAGGGGCTGGTGCTGGATCTTCGCAACAACCCCGGTGGTCTGCTCAGCCAGGCTGTAGACGTGTGCGACCATCTGCTCGCCAAGGGGCAGGTGATCGTGTCGCAGCGCGGGCGCGCATATCCGGATCAGGTGTACACGGCCACCCACGGAAACGGCGGCAGGGCATTTCCCATTGTGGTGTTGGTGAATCGCGGCACTGCCTCGGCCGCGGAGATTGTGAGCGGCGCGCTGCAGGACCATGACCGCGCCCTGATTGTGGGCGAGACAACCTTCGGCAAGGGACTGGTACAGACCGTCTACAACCTGAGTGAAAAAACTGGGCTGGCGCTCACAACCTATCACTACTACACCCCGTCGGGTCGGCTGATTCAGCGCAACTACAACGGCGTTTCGCTCTACGACTACTACTACAACCACGCGGGCGCTCTGCCTTCGAACTCGAGCAACCGTGAGGTCAAGTTCACTGACTCAGGCCGGACGGTGTACGGCGGCGGCGGCATTACGCCGGACGAAAAGATCGCACCGCCCAAGAACAACGACTTCCAGGATGAGCTTTTGTACCGGCAGGTATTCTTCCACTTCGCGCCGCACTACCTGGCAACCCACACCGTGGACAAGAACTTTACCGTGGACGACGCCGTTCTGAAGGACTTCACGGACTACCTGACGAGCAAGAACATTCCCTGGACCCAGCAGGATGTGAACGGCGTGCAGGACTGGGTGAAGGTGAATATCCGGGAAAAAATTATCACCAGCCAGTTCGGCGAGCTGCAAGGTCTGCGCGATCTGGCCGACTGGGATCCAATGATCCAGAAAGCGCTGACCTACCTGCCTGAAGCCCAGGCGCTGGAGCAGCACGCCCACCAGGTTCTGGCAGAGAAGGCGCAGGCGCGCAATGAAGCGACGACGGGCGTTGCGGTCCACCAGTAGCGGGAAGAGCCGCTCCACGAAATGCATCAGGCCGTCCTTCGGGATGGCCTGAGTTGCGTTTGCGCACAACTGCCTAGCGCTGGCTGGCCTCGCCCGCTGCAACTTTGCGATTGAATTCTGCGGACCGGTTGCGCGGAACGCTGAGCGATTGCCAGTGGTCGGCGGCAAAGTGCTTGGCAAGCAGGATGATCTGGCCGGTGTGCTGGGAGTAATGCGCCACCTGGCGGTTGATGGCCTGCATCACGGAGTGGGCTTCGCCGCGAATGGTCACGGTGCGGGAGAGGTCCGCGTCAGTCAGCGGCTCCAGTGCGCGGAAGGTGCAACTCCATCCGTCTTCCCACTCAGCCAGCAGCGCATCGCGTGTGGCGGCTGGGTCCATGAACTCGGAGTCACGATTTCGGGTGGGCTTTTCGCCGTCGCTGGTCAGGAAGTCGGTCCAGCGGGAGCGCATGTTGCCCGTCATGTGCTTCACGATGACGGCGATGGAGTTGGCCTCAGCGTCGAGCGCGGCGAAAAGCTGCTCGTCTGTAACCTGAGCCATTGCGCGCTCGGCCAGCCGCTTCTGCTGGCGGAAGATTGCTAGCGAGTCGGCAAGGTAAGACGTGGTGAATTCCAGAGCCATGCCAAAAGTGTAGCCGACAACGAGCCCCCGGCTTACGGCTCGTCGCGGTAGATGCCGATTTGCAGCTTGCCGCCCTCGCGCATGCGGGCGCGGAACATGCCGGGGGTGTTGAAGCTCCACGCCATCTGGCCGTCCGGCGTAATGGCGATAACGCCGCCGTCGCCGTGCAGGGCGTCAAGCTCCTTGTGGATGACTTCGTCGGCCGCGGTCTGCAGGGGCATGTGGCGGAACTGGACAAGGTTGCAGACCTCGCGTGCCACGCCCAGGCGAATGAAGTACTCGCCGGTGCCGGTGCCGGAGACGGCGCACGAATGGTTGGAGGCGTAGGTGCCAGAGCCGATCTGGGGCGAGTCGCCAATGCGGCCCCAACGCTTGCCGGTAAGTCCGCCGGTGGAAGTGCCGGCAGCAATGTTGCCCGCCTTGTCGAGCGCGACCACGCCGACGGTGCCGTATTTGTGGTTCTCCGGCGTTTCAAAGAAGGCGATCGGTTTGGTGGGCGCGGGCGGTGCGCCTTCGGGCCGCGGCGGAATGGGCAGGTGATTCTCCTTGAGGTATCGTAGAAGCGACTGCCAGCGGCGCTCGGTGAAAAAATAGCTAGGCGGCTCCATCTCCAGGCCCACGGAAGCGGCAAACTCGTCAGCTCCTGCGCCGGAGAGCAGGACCCAATGCGTCTTCTCCATCACCGCGCGCGCCAGGCTGATGGGATGGCGGGTACGCATGGCGCCAGCGACGGCCCCGGCCTTGAGCGTCGCCCCGTCCATGATGGCGGCGTCCATCTCGTTCTTGCCGTCGGCGGTAAACACGGCGCCGCGGCCCGCGTTGAAGAGGGGATTGTCTTCCAGGATGCGGATGGCGGCCTCAATGGCGTCCATCGAGGAGCCGCCGCGGTCCAGCACCTTGGCACCGGCTTCAATGGCTTGCGTCAGTCCGGCGCGGTAGGCGCCTTCCGCCTGCCGCGTCATGGAGGAGCGCTCAATCACTCCAGCGCCGCCGTGCAGCACGATGGCCCATTGGTGTGTGGGTTTGGGCTGCTGCGCGAATGACAACACGGGAAGCAGAATAAGCGCTGCGCCAAGGGAGAGCAGAAAGGATTTAAGCACGCATCACCTCAAGAGAAGAGAGCGGGGCGGGCGGCAAGTGCGGGAGTCTCCCACTTTGTGCGCCGCGCGGCCGCGCAATCCGGCACTTTTCCGATAGTATCGCAGTCAATGATGACCAGAATGCGCCAGTTTTTGACGCTGCTGCTGCTCGCGGCGGTTGCCGCACCTGTGTTTGCCCGCAAAAAGCCGATTGCGGTGAAGGTGGTGGTGGTAACAATGTTTGAACTCGGTAACGACACCGGTGACGCGCCCGGCGAACTGCAGACGTGGGTGGAGCGCGACCACTTGGACCGGGTCTATCCGCTGCCGGGGGGCTACCACCCGGTGCGGATGAACAACCGCGGAGAACTGGTGGTGCTGACGGGCCGGGGCACGGCGAACGCAGCGGCCACCATTACAGCTCTGGGCCTCGATCCGCAATTCGATCTGCGTCACGCGTACTGGCTGGTAGCCGGGATTGCAGGAGCCACGCCGGAGAGGGCGTCGCTGGGGTCCGCGGCGTGGGCGCGTTGGGTGGTGGACGGCGACCTGGGGTATGAGCTGGATGCGCGGGAGATGCCGAAAGGGTGGACGACGGGCTACGTACCGTTCCACAAAGCCAAGCCGTTTGAGGCTCCGGCGACACCGCTGGATGGGCAGGTGTACGAGCTGAACGCTGGACTCGCAGAGTGGGCCTACGGCCTCACGCGAAACACGCCGCTGGAGGACCCCCCGCGGCTGCAGCAAATTAGAAAAATGTTCGACGGAGCGGATGCCCAGCGGCCGCCGTTTGTGATCATGGGCGACGAGATTTCATCCTCGACCTACTGGCACGGCAAGATTCTGGACACATGGGCCGACCAGTGGGTGCGCTACTTCACCGGCGGCAAGGGGACCTATGTGACGACAGCGATGGAGGACACGGGCACGCTTCTCGCGCTTAGCAACCTGGCACATGCGGGGCGCGTGGATTGGCAGCGGGTGATGGTGCTGCGCGCGGTCAGCAACTTTGACCAGCAGCCGCGGGGAATGAACGCAGCCGAGAGCCTGGCGGCGCAGCGTACCAGCGAGTTCGGCGCGTATCTGCCGTCGCTGGAGGCGGCCTATCGCGTGGGTCACGTAGTGGTGCAGGAACTACTGGCGCACTGGCCGCAGTATGCCAAAGCAGAGATTGGCGTGGAGGGCGCCCGGCAGAAGGAGTAGCAGAACCCTTTCGCCGGGCATTGTTTGGAAGCGCTAGTTGCGCTGGTTGATCTTCGAGAGCAGTCGAAGGATTTCCAGATAGAGCCAGACCATGGTGACCATGATGCCGAAGGCGCCGTACCACTCCATGTACTTGGGCGCTCCGTACTTGACGCCCTGCTCAATGAAGTCGAAGTCCAGCACCAGGTTGAGTGCAGCGATGGCGCAGACAAACAGGCTGAAGCCGATGCCGATGATGCCCGAGCCGTTGATCGAGGTGAAGTGGAAGCCGAAGAAGCCCAGGATCATTTCAGCGAAATAGAAGACCATGATTCCGCCGGTGGCCGCGATCACGCCCAGGCGGAACTTCTGCGTGACGCGGATCATGCCGGAGCTGTAAGCCAGCAGCAGCACAAAAAGCGTGCCGAAGGTGAGGCCAATGGCCTGCAGGGCAATGCCGGGGTAGCGCACGTTGAACAGAGCGGAGATGCCGCCCAGAAAAAGGCCCTCCAGCAGCGCGTAGATGGGCGCGGTGACCGGCGACCACTCCTTCTTGAAGATGGTGACCATTGCAAGAATGAACCCGCCAAAAACGCCGACCATCAGCAGCGGCGAAACCAGCGCCATGTCGTGCGACTGGCTGTACAGGTGCCAGGTCCAGGCGGCCGTGGCCAGGGCGCAGACGAACAGGACGCCGGTGCGGTTCACGGTTCCGCTCAGAGTCATGCGGACGCTTTCATCAATGGCGCCGCCGAAGCCGGAACCGGCAAGATCGCGGAAGGTCTTTTCGCTCAGGGCGGGATTGGAAGTTTTCATCAGGGCCATGACATCTCTCCGGTGTTTTCTAAATCGAGGCGGAAACATGTCCTTGCTTGGAAGCATTCCGGCCTCTGGCTCTATTCTAATCCCGCCTGTGGAAAGCGCGAAGAGTGCGGAAAGCAGGCGGGTTATAATCGGCGGCAACCCCGGAACTGCAAAGGGAAAGCATGCGAGCCGCTGGGCCCTGCGCTGGGCCCTGGGAGTTGGACGAGGATGGATGCCAAAGCGGGAGCACGGGAACGATTCGACGCGGCACAGGATGAGCTGATTGAGCTGAGCCACCGGATTCATGCGAACCCGGAACTCGGGTTTGAAGAAGAGAAGGCCTCCACGTGGCTTTGCGAGGCGCTCGACGCGGCGGGCTTTGCGGTTGACCAGGGAATTTGCGAACTGCCCACGGCCTTCCGGGCGCGCGCCGGTTCCGGACCGCTGCACATCGCCATCTGCGCGGAGTACGACAGTCTGCCCGGCATCGGGCACGCCTGCGGGCACAACATCATCGCCGCATCGGCGGTGGGAGCGGCGCTGGCGGTGGCCAAAGTGGCAGGCGAACTGGGCCTGTCGGTGAGCGTCATCGGCACGCCGGCGGAAGAGGTGGGCAACGCGGGAGGCAAAATTCTGCTGCTGGAGCGCGGCGGCTTCGACGGGATTCACGCATCGATGATGGTGCATCCGGCGCCCTTTGACATGCTCCGTGCCAAGATTATCGCGGCCTCCATGTTTGACGTGCACTGCACCGGCAAAGAGTCGCATGCGTCGGCGTTTCCTGAGCTTGGCGTGAATGCGGCCGATGCACTCACGGTGGCGCAGACGGCCATTGGGCTGCTGCGCCAGCACATTCGTTCGACGGACAGAATTCACGGAATTGTGACCCACGGCGGCGATGCGCCGAATGTGATTCCGGCGCACACGTCGGCGCGCTACATCGTTCGGTCAGAGACGCTGGAGCAGCTGAACGATCTGCGGCCAAAGGTGCACCGCTGCTTTGAGGCGGGCGCGCTGGCCACCGGGGCGCAGGTAAGAATCGAGGGCGGCGACAAGCCCTATGCCGAGATGCATCACGATGAGGTCATGGCGGCCATTTACCGCAGGAACTCCGAGGCTCTGGGCCGGCCGTTCCCCAATCTCGGCGAGTGGGAGACACGGCCGTCCGGATCGACGGACATGGGTAACGTATCGCTGGCGATGCCCTCGATTCATCCGATGATCGGCATCGGATCCCTGCCTGCGGTCAATCATCAGCCGGAGTTTACCGCCCACTGCATTCGCCCGGACGCCGACAAGGCGCTGTTGGACGGCGCGCTGGCCATGGCGTGGACCTGCGTGGAGATGGCGTCGACGCCGGCGGTGCGGGAGCGGCTGCTGGCAGTCCGCTGAGGCCGGCTGGGGCGAAGGTTCCGAAGGGGTTCCGCAAGGCCCTTGGCGAAATCGGGGCGGACAGTGCAGAATGCAGGGGTTCCATAAATTGATTACGCGCGCGAACTGTGCCAGGCGGGAGTTCGAATCTGCCGCCAAAGCTGGCACACGGCGCTAAGGACTTGGCATGCATTCTGTCTGGTTTGGGGAGTTTTTCGGCACGTTGATTCTGGTTTTGCTGGGCGACGGCGTATGCGCCGGCGTGTTGCTCCGCAAGTCTTATGCGCAGGACGCGGGCTGGATGGTGATTACGACCGGGTGGGCCCTGGCCGTGCTCTGCGGGGTGCTGGTGGCGCAGGCGTTCGGCAGCCCGGGTGCGAATCTAAATCCGGCCATTACACTTTCCAACGCTGTTTTAAGCGGGAATTTTTCGCAGCTGGGTAGCCTGTGGCTGGCGCAGTTGCTCGGCGCCATGGGCGGCGCGGGGCTGGTGGCGCTCCATTACGGTGCGCACTGGAAGCTGACGGAGGACCCTGCGGCCAAGCTTGGCGTGTTCTGCACCAACGGCGCGGTGCCCAGCCCGGTGTTCAACTTTTTGAGCGAAGTGATCGGGACCATGGTGCTGGTTGTTGTGGCGGGCGCCATCGGGTCCAAGGGCGTGTCTGCAACGGGGCCTGCGGGCGGCATGGGCCCGTGGCTGGTGGGCAGCCTCGTGTGGGGCATTGGCCTCTCGCTCGGCGGCACCACGGGATACGCGATCAACCCGGCGCGCGACCTGGGGCCCCGCCTGATGCACGCAATCCTTCCAATTCCCGGCAAGGGCGGATCGAACTGGGCCTATGCGGCCATTCCGATTGCCGGCCCGCTCACAGGCGGCCTGCTGGCCGGACTGCTGCTGCACGCCGCGCACCTTTAGGAACACTGGGCGAGCTCAATCCACCTGGATAAGAATCTTGGTAAAGCGCAGGGGGTCGCCGCTCCACTCGTCCAGAATGGCAGGCGCATCCGCGAGCGGAACGACGCGGGAGATGGTGTCGTCTACAGGGAAGGTGCCAGCTTCCAGCATGCGGATGACGGCCTGGAAGTCTTCAGGCAGGGCATTGCGCGAGCCCAGGATGTCGAGTTCTTTCTGCACGAACAGGCGGGTTTCGTAGGCGACGGGTTCCTTGGCGTATCCGATATAAACCACGCGCCCGGTGAAGGCGACCAGTTCCACGGCGGCGCGAAAGGTCTGGGGAAGGCCGACCGCCTCAATCACGACGTCCGGTCCGCGGCCTTGTGTCAGCTCGGCGAGCTGTGCGGCAAGGTCGGTGCGGCCGGAGTGGAGGAGGTGCTGGGCGCCAGCCTTTTGCGCGGTGGCCAGTTTGGCGTCGTCCAGGTCCACGGCAATTACGGTGGCGCCGCGGAAGGCGGCACCGGCGACTGCGCCGAGGCCTATGCCGCCGCAGCCGAAGACGGCGACCACATCCTGCGGAGAAACGCGCCCGCGGGCCGCCGCATGGAATCCGACGGTCAGCGGCTCCACAAGGCAGAGCTCGCGGAGAGAAAGGTTTGCGCGGAACAGGTGCGAGGCGGGAACCGCAATGCGCTGGGTGAGCGCTCCGTCGCGCTGCACGCCGAGGGTCTGGTTGTGTTGGCACGCATTGGGTCGGCCGCGCAGGCAGGAAGGGCAAGCACCGCAGTGCGAGTAGGGCGAAAGAGTGACTGGCGTTCCGGGTTGCCACTCGGGAAAGTCGGGGTTCAACTCAGCGACGACCGCCGCCACCTCATGGCCCGGTGTCCGCGGGAAGGTGACAAGCGGATTGCGGCCGCGGTAGGAGTTCAAGTCGCTGCCGCAGAGTCCTACCATCCGAACATCGAGCAGAATCTCTCCGGCGGTGGGCGGAGGTGGATCCGACACGGTGCGGCAGACGGCGTGGCCGGGGGATTCAAGGACGAGCGCGATCATGGCGGGTGGCTTCCTTTCGTGTTGCATTGGCCAGAAAGACTGATGATAGACGAATGGGGTGCGCCGGCGCGGCAGGGCAAGTTGTATGCTGAGCTTTACGGTTTGTGCGGCTGAAAGAAGGAAGTGGCGAATGTCGGAGACGGTACTTCAAATGGATTCGCGGGACAATGTGCTGGTGGCGCTGGCCCCTCTGGCGACCGGCGAGGTGGCGCAATTTGGCGACATTCGCTGCCATGCGACGGAGCCAATACCCGCCAAGCACAAGATGGCGATCCAGGACCTGCAACCGGGCGATTTGATTCGCATGTACGGAATGGTGGTGGGCGAGGCCACGGAGTCCATCCGCCTGGGTGGGCTGCTGTCGACGCGCAATGTGCGCCATCGCGCGGACGAGTATGAGGCGCGGCGGCATCCTGTGGAGTTTGCGCTCCCGGACGCAACCGCATGGGAGGGGCGAACCTTCCGCGGCTATCCCCGCGGAGACGGGCAGGTGGGCACCAGAAATTATTGGCTGGTGCTGCCGCTGGTGTTCTGTGAGAACCGCAACGTAGATCGCATGCGCGAGGCGCTGGAAGAGGAGCTGGGCTACAGCGGGGCGCGGAATGGCTATCGCGAGCATGTGCGCCGACTGGTGATGGGGCATGCCAAGAGTGAGGATGCGGCGGCGGAGCGGGCACTGGGCCGTGCGGAGAGGGTGTTCCCGAATGTAGACGGCATCCGCTTCTTGACGCATCAGGGTGGCTGCGGCGGAACGCGGCAGGATGCGCAGGCGCTCTGCGGCCTGTTGGCCGGCTACATTCACCACCCGAATGTGGCCGGCGCGACGGTGCTGAGTCTGGGTTGCCAGCACGCGCAGGCAAGCCTTCTCATGGACGAACTGCGCACGCGCGATCCGGAGCTGCGCAAGCCCATGCTGGTGTTTGATCAGCAGCGGTCGGGCCGCGAGACGGCACTGATGACGCAGGCGCTGGACGCGACCTTCGCGGGATTGGAGCAAGCCAATCGTGTGGAGCGAGCGGACGCGCCCCTGTCCGCGCTGACGGTGGGATTGAAGTGTGGAGGGTCGGACGGGTTCAGCGGCGTCTCGGCAAATCCGGCCATTGGATATGTGTCCGATCTGCTGGTGGAACTGGGAGGCAGAACGCTGCTGAGCGAGTTTCCAGAACTGCACGGCGTGGAACAGGAGATGATCAACCGGTGCGCGAACGATGCGCTGGCGCAGCGCTTTTATGACCTGATGCATGCCTACTCAGCGCGGGCGCGTGCCGTGCAGTCGGGGTTTGAAATGAATCCCTCGCCGGGCAACATTGAGGATGGCCTGATTACGGATGCCATCAAGTCCGCGGGCGCCGCGCGCAAGGGCGGCGTGTCCCAGGTGCAGGATGTGCTCGATTATCCGCAGTATGCGACGACGCCGGGACTGAACCTGCTGTGTACGCCGGGCAACGATGTGGAGTGCGTGACCGCGCAGGCCGGCTCGGGTGCGAATCTGGTGCTGTTTTCCACGGGTCTTGGCACCCCAACCGGGAACCCGGTGGCGCCGGTGGTGAAGATCTCGTCCAACTCTGCACTGGCAGAGCGGATGAGCGACATCATCGACTTTGACGCGGGCGGGATTGTCACCGGCGAGGCGACGATTGCCGAGTGCGCGGCAAAGCTTCTCGAGTTCAGCATGCAAGTGGCGAGCGGCGAGCGGCACACCAAGGCCGAACTGCTCGGCCAGAACGACTTCATTCCGTGGAAGCGCGGCGTCTCCCTGTAAAGCATGCGCAACAGCACAATTTTCCTACTCTAAAAACGATGCAATCACGGCGAGCGCGGTGATGGCGGCGGTTTCCGCGCGCAGGATGCGCGGTCCGAGCGAGACGCTGCGCCAGCCATTCGCGTCAAAGAGCGCTTCCTCGTCGGGAGCCCATCCGCCTTCTGGACCAATGGCAATTTCCAGCGCGGGCAAATCATTCTGTGAAGAATCGAGAAGCTCCTGCATGGCGTTGCGCAGGGTGGTGGAACGCTCCTGTTCGGCGAGCACGATGCGCGTGGCGCTGGACGCTGTGCGCGCTCGCAGATTGAGCAGAACCGGATCGTGTACCACAGGCACGTCGGAGCGTCGGGATTGCTTGGAAGCTTCCTGCGCAATGCGGCGCCAGCGCTCGGCACGCTTTAGGGCGCCCTGCGCAAGATGCTTCTCCGTGCGGCGTGTGAGCACGGGCGCAATGTCCTGTACGCCCAGCTCGGTGGCCTTTTCGATGGCCCATTCCATGCGGTCAAACTTGTAGACGGCGAGGACGAGCGTGACGGGCAGTGCAGGCTCGGCGCTCAGCTCGGCAAGCAGGTTGAAGCGGACTTCTCCCTCACTCACCGCGGCAACTTCCGCGTGAAAGACGTGTCCGCCGGCGACGACATCGGCCCGCATTCCGGGCTGTGCGCGCAGGACGCGCGCAAGGTGATCCGCTTGCGTGCCGACCAGCGTTGCGGTGGCTTCATCCCAGTGTTCAGCGATCCAGCGGCGGCGTGTCATAGGTCTTGCTCCAAGGCTGCAATACGAATACGAGTGTAATCCTTCCGCAGAAACACTGAGGGGGACGCTGGAAGCGTCCCCCTCAGTGTTGCCTTTTGGTTGGTTTACCCGTTACTTCTTCTTCGCGGCTTTCTTCGCGGCCTTCTTCGCGGGTGCCTTCTTGGCTGCCTTCTTGGTTGCCATTTTCCTATTCTCCCTTGTCGATGGGTTGCATCGAAGCTGCACAACTTAGTGCAGATGAGGAATGTATAGATTCATGCTTGCTCAGTGTCAAGCAAAAAACGTCAGCAAAGTGGAAAAAGTGGCAACAATTCTCAACACCGAAATTGCGTGCGAAACCGGGAAGCTAGACGAGATGGCGCGAGTGCAGGATTCCGAGTGCGATGCCGGCGAACAAATCCTGCCACGCATGCGCAAACATGCATGGCCGCAGGCCGCGGCGATAAAGCGCAAGAAGGCTGAAGAGCGCGCCGAAGACTGAGAGTAGCACCATGTTGCGAAGGCCTTGATATCCGTGTGCCGCACCGAAGAGAATGGCCGAGAAGAGCACGCCGGCCACGTTACTTCCGTGTGTCCATGCGATGAACTGACCCTGTAAATAGCCGCGAAACACAAGCTCTTCCACGAATCCGACAAAGACGCAGAGCAAGGCCCATCCAGCCACTTCACGCGGAGTTTGCGGAGCGATGCGCGCGAGCTTGCTTGCGGTTTTCGTTTCCGATGAGCCGGGAAGGAAGGGGCTGTGCACGGCGGGCTGATGCGTGATGGCTGACTGCACGCGTGTCCACAGAAAGCCGAGCGAGCCGAGCACCATCAGGGAGATGAGCCAGAAGACGAGGGCTATGCCGAGGTCGCGCGCGATAGAGCGCGGCCGGAGCGACGCGGCTCCGATGACTGAGCGAAGTGAGACTCTGCGCAGGCGCAGGCCGAGCAACACCCAGCCGAGCAGCAGCAGCTCCATGCCGGCCGTGGCCGCGTAGGTGGCCAGGCGGCCGGGCAACTGCTGCTCCGCAGTAAAGCGCGAGGATCCGGCAACGGACAGGGCAATAATTCCGCCAATGAGAAGCGCCGTGTGCCATGCAGGCGCAAGCGTGGGCGGCTGAGAGGCAGGCAACGCAGCTGCGCCAGAAAGTTCTTCGGGGGTCGGATTCTCGGCAGAGTTCAATGGGCATTCCTCAAAATGGATATGACGCCCGAAGCGGAAGATGGGAGCGCGCGAGGCGTCAATTGGTTGAAAGCATCAGCACTCGATGATGTTGAGGGCAAGGCCGGCCTGGCTGGTTTCCTTGTAGCGGGATTGCATGTCGAGCCCGGTCAGGTACATGGTGCGGATGACCTGATCGAGCGAGACCTTGTGTTCTTCTGACTCGCTGAGGGCGATGCGTGAGGCGTGGACGGCCTTGGCGGCGCCCATCGCGTTGCGCTCGATGCAGGGGATTTGCACCAGCCCGCCGATGGGGTCGCAGGTCATGCCCAGGTTATGCTCCATGGCAATTTCCGCGGCGTGCTCAACTTGTCCGTTGGTGCCGCCGAGCGCAGCGGTCAGTCCACCGGCTGCCATAGAGCAGGCCACGCCGACCTCGCCCTGGCAGCCGACCTCGGCTCCGCTGATGGAAGCGTTCTCCTTATAGAGGATGCCGATGGCCGCCGAGGTGAGGAAGAAGCGGATGAGGCCTTCGTGGTCAGAGTCGGGAATGAAGCGGTCGTAATACTGTGCAACTGCGGGAACAACTCCGGCAGCGCCGTTGGTGGGCGCGGTCACCACGCGACCCCCGGATGCATTTTCTTCATTCACGGCCATGGCGTACACGGTGAGCCAATCCAGCGCAGCCAGTGGGTCTCTGCTGAGCCCCTCGACTTCGTGCCCGCGGAGGCGCTCAGCCAGGCGATGGGCGCGGCGGCGGACGTTGAGGCCGCCGGGAAGGATGCCTTCCGTAGCGATGCCGCGTGCGATGCAGTCCTGCATGGTCTTCCAGATATGATCGATGCCCTGGAGGACAAACTCGACAGGCGCAAGAGCGGCGTCGCGCGGCGCGAGGGCGCACTCATTTTCCAGCATGAGCTGGCTGATGGAAAGCTCATGGGTGCTCGCAAGCGTGAGCAGTTCCGCGGAGCTGTGAAAGGGAAACGGGATCGTGGGCTGCGCGGAGGCAGCGGACGGTTCGCCGCCGTCCTGCACAATGAAGCCGCCGCCGATGGAAAAGAAGGTACGCTGTTCAAGCGCTGCACCGGAGGCTTCCAATGCGGTGAGTCGTATGCCATTGGGATGCCGCAATTGCGCGCCGGGAGGAAACATTTGGTCAGTGTGGAATTGGAGATCGCGTGGCTCATGGAAGGGGATGAGGTGCGAGCCGGCGAGCGCGAGTTGTTGCTTGGTGCGGATAGCTTCGAGGGTGGCCTCAATGGTCGCCGGATCGATGGACGCGGGATCCAAGCCTGAGAGGCCCAGAAGGACGGCGCGATCCGTGGCGTGGCCCAGGCCGGTGAGGGCCAGCGATCCGAACAACTCGGCCTGGACGCTGGTCACGCAGGGAAGCAGGCCGTTTGCGGTGAGGTCGCGCGCGAACCGGCAGGCTGCGCGCATGGGACCCATGGTGTGGGAACTGGAGGGACCGATGCCGATCTTGTACAAGTCAAAGAGGCTCGTGGTCACGCAAGGATTGTAGCGGAACTGCGGCATCCTGAGGCGACGGAGGGGGGCGGGTGATGCTTTTTATGCGCCAGCCCCGGTACAATCATAAAGATATGATCCGTTTTTCCACTGCAGGAGAGTCGCACGGGGAGGCGCTGATTGCGCTGGTGTCTGGCATGCCGGCCGGAGTGCCCGTGGACCTGGAATTTGTGAATCGCGATCTGTGGCGCCGCCAGCAGGGCTATGGCCGGGGCGGGCGCATGAAGATTGAGACCGATAAAGCACATGTGCTCAGCGGTGTGCGACACGGCAAGACCATCGGATCGCCGATTGCGATTGAAATTGTGAACCGCGACTGGAAAAACTGGGAAGAAAAGTTGCCCGTGGAGGCAGGGGACCCGGCCAAACACCAAGCGGTTGCCTCGCCGCGGCCAGGCCACGCAGACCTGGCCGGCGCGCTGAAGTACAACTTTGCAGACGCGCGGTATGTGCTGGAGCGGGCCTCGGCACGGGAGTCCACGGCGCGGGTGGCGGCGGGTGCGTTTGCCAAGCTGCTGCTGCGCGAGCTGGGCATGGAGATTGCGAGTCACGTCCTCCGCGTGGGCCGCGTGGAGTTGGAACGGACGGCGACGTGGGACGAGATTGCCGCGGTGGCGAAGCAGAAGGAGATTCTGCTCAGCTGCGTGGACGCCGAGACCGAGGCGCGCATGAAGGAAGAAGTGGAGCACGCCTCCCGCACCGGCGACACGGTAGGTGGCGTGTTTGAGGTGGTGGTGCACAACGTGCCGGCCGGCCTGGGCACTTACGCCAACTGGGACGAGCGGCTGGATGGGCTGCTGGCGTGGTCCGTGATGAGCCTGCAGGCGGTCAAGGCCGTGGAGATTGGCCGCGGAGTGGTGGCGGCCCAGTCGTTCGGCTCCACCGTACATGACGCAATCCACTATGCGGCCGAGGACGAAGGCAAGCCGACGCGCTTTACCCGCGAGCAGAACAACGCGGGCGGCATGGAGGGCGGTGTTTCCAACGGCGAGGACCTGGTGATTCGCGGCTACCTGAAACCGATTTCCACGCTGCGGAGGCCGCTAGAGTCCGTCCGCTTTGACACCCGCGAGGCAACCAGCGCAAGCTACGAGCGCAGTGACATCTGCGTGGTTCCGGCGGCGGGGGTGGCAGCGGAAGCCATGGTGGCAATGACGGTGGCGGGCCTGGCCCTCCAGAAGTTTGGTGGCGACTCCGCCGCGGAGATGAAACGGAATTTTCATGGCTACATAGATCAGATACGGAGCTACTAAGGCAACGGAAATGAAGCTGACAATTGTGAAATATCCTGAGCCGGTGCTGCAGCAGCCGGGAGAACCGGTAACGGAATTTGACGACAAGCTGCAGAAGCTGGTGGACGACATGTTCGAGACCATGTACGCCGCGCAGGGCATCGGGCTGGCGGCACCGCAGGTGGGCGTGTCCAAGCGGCTTACGGTAATTGACCTAAGCCAGGGGAAAGACCCGGAAGACAAGCTGGTCCTGGTGAACCCCGAGATTATTGAGCGCGAAGGAAGGCAGTATGAGGAAGAGGGCTGCCTGAGCATTCCGGAGATCCGCGAAAAGGTGGTCCGCGCGGACAGGGTGCGCGTCCGGGCGCAGGACGAGCACGGCAAATGGTTCGAACTGGAGGGCGAGGAACTGCTGTCGCGCGCGTTCCAGCATGAGATTGACCACCTCGACGGGATGCTGTTCATTTTTCGCATGAGCGGGCTCAAGCGCGACCTGGCGCTCCGCAAGATTCGCAAGCTGCAGCGTGAAGGCCGATGGTAAGCCGGTGAGACTGGTCTTCTGCGGGACTCCGCGCTTTGCTGTGCCCACGCTTGAGGCGCTGCTTCAGGCGGGGCATGAAGTTCCGCTGGTGGTGACGCAGCCGGACCGGCCAGTGGGGCGCACGCAGGAGATGGCTGCGCCGCCGGTCAAGCAGACGGCGCTGGTCGCCGGTCTGGCTGTGACGCAGCCGGACAAGATTCGCAATAACCAGGAACTTCGCGCGCGGCTGGAGGCGATTGCCCCGGAGGCGATGGTCGTTGTCGCGTATGGGCGCATCCTTCCGCCCTGGATGCTGGCCTTGCCGAGGCTGGGATGCATCAATTTGCATGCCTCGCTGTTGCCAAAGTTTCGCGGGGCGGCGCCGATCCAGTGGGCGGTGGCAATGGGCGAAACGGTCACCGGCAATACGACGATGCTTCTGGAAGAAGGCCTCGACACGGGGCCGATTCTGCTGCAGCAGGAGTTGGCGATTGCGCCGGAGCAGACGGCCGCAGACCTGTTTGGTGCTTTGGCGGAGGCAGGTGCGCCGCTGATGGTCGAGACGCTGAAGGGCTTGGCGGACGGCAGCATTGGGCCCAGGACGCAGGATCACTCACAGGCGACACTGGCTCCGATGCTGAGCCGCGAGGATGGGCAGATGGACTTTGCCGCACGGACGGCGACGGAACTCATGAATCGCTGGCGCGGATTCCAGCCATGGCCGGGAGCGTATACGGCACTCGGCGGCAGGAAGCTCATTGTGCACGCCATGGAGACGTTACCAGGCGAAGGTGTTGCGCCGGCGGAACCGGGCACCGTTCGCGTGGAGAACCATCGGCTGCTGGTGCGCTGCGCGCAGAGCACCTGGCTGGAGCTGAAGGAGCTGCAACTCGAAGGCAAAAAGCGGCTGACGGCGGCGGAGTTCCTGCGCGGCATGCAGTTGGCGCCCGGCGCGCGGCTCGGTTGACGGCGATGGCGGGAGCTTCTGCGGCGCGCAAAGCGGCCTTTGACATTCTCAGGAAGGTCGAGAGCGGACACTCGCACTCCGACGACCTGTTGCGCGGCAGAGCAGTGACAGCGCTGGGTGCATCGGATCGCAACCTGGCAACGGCGCTGGTGCTGGGCGTCCTGCGGTGGCAGATTCGGCTGGACCACGAGGTTCGGGCTCTGCTGGCAAAACCCAACGCAAAACTGGAGGAGGCGGTTCGCATTGCGCTGCGGCTCGGCGCGTTCCAACTGCGGCAGATGGACCGGATTCCGGCGCGGGCTGCAATTGACGAGAGCGTGGAACTGACTAAGCAGGCGGGACACCACTTTGCCGCTCGGATGGTCAACGCTGTTTTGCGCAAACTCGCCGCGGCTCCACCGTTTCACTTTTCTGAAGATGGTCCTGCCGATATTGCCTTGGCGTACGCGCATCCGGTATGGATGGTGGAACGCTGGGCGCGTCTCTTTGGCCTGGAAGCGGCGCGGGCCATTTGCGCGCATGGACAACGACAGCCGACCGTGGCGCTTCGCATGGTGGATGCCGACGCGGAGGCGGAGTTGATCGAGGCGGGCCTGGAGTTTCGCCCGGGAGCTTTGTTGGCCGCAGCTCGCGTGGTAGTGGCCGGAGATGTGACGGCGACGTCGGCGTTTCGCGAAGGGCGCGTGCGCCTGCAGGATGAAGGCTCGCAACTGGTGGCGGAGCTGGCCGGGCGCGGCGATGTGCTGCTGGACTGCTGCGCGGCGCCGGGTGGCAAAACGCTGATTCTTGCGGAGCGGAATCCGGCAAGCCGCGTGGTGGCGTGCGAAGCCAGTGAGCCGCGATTGGCCCAGCTGAAGGAGCGGTTGCGGGCACTCGGCGAGCTCGTGGAGTGCCGTCTGGAAGATGCGACGGCGCTTACAAATGAGAGCGCTTACGACGCGGCGTTGGCCGATGTCCCGTGCAGCGGAACCGGGACGCTGGGGCGGAACCCGGAGATTCGCCATCGGCTTCACGCGGAGGATTTGCCGCGGCAGGATGAACGGCAGAGGGCAATTCTGGCGGGAGCGTTGCAGGCGGTGCGGCCGGGCGGGCAGCTGATCTATTCCACCTGTTCGCTGGAACCGGAGGAGAACGAAGAGGTGGTCCGCGCAGTCCTTGCTGAGCGGGCCGACACACGAGTGGTTTCGCTTGCGGCTCGAATCGATGAACTGATGCGCGAAGGTGTTTTGACTGCAGAAGGCGCGGAGCGGCTGGCGGGCTGCGTATCGCGCGAGGGCTGGCTGCGGCTGCTGCCCGGCGCCTTTGGCACAGACGGCTTCTTTGTGGTGCGTCTGGACCGGGCAGGCTAAGCGCTACTCCTCTTTTGGCAAGCGGTACATCTGGTATTGGTAGCCGAGCGCGGCGCAGAGGGCTTTGACGACGAGTTCGTGGTCTTCGCGCTGGGGCAGGCCGGAGACGGTGATGCTGCCGATCACGCCGCTGCCCGCGAGGGTAATGGGAAACGCTCCGCCGTGGGTGCAGTAGTCGGCCATCGCGAGTCCTTGACTCTCCAGGAGGGCTTCGTTCTTGAGCTTCTCTTTGAGGCCTATGGCGTACGAGCTGCGATGGAAGCGGGCGACGGTGTTGCACTTGCGGCGAACCCACTCGAAGTTGTCGGGCGTGGTGCCGTCGAGCGCCAGGTAAAAGAGCGGCTGGCCGAAGCGGCGAATGTCGATGACGACGGCCAGCTTGCGCTCCATGGCAATGGTCATAAGGCGCATGCCGAGTTCCCATGCGGTCTTCGCGTTGAATTGCTGGAACACGAGATCGCGTTCCTGCAGGGCGATGCGTTCAAGGTCTTCGCTGAGTCCCATGGGCGTTTCCTTGGTTTGATTCACTCCACCAACGCAAAGCTGGAATTGCGCTGACGCTGCCATGATAGTGCGTCGCCGGCAAGCGCAGCGAGCGGGCGGAAAAGAAATCATGCTTCGGCAGCTTTTTCCACTTCCACATTGGCCAGGGGGACAATGCCCAGGCGTTCGTAAATGGGGCGCATGTCCCGGCGAATGCGGGTGAGTTGCGACCAAAACCAGATCGCCCCAAGGATGCACGCAACGCCGCTGACGATGACGGTGTCCGGGGCGCCAATGGCGTGCGCGAGTGCGCCGGCCAGGAGGCTGCCAAAGGGAGCCATGCCGACGAAGGCCATGGTGTAGTAGCTCATGACGCGGCCGCGCACCTCCTCTTCAACGAGCGTCTGCACAATCGTGTTGCTGGCGGTGAGGCCCTGCATCATGCCAAAACCGGTGACGAACATGAGGGGAATGGAAAGCCAGAAGGAGTGGGAGAAGCCGAAGCCGATAAGACCCGCGCCAAAGACGACCGCGGCCACGGGAATCGTCCGCGTGAGGCCGCGGACAGAACGGCGAACCACAAGGGCGAGGGCGGAAATCAGCGAGCCCACGCCGACCGCACCCATCAGAAAACCGAGCGTGTTGGGACCGCCATGCAGAACCTGCGCGGCAAAGATGGGCATAAGCACCATGAAGGGCCAACCCATGAGGCTGAGCACGGCGAACAGCATCAGGATGGTGCGAATGGGGATCGAGCGCGAGACGTAAGTCCAGCCGTCGTGGAGTTGCGCCAGCATGGAGGCGGCGGCGCGCGGGCCGGTGGACGCGGGGATGCGCATCATCAGAAGAGATGCCAGGACGGCGATGTAACTTACGCCGTCGACAAGGAAGCACCAGCCCTCATTGGTGGCGGCGATGAGCACGCCGGCAAGCGATGGGCCGATGAGCCGTGCGGTGTTGACCATTGAGGAGTTGATGGCGATGGCGTTGGAGAGGTCGGCGCGGTCATTGACCATCTGAACCATGAAGGCCTGGCGGCCGGGCATGTCAAAAGCGTTGACGATGCCCTGCAGGATGCTGAGAGCGAGAATTTCCGCAATGGTGATGCGATGGGAAAGGGTGAGCCAGGCAAGCGCCAGCGACTGCAGCATGGCCAGAGCCTGAGTCCAGAGAAGGACCTTGCGCCGGTCGACGCGGTCGACGAGTACGCCGGCGAAAGGCGCAAGCAGGAAGGTGGGAATCTGCCCGGCAAAGCCAACCGTGCCGAGCAGCAGCGCGGAATGCGAAAGCCGGTAGACGAGCCACGACGTGGCAATCCGCGTCATCCAGGTGCCAATGAGCGAGATGCTCTGGCCGCCGAAGAAGAGGCGGAAGTTGCGATGGCGCATGGCGCGCCAGGCATGCTCAAACCGATGGGCCTGTGCGGGGTCGGCTCCCGGAACCGGATTTGTGGGCGTGGACATGGGTTCCTGGTTTAGATGCGGCAAGGGCGAGAAACGACGGGGTTACTTGGCGACGGTGAACTTGACCTGCATGGTTTGGTCGACGCGGGCTCCGGGTGCCGGATCCTGGGCCAGCACGGCTCCCGGCGGAATGGGCAGCCGCGGCGGTTCCGAACCGGAGCCAACGGGCTGCACGGACACGTCCGCAAAACTGGGTACCGCGGACTGGAGGCCGACGTTTGCAAGCAGCGCCTGCGCGGCGACGATGGGCATGCCTGTGAAATCCGGCATGACGTAGCCGTCCGGCCCTTGCCGGGGAGGCGCAGCCAGCAGCACGTTGACGCTGGGCTGCTCAATGCCCTGAGCGTGCGGCGGAGGGTCCTGCGCGATCACAACTCCCTCGGCGGCATCGACGTCCGGCAAATGCGCGGACGCACCCACCTCGAGGCCCGCGCGGCGCAGCTCGAGGGCGGCAAGGCGCTCATCGGCCCCCACGATGCTGGGGACGTCCACCTTCTGGGGCCCAAGACTCTCTGAAACGCGCACGCGCCACTCCCGCCGAACGATGGTGCCGGAGGCGGGCGATTGGGTGAGAATGTGCCCGGCGGGAACTTCCGCCGAGTAATAGCGGTTATCCACGTCCAGGTTCAGGCCCATGCCCGCTGCCTCGCTGCGGGCTTCTGTCACCGTCATGCCGTTGAGTGAGGGCACCTGCACCTCCGCGCCGTGAATGGCAAAGTGCATGGTGGCGATGGCCGAAAGCAGGGCAAGGACCACCAGCAGCATGAGCAGCGAAGCCGTGCGGAAAAAGCCGAGGAGGAAATGCGGTTTCATGGCTCGGGCTCTCCGTCGGTATAGACAATTTCGTAATCGATGGGCGCCGCCTTCTCCAGAATTTTGGACACGGTGCAGTACTTGTTCTTGGAGAGCGAAACAGCATCTTCCACTGCCTTGCGGCTGAGGCGGCCGTGCACCGTGTACGTGAGGTGAATGTGGGTGAAAACCCTGGGTGCCGTCTCCGCACGCGCGGCCCGGGCGGAAACGCGAAGACCGGTGAGCGGCTGGCGCTTCTTTTTTAGAATGTTGACCACATCCACGGATGTGCAGCTGCAGAGTGCCATCAACACGGCCTCCACGGGACTTGGGCCGTGCGTATGCGCACTGTCGCCGTCGAGGACGATGGCGTTGCCGTTTTCATTGGAGGCTTGAAAGACCTCGTCGTGCTTCCAATCGCTGTGGACAATCATCGTGCGGCCCTCCCTGACCTCAACGCGTATTATCGGTGACCGGTTCCGGGTGGATGGTAACGCGGGAAACCTCCGGGCACCCTAGTTTGAAGCGATCCTCGAGCGCCGTAATCACCTCATGCACGCGCGCCATTGGGAGCTGGTCCGGCAGGGAGCAGTGACAACTGAGAACGATGTGCTCCCCCGCGCGGCCAATTGAGATTTCGTGAACGTCGGCAATCTCAGGATAGAAATGCGCGGCGGCGCGAAGGGCCTCGGTGAGCATGCGGTCCTCTTCCACCAGGTCTTCCGGCTGCTCAATGGTGGCCGGCTCGCTCTCAATGTGAGTAATCACGGAGTCAACTTCGGGGGTCTCGCGGAGGATTTCCGCTTCCATGGCAGTGACGAAGCTGTGCGCGGCCAGCAGGGTCATGGTTTCATCCAGCTCCACGTGCTGCTCCACGCGGAGACGGCCACGGTGGGACTGAACGCTGAGCTCGTGGACGGAGACGTTGTTGCGCGCGGCCACGGCGCGGACCCGGTCGAAAATGTTTTCCGCGCGGCCCTGGCGGGGGATGGTGTGGATCACGACGTCCGCCTCGGGCAGTGCGCGTTGCACGGCGATGGTGGCTTCGCGAACCAGCTCGCCAGTGTGCTCGAAGGTGTAATTGCGTGGGAGGGCGAGGGTGAGGTCAGCGAAATAAGAGGGTCCGGAGCGGCGTACGCGTGCCTGCTCCACGGCCAGAACGCCCTGGACCTGCTGGACTTCGCGAATCATGCGCTGGCGGGTTTCCGCGGGAATGCGGTCCATGAGCACGCCGATGGTTTCGCGCGTAAGCTGCGTGGTGATTCGCAGGATCATGAGGGAGACAACGACGGCTGCGAAGGGGTCGGCGTAGCGAAGCCAGTCGATGTGGAAGGACTGACCGTACCAACTGGCGACGAGGCCGACCAGCACGGCAAGCGTGGACCAGATGTCGGAAGCGAAGTGAAACGCGTCCGTGGCCAGGGCCGGGGAGCCGGTGCGGTGGGCCACCGCGGCAAGCTGGTGGGAGCGCCAGTAGTCCACGCCGATGGAGGTGATCAGAATGAGGATGGGCCAGATGGAGTGGCGCAGATCCACCATGTGGCGAGAGATGCGATGCAGTGCTTCCCAGATGATCCAAATGCAGGAGACGGCCATGAGACCAGCCTCGGCAAAGGAGGAGATGTTTTCGATTTTGCCGTGGCCGTACGTGTGATCCTCGTCGGCCGGCTTGTCTGAGACTCGGACGGAGAAGAAGGTGAGCATGGCGCCGGTAAGGTCCAGGCCGGAGTGGGCCGCGTCCGACAGGACACCGAGGGAACCGGAGAAGATGCCCGCGAGAAGCTTGAGCACCGTCATTGCCGCCGCGGCCAGCATGGACTGGAGGGCGACGTGGCGCTTTTCCGCGGAGTGGGCGGCTGGGCCGGGCAAGCTCGAACTGGCGGCGGCGGAAGGCATGGCTTACCTAGGCTAACGCGGAGCGAGTTGCGGTGTACAACCCGGCGATGCCGAAGGTGTATGGCTGCCAGGCGCAATCGCTATATCCGACAGACTGCATCAGGCGGAGCATTTGCTCCGGCGGCGGGAAATCGCCCACGGAAGAAGGCAGATAATTGTACGGCCCGTCTGCACCGTAGATGAGGCGGCCGATGGCGGGCAGGATGCGGCGAAAGTAGACGGCGTAAGCCTTGCCGATCAAGCCGCCAGGCTCGCTGAAGTCGAGAATTCCGAGCTGTCCTCCGGGGCGGAGGACGCGGTGGAACTCGCGCAGGCCGGCCTCGTAATTGGCCAGATTTCGGAAGCCGAAGGCCGTCACCACCAGGTCCAGCGACTGGGAGCGCAGGGGCAGATGGAGCGCGTCGGCCTCCATGGGGAGAGCCCCGCGGCCGGAGAATTTCTGCGCGCCGCGGCTGAGCATGGCGTGGGCAAAATCAGCTGCAAGAATGGGGCGCGCGCCGGTCGGCCGGTGGCGCAGAAGGGCCATGGTCATGTCGCCGGTGCCGCAGCAGATGTCGAGAATGGCAGCGTCCGGCCGGGCCAGCACGCTGCGGAAGCGGCGCGCGGTCCGGCGCCACCAGAGGCGGTCAATATTGGCCGAAAGGACATGGTTGAGCAAGTCATAGCGCGGAGCGATGCTGTTGAACATCTGCTGCACGGAGCGCGCGGCGCTGGCCTCGTCCGCGGCTCCCTGCGGCTTGGCGCCGGTGGCGGGCATCAGGCGCGACGCTCTCGGGCGCAGCCTAGCATGAAGTTTGCGGCGACTTCCAACTCGGCCGGCGTTACGTCTTCCACAACCGTTGCGCTGCCGATGCCGACGGGCAGCACGAAGCGGCGCACGCCTCCGGAGTTTTTTTTGTCCGCGCCGGAAGCGGCGACAAGGCGGGCAGCGCGCACCTTCAGCGGAGGAAGCGGGCCGTAGCGATGGATCAGGTTCTCCAGTCGCTCAAACTGGGCGGCGGAGAGGGTGCCGCGTGTGCGGGCAAGCTGCAGCGCAGCGATCATGCCCCAGCCGACGGCCTCGCCATGGAGAAGCTTGCGGTAGCCGGTGGCCTGTTCCAGGGCGTGGCCAAGCGTGTGGCCCAGGTTGAGAATCATGCGCAGGCCGCCTTCGCGCTCGTCGCGGTGGACGACGCCGGCCTTCATTCGGATGGAGGCGGCAATGACTTTTCCGAGCGCGCGAGGTTCACGGCGAAGAATGGCCTGAGCCTGCTCTTCCATGAAGCGGACCAGGGCGCGGTCGCGGATAATGCCCGCCTTCACGCTTTCCATCAGGCCGGCGCGGAGTTCGCGGTCTGGCAGCGTGCCCAGCACGTCGATGTCCGCAAACACGGCGACCGGATGGTGGAAACTCCCGACCAGATTCTTGCCTTCCCGCAGGTTGACGCCGGTTTTGCCGCCGACTGAGGAGTCAACCTGCGCGAGAAACGTGGTAGGAACCTGCACGTAGCGGATACCGCGCATGAAAATGGCAGCCACAAATCCGCCCACGTCGCCCACGATGCCGCCGCCGAAGGCGATGAGCAGCGAGCTGCGGTCGCCTCCCGCGGCAATCATCTGGCGGAGGAGTTTTTCCACGCTGGCCATCGTCTTGTGCTTTTCGCCGGCGTGCAGAAAGAGCGCGATCGGCGGCTCAGGAAACGAAGCCAGGAAGGCATCGCCCCACAGAGCCCAGATTTCCGGCGAAGTGAGGACAAAGACGCGGCGCGGCAGCCGGCCGGCCACGCGCTGGATGCGCGGCGCCAGAGAAGCAAGCAGGCCGCTGCCGGTAACCACATCGTATTGGGCGGAAGGGGTGTCGACTCGTATCGTTTGCACGCTGCCTTCATCCTAAAGCAAGGCGGGCGGAAAGAGGCGCGGCTAATCCAGCAGCCAGACCAGGGGGATGAGGCCGACGGCGGCCAGGGCAAGAAGAAAAACGAGGCTCTGCAGGCCCGTCTTGCGGTCGGAAAGCGAGTAAGCGTAGATGCCTTTAACGACGTTGTTGCTGGCCGCGGCAATCAGGATGGCCACGGCCGCCTCGTTGAGCGGGGTGAGGCTGCCTGCGGACTGCGTCAGGCCCATGATGAACGGGTCCACGTCACTGACGCCCATGACCGCGGCCAGGGTGTCGAGGCCGCCGCTGCCCAGGTAGGTCACAGCCAGGTGCGTGGCCACCAGCATGGCAAGGAATAGCCCGGCGAAGAAGAATGCCGTCAGCAGGTCGAGGGGGTTTTTCGGCTCAAACTCGCGCTCGAGGGCCTGAGCGTCGGCGTCGGCGCGACGGGTCCAGAGCCAGCCGGCCAGAACGGCAAGGGCGGCGAGCGCTCCGAAGGGAACGAGCAGCCGGAACATCAGCGCGCGGTTGAAGAGCGCGAGAAGAATGATGAGCCGAAGGTACATGACGCCGGAAGCGACGAGGACGCTACCGGAGAACAGATGCGGGCGATCTTCCTTCGCGGCGCGGCGGGATAGAACGACGGTGGTGACGGTGGAGGAATAAGCGCCGCCCAGCAGGGCAGCCAGCACCACACCGCCTTTGGTGAGCTTTTGCAGCACGTAGCTCAGGTAGGAGATGGTGCTGATGGCGACGACGACCAGCCAGGTTTTGAACGGGTTGATCTGGAATTGCGTGAAGTTCTGGTTGGGAAGCACCGGAAGGATGACGCCAGTGAGCAGCAGAAACTTGGCGAAGGTGAGAATCTCGTTGGGCTCGATGCGGGCGGCGAGCTTTTCCAGGGCGGCCTTCAGATCCAGCAGGATGAGGCTGGCGACCGCGAGGGTGGTTGCGGTCCAGAAGTGGCCGTAGCAGACGAGCGAGCCCACAAGGAACGTGGCCAGACCCGACATTTCCGAGGTGACCCCGGCCGTCTCCGTGCGCGACAGCTTGTGCGAGTAAGAGACCAGCAGGAAGGCGGCGATAACCAGGAAGCCCACGGTGAGCGGGAGCAGTTGCGTGCCGGAGACGAGCGCGATGGAGTAGCCGAGCAGGCCGATCAGGGGAAAAGTGCGGACGCCGCCGAACGAGTAGTGGGTCACGGCGACTTTGTGCTCTTCGCGCTCCAGTCCGATGAGGAAGGAGAGGAAGAGAACCAGTACGATTTTCACGGCATCCGGTGGAAGGTGCTGGTAGAGCTCCATGCGGTTGAGCCTCTGGTGATGGCCGCTGACGACACAAGTGGCAGCGCTGGAAGAGCCTGGCAGACAGCTTACACGGAAGCGCCGTGGTGCGGAAGCCGCCGATGCGAGGCACCGGCTGGCCGAAGGATAGCCTCAAGGGTTATGGCGGCAGCGCAGCACGTGGTTTTTCTGGTGATTGGCGCGGGTACGGGCCGAGAGCCACGGCGCGCGCATTCGTGGGTACCTTCCGCAGAGCGAGGATGCGCGGTTCTAAATGGACTTGGCGCTGGACCGCAAAGGGCTGGAAGAGCGGGTGCTGTTTGAGTCCGGGTGAATTTGCCGAGGGGTGAGCTGCTGTGCGGCGCGCTCCCCGGGGCTTGTACACTTTTCCTCAACAGGAGGTTTTTTCCGCAATGCAAACACAGATTCAGGGCACCACCATGCCCGTGCTGAACGTGCAGCTAGATCCCAATGAGAGTGTCTTCTCTGAGAGCGGTGAGCTCTCATGGATGACCGCTTCCATCCAGATGACAACGCACACCCAGATGGGCGGCGGCGGAGGTCTTTTCGGAGTCCTCAAGCGCGTGGCGGGCGGCGGCAGCATCTTCATGACCGAGTACCGCGCCTTGCAGTATCCGGGCGTCGTGTCCTTTGCCACCAAGGTGCCGGGCCACATTGTTCCCGTGGAACTGGGGCAAGGGCAGGAGTACATGGTGCACCGGCACGGCTTCCTGTGCGCCACGCCGCAGGTGGCGGTGAGCGTAGGATTCCAGCAGTCGCTGGGCGCGGGCATTTTTGGCGGAGACGGTTTTCTGCTGCAGAAGCTGAGCGGCGCGGGCACGGCGTGGCTGGAGCTCTCCGGTGAGCTGGTAATGAAAAATCTGGCGCCGGGCGAAGTGCTTCGGGTGCATCCGGGACACGTGGGCGCATTCCAGTCCTCGGTGGGGTTCCAGATCACAACGGTGCCGGGCATCAAGAACATGATCTTCGGCGGCGATGGACTGTTCCTGGCAGTACTCACCGGACCGGGAACGGTGTGGCTGCAAACGCTGCCCATTTCACGCCTGGCGCACCAGATCAGTGAGTATCTGCCGCAGCAGGAACGGAGCCAGGTGGGCTCGGCGGCGGGCGGTGCGCTGCTCGGCGGCATTGTGGGATCCATTTTGGGCGGAAGCCAATAGCAGGAAACCGCCGGAGCGCGTGCGCCTCTGGGGGTAGAATGGCACGAATGAACGAGACCCCCGGCGCCGGGCGCGATTTGCGCAAAGACATCCTGTTTGGCCTATCGCTGCTGCTGGCCGGCTATTTGGCGTGGCTGGTGCGCGACGTGCTGGTGCTGCTGTATGTCAGTGGCCTGCTCGCCGTGGTGTTGGCGCCGGTGGTCAAGGCAGTGTCCACGCTGCGCGTGGGAAAGTGGCAGCCGTTCAAGGGTTACGCTATCCTGCTGCTGCTTGTGCTGCTGGCCGCAGGAGTCACGGCATTCGGCTTCCTGGCGCTGCCCCCGGTCATTCAGGACCTCCAGCAGTTCGGGCGAGAGATGCCCACGCGGTCGCCGGCGTTCCTGGACAAGCTGCGGCACATTCCCTTTGCCGATCGCATTAATCCAAACGACCTGAATGTGCGGCTGCAAAGCTTTGCCAGCGAGGCTGCGGGATACTTGCTGTTGTCCCTGCGCAGCTGGGCGGGCAAGCTGGCCACGTTTATCACGGGCTTCGTGCTCACGATTTACTTCATCCTGGAGGGCGACCTGGCCTATCACTGGTTCCTCTCGTTCTTTGAGCCGGTGAACCGAGCGCGACTGGACGCAACGCTGCAGCGGGCCAAAATGCGGATGGGCAGGTGGTTGCTGGGGCAGGGCAGCCTTATGCTGATCCTCGGCGCAGGCAGCACGCTGGTGTACCTGGCGCTGGACGTGCGCTATGCCTACGCGCTGGGCGTGCTGACGGGGATGCTGAACGTGATTCCGGTGCTGGGCGCGGCGGTGAGCGTCGTGCTTGCGCTGCTGGTTGCGGCGATCGACTCCTGGGGCCGGGTGGTGGGGGTCGCAGTGTTTTACGTCGTATATCTGCAACTGGAAAATTCCTATCTGATTCCGCGCATCATGAAGACGCGGGTGGGTCTGCCCGGGCTCAGCGTTCTGGCCGCGCTACTGCTGGGCTCGACTTTGGCGGGGGTCATGGGCGCGCTGGTTTCCGTGCCGACGGCGGTACTGGTGTCCGTGCTGGTGGACGAATATCTGGTGCACAAAAACGCCTGACGAGGCTGGCGCGCGCGGGCGCCTGGTGTGGGTCAGTGCTTGTATACTGCCTGTGTTTTTAACCCATGGATTGGAGATGTCCCATGCGCAAAGTTTCAAGCAGTTCCTGTTCCTTTGGCGGTGCTGCCTGCCTGTCGGCCCTGCTGGCGGTCTCCGCCGCCACGGCATTTGCCCAGGCCCCGGCGGGTGCTTCACCGGCAGACCAGCCCGCCGCGCAGTGTCCGCTGCTGGACTCGGGCGGAATGCCGCTGAATCAAACGCTCCGGGTCAAGGTGGCCGGCGCGCTGGACTCGGGCCATCTGAAGCCGGGCAAGCAGGTCTGGTTTGATGTGGCGACGGGCGAGGCCTATCCGGGATGCACTTTGAATGAGGGTGCGGTGATCTACGCCCATGTGGTGTCGTCGTCCTCCACCAAAAGCCCTGACTCGGCGGAGTTGTCTCTCGCGTTTGACCACGCCGACTGCGAGGGGCACTCCAATCAGCCGGTCCGCATGATCCTGCTGGGCGTGCTGCTGCCGGACGAGGTGCACAAGAGGATTCACGGGGAAGCGCCGACCACGGGAGGCGAGACAAGCGATTGGGACGAGAATCTGAATCCGGGCGGGCAGCCCGGCACCATCCGGCCAGGCGTGGTGGTGGGCCTGCCGAATATTAAGCTGGATCCGCAGGGCGGCCCGGACTGTAGCGCGAAGATGACCAGCACGAAGAACAAGATCCAACTCGGTCCGGGGACCGAACTGTTCCTGGCGCTGGTGAAGGTGGTGAAGAAGTAAACCCGAAGCTGGTAGGCGGCCCGAAGCAGAGCCGCCTTTGCCGGATACGAGATTAGTGCGCCGCGCGCAGGCCGGCTTCCACGGCGGCCTTCATCACTCCGCAGTTGGCAAAGAAGCGCACAAAGCTGGCTGTGAGCGGCTGAGGAGCCCACGCAGCTTCTTGCGCCGCCGCACCTGAACGCACCAACTGCGCGGGACTCACGGCAGGCGGGGCTGGCCCAGATCTTGAGGCAAGCTGCATGGCTCCTGTGCCTTGCGCATCCAGCACCAACTGCGTGAGCTTACGTGCCAGCGGCAGCGGAAAACTCTCCGAGACGAAGGCCATTTTGCCGCGTGTGGTAAGCACCACTGGACCCTCGCTGGTGGAGTAGACCTTTTCGACATCACCGTTGGCGGGCGCGGTTGCCGCGGCGGCCGTGTTCAGTTTCAAGCCAGAGTATTTATTGCCCAGGTTGGAAGCATACAGGCGGGCGAAGTCCGTGGCGGAGGTTGCGCTCCTCCAGACGGAAAGGTAAAAGAGGGCGATGGAACCTGTGCTGGCCTGCTGGGCTGGCGTGGCGCTGCGCATCTGGCCGGCCCAGTAAATGCCTCCATCCCATGCCGGTGTCAGGTCGCGGGCGGCATCCTCCCCGCCAAACAACCCGGTGAGGATCTGCACGTCCAACTCGCCCACCTGACCAATGTCATACGGCCGATAGAGCGTGTCCACCAGGGGATGGATGTTGGGCAGCAGTGGCACGGACGGCATGTGGCCCTGTTCGTATTCGCGGGGATTGATGATTTCCCACGTGGAAGTAGGCGGGCGGTCGAGCGTGCCGGCGAAGGCAGCCTTCTGGCCTTTGTCCATCCAGATGTCCTGCTCGAAGCTGAGTCCTTCGCGATAGGGAAACAAAAGCGATTCTGACAGTAGAAGCGGTGCGCGGGCCAGAATGGGCGAGTCGGCCGAGCCCTTCATCTGCTGCTTGATCAGCTCGACAACCTCGGGGTCCTTGATGAGGCTGCGGCCCATGGGCTTCAGCATGTTGTCCATCATGACGGCCGTGGCCTGTCCTTCCGTGACGGCTTCGCGGGCGGTGTCAAGCTCGTCCTTAGCTATGTGGGCCGTGTCATCGGCGGAGTTGGTGGAGACGTCCGGGGGTGTCTGGTCACTCCATTTGGTCAGGTCCACGTGCTGGTCCTGCAGGGCGTGGGTCAGCTCATGTGCCAGCACCGGCTTTTGCTCGTCGGGACTCACCCAGTTCAGCATATTCACGGTCTTTGTCTTCGTGTCGTAATAGGCTTCGATTTGTTCCTTGAGCAGGGCCAGCAGGAATGGCTTGAGGTCGAAGTCGCGGTCCAGCAGACCGAATTTCTTCAGGACAATTTCGCTTCGCTGCATGCGGCGGGCATCCTGGTCGTCATTAAACTTCTCGCGCAGATAGCTCTCCACGGCCTCGCGGGTGGTGAGCCGGCGCTTCACTTCGCTCTTGATGGGCAGACCGGTCTCCTGGCTGGAGAACTGGAGCAACTGATCCACCAGGCCGAAGAGTTGCTTGGCTTGCTCCGGCGTAATTTGGGTGGGGGTCTTGGGGGCGTCTTTGGCCGTCGGGGATGCGGGGGCCTTCGGAGCAGGCGTTGCCTGGGCACCGGCCGCCGGGATGAGGACTGCGGCCAAAGCCAGCAGAAGGGCGGGAATCCAAACGCGCCGGGCGGCTGGCGCTTCCGCAAATGGATACTTCATGAGGTCTCCCTTGGGGCGCAGGTACCCTCCTGGGTGGGTTGCGCATCGTATCTCAAGGCTATAATCAGGATGCGGCGTGGCGCGCCGAATGCACAGAAAAAGTGCGCGCCTGAGCCCGGAATTGCATACGTTATGACGGAATCAGCCATTGCTTCGACAACACCGGCTACGCTGCTGACGGCGCTTTTGGCAGCGTCCAAGCCTCCTCAACTGGTGGAGTATCGTGGCGCGTTGACCCCACGGGAGTTAGACGCGCCGGAGACGGAAACCGCGGCTCTGCTCACCGGAGCCGCCGTGCACGACCTGGGCTGGATGCGGCGGGTGGCGGTGCACGGAGAAGACCGCTTTCGCTGGCTGAGCGGAATGGTCACCAACATGGTCAAGGACCTGGGTTCCAACACCGGGGCCTGGAACCTGGTGCTGAACGCGCAGGGGCGAATCCAGGGCGACCTGACGGTGTGGCGCGAGGGCGAGGCCTTGGAACTGGAGATTGCCGCGCATCAGTACGAGCGCCTGCTGAGCCATCTGGACCGGTTCATCATCATGGACGATGTGGAACTGCATCCGCTGGGCATGGAACCGGGCGCAGGCGAAACGGCGCTGGGCCTGACCGGTCCGCAGGCCGATGAGGTGCTGGCCCGTATGGGCTTGCCGACAGTTGCCGAACCGATGACCTCCACGCGCGTGGAGTGGAACGGGATGGACTTGAAGATTCTGCGCGGCTACGGCGCACTGGCCCCGCATTACACCCTTTGGACGCCAGCGGCGGGCCTGATGCGGCTTTGGCGCACGCTCTCGACGGCCGGCGCGACGCCGGTGGGAGCCACGGTGCTGGAGGCCTTCCGGATTGCGGAAGGGATTCCCGTGTACGGCGTGGACATGATGGAGCGCGACCTGCCGCAGGAGACCGCGCAGATGCGCGCGCTGCACTTCAGCAAGGGCTGCTACCTGGGCCAGGAGATCGTGGAGCGCATCCGCTCGCGCGGAAACGTGCATAAACATTTGCGCAGCCTGGAGTTGACCGGTCCCCTGCCGCAGCACGGCGCGGAGCTGGCGCTGAGCGGAACTGCCGCGGGGCACATCACGAGCGCGGCCTCTCTGGAGTTGTCCGGCAGCAAGCGTACCTTTGCCTTGGCCATGCTGCGTGCCGAGGCGGAGACCGACAAAGAACCTTTGACATACCAGGCGGGAACCGAGACGGGCGAGGCCCGGCTGATGACTTTTCCGCCGGTATGGACCTAACCCCAATGGGAAAGCTGGATATATGACCGACACGCCGAAGTTTGAGGTGATTGACCGCAGGAAGTTGAAGGCGGACGAGGAGCGCGAGCATACGCCAGCCCCGGCGGAAGCAGCGGAGACGGCTGAGCCGGCGGCAGGGCCGCGTCTGGTGGTGCCGGAGGACTTGCCGGAAGCGGCGCCTGCGGCGGAAGGTGCGGAGGACGACGGACAGATGCCGGAGATGCCACCGGCGCCCACAGCGGAGGAAAGCCTGCAGCAGAAGTCGGCCTACGACGCCTCTGCCCAGCGGCTGGAAGATCTGGTGCGGGCGCAGAACCCGACCGTCGGCCCTCAGCCCCCGGTGGGATTTGAGCACCTGGTGCAGCAGTTGTATCTCTCCGCCATGATTCAGATGGGGGCGGGCGCACAGGAGGGCCAGCGTCCGCGGGTAGACATTCTTGGAGCGCGACAGACCATCGACATGCTGGGCGTGCTGGCGGAGAAGAGCAAGGGCAATCTGAACGAACTCGAAGACCGCACGCTGCAGACGGTGCTGTTTGAGGTACGGATGGCGTTCCTGGAGCTGACAAATATGATCACGCTGCAGGGAGTGCCGGCTCCGCCGCCGCCGGGCAAGCACTAGGCGGTGGCAGATCGAAGGATGGAAGGGCAAGTCACATTCCTTGGGACGGGGACTTCCATGGGAGTTCCGACGGTGGGGTGCGGCTGCGCCGTCTGTACGTCTGCGGATCCGTATGACCGGCGACTGCGGCCTTCGCTGCTTTTGCGCTGGCAGGACGGCGACCGCGAACGCGCAGTGGTCATCGATACCGGCCCGGATTTTCGCGAGCAGGCCTTGCAGGCCGGATTAACCCGCGTAGACGCCGTCTTCTACACGCATGGCCATGCGGATCATATTTTTGGACTGGACGACCTTCGCCCGCTCAGCTACCCGGCAGCACGGGAAGGTGGGCGGATTCCCCTCTACGCCTCAGACGAGACCGCGGAGGTGCTGCGGCGCGTCTACGATTACACGTTCGCGCCGGACGCAACCTATCCAAATCGCGCCCGGTTGCGCATCGAGCCACTGGGCGAGCGAACCGTGGTCCACGGCGTGGAGTTTGTACGTGTCCCGCTGCTGCACGGACAGATGCCGATTGCGGGCTTCCGCTTCGGGCGATCGGCGTACCTGACCGACGTGAGTGCCATTCCGGAGTCCAGCTTTGCGCTGCTGGAAGGGCTGGATTGCCTCATTGTCTCGGCGCTGCGGCACCTTCCGCACCCGAGCCATGCCACCCTGGGTCAAGCCATGGACTGGGCGCGGCGCGTGGGAGCGCGGCGCACGTTCTTTACCCACATCGCGCATGAGCTGGGGCACGAGGAAACCAACCTGGCGCTGCCGGAGGACATGCGGCTGGCGCATGACGGGCTGAGTTTTGCCGTGAGTCTGGAGCCGATAAGCCTGGAGCCGGAAAGCCGATGAGCGCACAGGGAACGGGGCAGGTCGCGGTGTATCGCTCACTGAAGGAGATTCCGCCGGGGTTTGGGCCGAGCGTGGTCGCCATCGGCAACTTTGACGGCGTGCACCTGGGCCACCAGGAGATTCTTGCCGCCGTGGTTCGGGAGGCGCGCGAGCGCGGAGCCCGCGCCGTGGCCATGACGTTTGATCCACATCCGGAGCATTTTCTGCGGCCGGACCAGGCGCCCCGGCTGCTGACGCCGCCGGCCGAGCGGCTTCGGCTGCTGGAGGCCACGGGCGTGGATGCAGTGGTGGTGCTGCCGTTTGATGCCCAGCTGGCACAGATGAGGGCGCGGGAGTTTGTGCAGCTCGCCATGGTGGATGCGCTGGACGTGAAGGCATTGCATGAGGGAGCCAGCTTCCGGTTCGGGCAGCGCGCCGAGGCGGGCGTGCAGCAACTGGCGGAGTTTGGCGAGGAGTTCGGCTTTGTGTTGCACCTGCACGATGCGGTGCGGGAACACGGCATGGAGATTTCCAGCTCCGCGGTACGGAAGCTGGTGGCCGCCGGAGACATCAAGCGTGCGCGGTGGATGCTGGGGCGGCCGTTTGCGGTGCGCTCCACTTCGGTCCAAGGGCGCGGAGTAGGGACGCGGCTGCTGGTGCCCACGGTGAACCTGGCGGAGTACGACGGTCTCCTGCCGGCCCACGGCGTGTATGTGACCCGGCTGGCGGTGGGTGGGCGCTGCTTTCAGTCCGTGACCAATGTGGGCAACCGTCCCACGTTTGACGGCGCGGGATTCAGCGTGGAGACACACATCCTGGATTTTGAACCGGTGGAACTGGCCTCGCAGTCGGCATTGGAATTGGAGTTCCTGCTGCGGCTGCGGCCGGAGAGGCAATGGTCCTCACCGGAGGCGCTGAAGACACAGATTTTCAGAGATGTGGCGCGGGCGCGGCGATACTTCCGGTTGGCAACAGCGCGGCAACACTAAGCGGGTTCAATGCCGCAAAGGCCGCGCCGCGTGATGGGGAACAGCATCGGCAGGTAAGGCGGGTAGCGCGGGCTGGTGCGCAGGGGCCGGCGCGGTCCCAGGTTTTGCAGGCGGTGCCTCGCCGGCCTGGATGAGCTGGTTGTTCGGCAGGTCGCCGGGGAATTGCTCGTTGGGGTTCTGGGCGATTGCCGCGCGCATAAAGTTCATCCAGATGGGCAAAGCAGCGCGGGCTCCGGTCTCCTTTTCACCCAGTGACTGCCGATTGTCATATCCCACCCAGACACCGCAGGTGACAGACGGCGAAAAGCCCAGGAACCATGCATCCGTGAAGTTGTTGGTGGTGCCGGTCTTTCCTCCCAGGGCATGATTGAGCTGCGAAGCGGCGCCGCCGGTGCCATGTGCAATGACGGCCTGGAGCAGGACCATCATTTTGCGGGCGGTCTCCTGGCTGATGACTTCGTCGATGTCGGGACGGTCCTGCCAGAGTGTGATGCCATCGTAGTTCTGGACCTTGCGAATGAGGCGCGGGGCCACGCGGATGCCGTCATTGGGGAAGACGGAATAGGAGGCCACCTGCTGCTCCAGCGTGATGCTCGCAGCGCCGAGGGCGATGGGCAAGTAGGGCGGAATATCCGACGTGACGCCGAAGCGATGGGTCGTAGCGATGACGTTGCGAATGCCAACCCGTGCAGCGAGCTTGACGGCGGGAACGTTGCGCGACTCGGCGAATGCGGTCGTCAGCGTCATGGCGCCCTTGAAGTTGTTTTCGTAGTCGTGCGGGGCGTAACCGCCAAAGTTGACGGGTGCGTCGACAATGATGTCCGTGGGCTTGGCACCCTGCTCCATGGCAGTAGCGTAGACATAGGGCTTGAAACTGGAGCCAACCTGGCGCTCGGCCTGGGTGGCACGGTTGAACTGGGAGAGCTGAAAGTCGCGGCCGCCGACCATTGCAAGTACGTCGCCGGTGATGTTGTCCACTGCGAGCAGCGCGCCCTGCGCGCCGGAGTCCTGCTCCAGCGTGGCGCGGCGTGCCTTGCCGAGCATAGCGCCGGTGAGGTGGACGTAGATGATGTCGCCGGACTTGACCAGCGCGTCGCCTTCGCGCTGGCCTGTCCACTGCCAGTCAGGAGGCAGGAGAACCACCTGCCCATCACCCACGCGGGCCTGGAGTTCCGAGGGCTGCGCTCGGGTGACAACGGCATGGACGTAGTCGCCGGGATGCGCGGAGATGGCCCAGTCGGGATGGTGGTAAGTTGCGATGGTCATGCCGCCGGCAAAAACGTTATCTAGGTGTCCCTTCCAGCCGCGGCGGCGCTCGTAGGCCGCCAGGCCATCCTCCACTGCCTGATTGGCCACCCGCTGCAGGTTTAGGTCGAGGGTGGTCTGTATGCGCAGGCCGGCCTCATGCACTTCCTCTGTGCCGAAGCGTTTTTCCAGTTCGCGGCGCACCTCCTCCTGGAACCAGGGAGCGACCGACTGATCTGGCTCAGAGATGTGCAGGCCAAGCGGCGCACGGCGAGCCTGCTCGGCCTGCAGATGCGTGATGACGCCGTCGGACTCCATCTCGCTCAGCACCAGGTTGCGGCGGCGAAGGCACTTTTCCGGATTAAGCAACGGAGAGTAGGCGACGGGACCTTTGGGCAGGCCGGCGAGCAGTGCCGCCTCAGTCAGGCTCAGGTCCCTGGCGTGCTTGCTGAAGTAGAACTCAGACGCAGCCTCAAAGCCATACATGCCGCTACCAAGGTAGATCTGGTTGCCATAGAGGGTAAAGATCTGCTGCTTGGTGAAGGCGCGCTCAATCTGGATGGCAAGAAAGGCTTCCTGGATTTTGCGGGTCACCGTGCGCTCGTCGCTGAGAAAGAGATTGCGCGCCAGTTGCATGGTGAGTGTGGAAGCTCCTTGTCCGCGGCTGTGGCTGCGCAGGTCGTGAAAAAGCGCGCCGACGATGCGGAAAACATTGACGCCCCAATGGGACTCGAAGCTCTTGTCCTCAATGGAGATGACGGCCTTGCGCAGGATGGGAGCAAAGCCGTCGTAGTTGATCACGACGCGGCGCTGCAGCGCGAACGAGCCGATGACGTGCCCATTGCGGTCGTAGAGGTCCGTGGTGGTGGAGGGGCGGTAGCGCTCGAGGTCGTGAATCTGGGGCAGGTCCGCTGAGTACACCAGCATGAGCCCGGCGAGCGAGCCCGTGACCACGGCCAGAAAAGCGAGCACTGCGATGGCCGCCTTGCCTGCCACTTTGCGCCGGCGAAAGACAGGAGGCTTTTCCGGTTCAAGCCGGTGGGACCGGCCCAGGCCGCGAGACATTTGGGGCTGATCGGGGGTGGCAGCCAAGAGCTTCAGGCCTCATGGACACTCTGCCGTCGGGACAAATGTGCCTCAGCCTAAGCGTAGCACCGTTTTCCACGCCGGGTCCGCGATGCAAACGAGCCGCGAACCTGCCAGGACACGAGTCAAAACAGAATCAGCGTCAACCGTTCTTGGACTTGAGCAGAGCCAGCGCTTTGTTCAGCGCTTCGTCGGCCTTGGGCTGGTTGGAGGGAATGTCGTAGGCGTCTTCCATGCTCTGATTCACTGGCACATTGGGCGTCACGGCGTTGTCCTGAATCTTCTTGCCGTCGGGACCTTCGTACTTGGCCACGGTGAGCATAATAGCCGCGCCATCCTGCAGTTCCATGGTCTTCTGCACGGAGCCCTCGCCGAAGGTGCGCTCGCCCACAACGTCTCCACGCTTATTTCCTTCAATGGCGTCGGCGGCAAGCTCGGCGGCGCCGTAGGTGCCGCGATTGACGAGCACGGCAAGGGGCGCAGCCGTGAGGAACTTGGCCGGGTCCGAGGTGAAGGTCTGAGTGGGAAACTTCTGGCCTGCGAGCGTGGCCAGCGTGCCCTTCTGCAGGAAGAAGTTGGCCAGTCGCAAGCCCTGTTCCGCCGGTCCACGAGAGCAATCGCGCAGGTCGAGAAGAATTTTCTGGTTCTTGCCGGCGGCCTTCAGTTTGGCCGCAATTTCATTCACGCGGGCTTCGGTCAGGACCTCCGGCTTGAGATAGAGGATCGACGCGTTGTCGTACTCCTGCTGGGCAAGGGCTGGCGGCACGGCGACGGTGCGGGTAAGGGTGAGCTTTTCCGGCTCGGACTTTCTGGGCCGAATGACCGAGAGGGTGACCTGCGAGCCGGGCTGGCCCTCCAGCATCAGCCGGATGACTGCAAGCGAAAGCTCTCGCGTGGACTTGGGACCGATGGACTCGATGACATCTCCGTCGGAAAGGTGTGTGTCCGCGGGCGAGCCGGGAAGAATGCTCACCACCGTAGCATACCCATAGCGCTTGGAGACGGTAATGCCAACCTGGGCGTTGTCCGCGGCCGGGTGGTCCCGATAAATCTTGTACTCAGTGGGCGTCAGGTAGCTGGAGTCGGCATCGAGTGACTCAAGCAGACCATGCAGTGCGCCATCCGTCACCTTGGGAATACTGGGCACGGTGACGTAATCGCTCTGGATACGCTTGAGAACCTGGGCGTAGACGTGCATCTGGTTATACGCGCCATCCTGCTCGCCGCCAGCGTGCACGCCGAACCATCCGAACTGGCCGAGGGTAAAACCGAGAACGACCGCCGCAAAGACGGCAGAGGCCAGAACGAAAACAAATCGCTGAAAGAATCGAGACACGCACACCACCGGGGCGGCCCCAATGGGGAAGAGGCCGCATACCTTTATAGACGCAATGATACCGCAAGGGGTGCGCGGAAGGTTGGAATGGAGCGGGAGCGGAGGTGTAACTCGAGGAGGCGGGCAAGTTCAGACCGCCTGACTGCGGGTGACGAAAGCGCCGTTTGTCAATCCTTGCAGGCACTTCCAAGCGCCTCAAACCTCCAGGTCGATCGGCCAAAGATCGCGAAGATTCCCCGGCGACCGTTTCCTGTGCTGAGCGGGCGCTTCCGGTTCCTCCCATGTGCATCCGGAACTTCGTGATTAGTCAGCTAACTTGACGATCATTTTCCCGAAGTTGCTGGCGCCGGAATGTAGAAGATCGAGCAAGGCTCCTGGAGCCGCGTCCAGCCCTTCAACGACGGTTTCCTTGCTGATCATCCGTCCGGTTTTGAGTGCGGGTATCGCTTCCGCCAGGAATGCGGGTAGTTCCTTGGCATGATCGGAGACGATGAAACCCTCCAGCCGAAGACGCTTCCCGATGGCCAGCATCAGGTTCCGCGGGCCAGGTACCGGAGTGTTGTAGCCGGAGATCCCGCCGCACATGGCCACTCTGCCGTAGTTGCGCAGAGCATACAGCGCGGCCTCCAGTTGGGGACCGCCGGTGTTGTCAAAATAGACGTGAATGCCTTCCGGAGCACCTTGCTTCAAATGGCTCAGGGGCTCGCCATCACGGTAACTGAATGCATAATCGACCTTGAGTTCGTTGCGCAGGAAGGCCACTTTGTCCTCAGAACCGGCACTGGCGAGCACCCGGCAACCGTGCATTTTCGCCAGTTGGCAGGCAGCACTTCCAACCGCTCCCGCTCCTCCTGAGACAAAAACCGTCTCACCTTTCTTCAGTCCTGCAATGTGGAACAAGCCAACCCATGCCGTCAAGCCGGTCACGCCCAATATGCCCAGGTAAGTGGACGGGGATGCCAGGCTGGTGTCTACCGGCTGCAGGTGCGATGCGGGCGCCACATAGACTTCGCGCCATCCGTAGATGCTCTGGACATATGTCCCAATGGGAAACTTCTCATCCTCTGACGCAATGACCCGCCCCACGGCTCCGCCTTCCATGGGCTGACCGATTTGAAAAGGCGGCACGTAGGACTTGCCTTCGTTCATGCGCCCCCTCATGTACGGATCGACCGACATGCAGACGTTGCGGACCAGAACTTCGCCTGGTTTGGGGTCAGGGATATCGACGGTTGCGAACGCAAAATTGCCCAGGGTGGGTTCCCCTTTGGGACGGCTGGCGAGACGAACTTCACGGCTTTGAGTAGGCATAGGGCTTCGCCTAAAGCATAACGCGCCTTCGTCCACAGTTGTCCAGCCTCCGCGATGATTCGCCCACGGCCTCTCGAGGCCTCAGTTTCAGCGCGCCGGAGAGCGTTCTGCACCCTTTCTCAGTTTGCATACATTCGTGATTTGTGGGGGATGGATCGGGGACGGGCACTTGAGAATGGTGGCGGAGGGCAGGATCGAACTGCCGACCTACGGGTTATGAATCCGTCGCTCTAACCATCTGAGCTACTCCGCCGGAAGGGCGCATGCAGACAAGGCCATGCCCTCTTTGATGATACGGATGGTTGGATTTACGGTCAAACCTCGCGGGCAGACCTGGGCCAGGCGGGCTTGGGGAAGGATGGCCTTCGCCGGATGGCTCCTGTAGACTCCCTTGCATGAACAGGTTGCGCATTGCCGGGGTCATTCCGGCGCGGCTGGGCTCCACCCGGCTGAGCCGCAAAGTGCTGCGCGAAATTGCCGGACGGCCGATGGTGGAATGGGTCTGGCGGGCGGCGGAAACCAGCGGACTGATGGATCCGGTGGTGGTGGCAACGGACGCCGAGGAAGTGGTCGAAGTCTGCCGGGTGCGCGGGATTCCGGTGGTCATGACGTCTCCGGATTGCGCCAGTGGATCGGATCGAGTGCGCGAGGCAGCGCAAAGCATTGAGGCCGACATTTTCGTCAACATCCAGGGCGACGAGCCGACGCTGACGGCGGAGTTTTTTCGACCTTTGGTGGCCCTGTTTGACAGGCCTGAGGTGGAGGTGGCCACGCTTGCGGTGCCCTGTCCGCCGGAGGAGATTGCCAATCCCAATGCCGTGAAGGTGGTTGCAGCGCGGGATGGGAGGGCGCTCTATTTTTCCCGTGCAACCATCCCGTTTGACCGCGATGGAACGGGCTTTTGGGGATATCGCAAGCACCTGGGCATTTACGCGTATCGGAGGGCCGCGCTGGAGCGGTTTGCGGCTCTGGAGCCCTCGCGGCTGGAGCGGCTGGAGCGGCTGGAACAGTTGCGGCTGCTGGAGAATGGCGTGGCGATTTACGTGGCGGAGGCTCCCGCGGACACCATTGGAGTGGACACGGAAGAAGACCTGGCGCGGGCAGAGACGCTGCTGTTGCAGAGGGCCGCAGAAAGCGGCGCTTAACGTGCGGAAAAAGCGAATTGCGCGCAAGAAGCGGATAGCGGATCCGAGTTGAGATAGGCGACCATCAGTTCCATGAACAGGAATCTACCTAGCGAGCAGGCCGGCAGGCCGGTTCCCACCGTGGACGAAGATGCAGCCTGGCGGCAACTGGTACGGCGCAATGCGGCGGCGACGTTCTTTTATGCGGTGACGACGACGGGCGTCTTTTGCCGGGCGGGCTGTGCCAGCCGGCTGCCTCGCCGGGAGCATGTGCGCCTTTTTGCGACGGCAGAAGCAGCGCAGAACGAAGGTTTTCGGCCGTGCAAGCGCTGTCGGCCCGTTGAGGCGCACGCCAACCCGGTGGACAAGGTTCGGGCCTATCTTGAGGCGCATCGCGACCGGGCAGTGCGGCTGAAGGAACTGGGGCGCGTGGCGGGGCTGAGTCCGTATACGGTGCAGCGCTTGTTCAAGCAGGCGATGGGCGTGAGCCCGCTGCAGTACCTGCGTGCGCTGCGGACCGGAGAATTGAAGGACGCGCTGAGGAAAGGCGAGACGGTGACCGATGCACTGTATCGCGCGGGGTTCGGCTCCGCGAGCCGCGTGTATGAGGGGTCAGGCTTGGGCATGACGCCCGCACGGTTTGCACAGGGTGGGCGCGGGGAGCGGATCGGCTGGTGCTCCGCATGTTCTCCCTTTGGCTGGATAATTGTGGGCGCGACGGAGCGCGGGCTATGCTGGCTGGCGATTGCCGGAACGAAGAAGGAGGCCGAGGCAAGCCTGCGCGAGGAGTTTCCGCTGGCAGAGTTGCGTGCCGATGCGGCAATGTCGCGCTGGGTGGAGGCGGCCATGGAGGCGGTTGCCGGCGGGCGAGATGCCCGGCGCGCAGAGTTGCCGCTGGACTTACGCGGCACGGCTTTTCAACTGAAGGTGTGGAACGCGCTGCGGCGGATTCCGCGCGGCCAGACGCGAAGCTACAGCGAACTGGCCCGCGAATTAGGCAATCCAAGAGCAACCCGTGCCGTCGCGCGGGCCTGCGCCACAAACCGGGTGGCGCTGGTAGTGCCCTGCCATCGCGTGGTGGGTGCCAGCGGCTCATTGACCGGCTATCGCTGGGGAGTGGACCGCAAGCGGCGGCTGCTGGATGCAGAGAGGCGATAAGTGCAGCAAGCATGCACACGCGAGTCACGCGGGGAACAAACTCTCTGTACCTTGGAGTTAACGCAGTTGGTAGAATCAATAGCCATGCGAAGCAAAGTGAGTCGAAACAGCCGCATTGCTTTCTGTGTTGCATTCTGCCTGCTTCTGGTGGCTTCCGTGCTCGGATGCGCGGCAGTGGGGAATGCGCAAGAGTCGCTGATGGTGGAGCATGGCCTTAAGATTCCGAATGCGATTGCGCCATGGGCTGTTGATAGCTTTCGTAATAATCCGCAGCTTGTCCCGATCCATCATTCTACGATTCGCATCAACAGGCATCGAGGGAGAAATTTCTTTGGGTCCGTTGCAGGCTCATTCCTTTACAGGCCGGTTGTGAGTTCGGAATTGGATGGAGTCCACGCACGGGTGCAACTGCACACCAGGACTCCGGTCTTCTATTTGTTGTACGAGGAGGATTTTTCTCCCGGCGACAATACCAGGGACGCGGACTCGTACTCCTTCGTGATTGAGCATGTGACCGTGGCCGAGAAGAAGCGCGTGGTAGATGCCCTGAGCTTTAACTCGTTGACCCTGCATGCGAAGCGCAACGACAAGCTGGTGGAGACGACCGTGACCAAAATGCCAGGCGGATGGCTACGCATTGAGCCGAATCGGCCGATGGATGAGGGGGAATACTGCATTCTGCCTGTCCCCAAATCCAACGGGACCTACTCGACAGAAGTGTACGATTTCGGCATCGATCCAAATGCGCCAAACGAGAAAGATGCCATTGCGGCTGTGAATCCGGTGTTAGTCAACTGATTCCTGAATCAGGCGGGCTTGAAACCAACTGCCAACAAGGTCTGGAATTGCGGGCCTTCGGGCTCCTTGTCGACAACGGATGCGTGCGCGCCGGTAAACCCAGCGGTGATGAGCATCGTTTCGATGTCGGATTCCGCGAAGCCGAGCCACTCGTCGGCGTACATCTCGCGGGCTTCCTCAAAGCGGTGCCTGGCCAGGTCCAGAATGACGACGCGGCCACCGGGGCGGAGGATGCGGAGCGCCTCGCGAACGGCGCGCTCCGGGTGCGCGGCGTGGTGCAGCGATTGCGAGAAAAAGGCGAGGTCAACGGCCGCGTCGTCGATGGGCAGCTCTTCCATGTCGCCCTGTCGGAATTCTATGTTCTGAATACCGTGACGGAGTGCCTGCTCGCGTCCCACTTCCAGCATGCGGGCAGAGGCGTCCACGGCGAGGACGCGCGTGGCACGTTGGGCCAGGAGCAGAGCGAGCGCACCGTCTCCGGCGCCAAGGTCGGCAATTGCCATGGGAGGCAGCAGGTGGAGAAACGCTTCGGCAAGGCTCTTCCAGGACTTGCCGGGCACGTAATCACGGCCCAGGCGCCCGGCCACGCTGTCAAAGAAGGCGCGCATTCTGTCCTGGCGCCTTTTCACGATACGGCGCATGGCGGAAAGGTCGGAAGCGGCCTCGGGAATCTCGTTTTCCGCCTGGGCGAGCAGGGCGGAAAATGCTCCTTTCCGGCCTTCCGCAGTCAGACTGTACAGATTGCTCTTTCCGGTGCGGCGATCTTCCACCAGGCCCGCCTGCTTCAGCTGGGAAAGATGCGTGGAGATGGTGCTCTGACCCATGACGAGGATCTCCTGCAACTCAGCCACGGAGAGTTCCTCGGTCCGGAGCAGGAAAAGGATGCGCAGGCGGCTTGGGTCGGCTGCTGCGCGCAAGATTTTGGTGATTGACGGCATAGCTGAAATCTGATTAGATATCAACATATCACGATACGACGATACGAGGAGCATTCGCATGGCAGCATCAACAACTGAAATCGCGCAGGCCGAGTACAAAGTGGCCGACATGTCCCTGGCCGAGTGGGGACGGAAGGAAATTGCCATTGCCGAGCACGAGATGCCGGGGCTGATGGCGATCCGGCACAAGTACGCGGCGGAGAAGCCGCTGGCGGGTGTGCGCGTGACGGGGTCGCTGCACATGACAATCCAGACAGCAGTGCTGATTGAGACGCTGGTGAGCCTGGGCGCAGAGGTTCGCTGGGCCAGCTGCAATATCTTCTCCACGCAGGATCACGCGGCGGCGGCGATTGCGGCCACGGGCGTGCCGGTGTTTGCCTGGAAGGGCGAATCGCTGGAAGAGTACTGGGACTGCACGTTCAAGGCGCTGAGCCACGCAGGCGGCAAGGGACCGGAATTGGTGGTAGATGACGGCGGTGACGTGACGCTCCTGATTCACAAAGGCTATGAATTGGAAAAGGGCAGCGACTGGGTGAATACGCACTCGGGCAACCACGAGGAGCAGGTGATCAAGGACCTGCTGAAGAAGGTGCATGCGGGAGACCCGCAGCATTGGCACAAAGTGGCGAAGCAGTGGCGCGGCGTAAGCGAGGAGACGACCACCGGCGTGCACCGGCTTTACAAGATGATGGAGCAGGGCACGCTGCTGGTGCCGGCCATCAACGTGAACGACTCGGTGACCAAGTCGAAGTTTGACAACCTCTACGGCTGCCGCGAGTCGCTTGCCGACGGCATCAAGCGCGCGACCGACGTGATGGTGGCGGGCAAGGTGGCGGTGGTGTGCGGCTACGGGGACGTGGGCAAGGGCTGTTCGCACTCGTTGCGCGGCATGGGCGCTCGAGTGATTGTCACCGAGGTGGACCCCATCAACGCGCTGCAGGCGGCGATGGAGGGCTTCGAGGTGACCACCGTGGAGGACACGCTTGGCCGCGGAGACATCTACGTGACCTGCACGGGCAACGTGGACATCATCACGCTGGAGCACATGCAGCGGATGAAGGACCAGGCAATCGTCTGCAACATCGGACACTTTGACAACGAGATCCAGATGGACCGGCTGAACACGGCCGCCGGCGTGGAAAAACTGAACATCAAACCGCAGGTAGACAACTACAAGTTCCCTGATGGGCACAGTATTTTCATCCTGGCTGAGGGCCGGCTGGTAAACCTGGGCTGCGCCACGGGGCATCCGAGCTTTGTGATGAGCAACAGCTTTGCCAACCAGACGCTGGCGCAGATTGACCTGTGGCGGAACAAGGACACCTACAAGGTGGGCGTTTATACGCTGCCGAAGAAGCTGGACGAGGAAGTGGCGCGGCTACACCTGGGAAAGATCGGTGTGAAACTGACGACACTGTCGCAACAGCAGGCGGACTACATCGGCGTGCCGGTGGAAGGGCCCTACAAGGCAGAGTTCTACCGTTACTGAGGGGAACCGAGGACACAGGCGGGGCCGCCGAGGCGGCCTCGTTTTGTTGATTTGGAACGGAGAAAAAAGGGATGGCGCAGGCGCCGAGGTTCTCGTGTGAGCTGTTTCCGCCCCGAACGCCGGAGGCAATGGGCCGGCTGCCGGGCGTGATCGACAGGCTGGCAACGGTGAAGCCGGATTTCTTCTCGGTCACGCAGGGGGCGGGCGGATCGGACAGAAACGGGACGTATGACACGCTGCTGACGGTAGCCAAGCATACGGGCGTGGAGACGGTTCCGCACCTGACGTGCGTGGGGTCGACGCGAGCGGGAATCGCCAAGCAACTTGAGCAGTATCTCCAGGCGGGAGTGAAGAGAATTGTGGCGCTCCGCGGGGACCTGCCGGCGACGGCGATGAGCACGGCTGCGCCGGGGGAGTTTCGTTACGCAAACGAGCTGGTGAGTTTTATCCGCGAAAAGCATGGACCTGCATTTCAGATTGAGGTGGCGGCGTATCCGGAGATGCATCCGCAGGCGGCCAGCCCGAGCGTGGATTTTGAGAACTTCCGGCGCAAGGTGGAGGTCGGCGCGGACGGCGCCCTGACGCAGCTCTTCTACAATGCGGAGGCCTATTTCGACTTCATGGAGAGGTGCGGGAAGGCGGGGATTATGGTGCCGGTGGTGCCAGGCATCATGCCAATTACAAGCTTTGCGAATACGGTGCGGTTCTGCGGCGGGTGCGGCGCGGACTTGCCGCGGTGGGTCCGGCTAAGGCTGGAGGAGCTGCAGGAAGACAAGGCGGCGGTGCTGGACTTCGGCTTGGAAGTCGTGACGCGGCTATGCGAGACGTTGCTGCGAAACGGCGCGCCAGGCCTGCATTTCTATACGATCAACCAGTCTGAGCCGACGCTGAGACTCTGGGGCAATCTGGGGCTCAGGAGGGCCTGAGCGGCACGGAATGGTGCACGAACGCCCCGGTCACTGCCGGGGCTTTTCTTTTGCAAGTCTCCTTATGCGAAACACATGCTAGATTGCCTACCATCCATCTATCCCGCAGTGTTTTGCTTCCACCCGGCAACAGGACAGGCCAACTTTTCGCAGGAAGGGCCAAGAGCCCCGCCGAAGTGTCGCCGTTTGGGAGAACTGCGCACCGTGTCTGGATGAAAGCGCATTGCGGGCAGGCTGAAAAGAAAGCATGAGGCCTGTACGGAGAAGAGACGGATGACGCTGCAATTGCTGGATGACCTTGGGTCCTGCGCAAGCATTATTGGCTTGCTGATCGGCTTGCCAACTGCGATAGCGATCTACTACCAGGCACTGAAAACAAGGCAGGAGGCCCGGCAAGAACGCGAAGGGACGCTACACAGCAAGAATTGCCTGGAGTTTATTGCAGGCGACGGAACTTGCATCAACGTCGTCCCGCTGGAGACACTGCACTCTCTGCCGAAGGCCGGTGATGTGATCTTTCTGCCTGGGCATGGGGTTGGGAAAACCGTGGAATTCCTGCCGGGTGCGTACTTGGTGGAAGCCGTGGAACACTTTTACACGCGGATTGAGCGAAAAGGTGGCAGGCCGCAAGAGGCGCGCCTGACAAAGGCCGCAGCGCAGGTGACGACGCTGAATCCCGTGATGCCGATTTTTGAGCAGGCACCCGGGGTCAAGATTTGAAACGCTATTTGTGCCTTTGTACGGTGACGACTTTGGCGCGGCCTGGAATCACCTGGATTTCGAAGAGCTTTGGCCAGAGTTTGCCCGTAACGAAAAGCCGATCATGGACGGCATCCCATGCGATGCCGTTTAGCACAGCCTCCGGGCTGGAGCGTTCGTAAGCGGGCAACAGGCCCGTAAGGTCAATCCAGCCAAGGATGTTGCCCGTGGCCGGAGAAATGCGCGCAATGCGGTTGGAATGCCAGACGTTGGCGTAGATTTGGCCGTGAATCCACTCAAGCTCATTCAGCTGCGTGACCGGTTTGCCGTGGTCGCGGACGTTGATGCGGCGAAGCTCGCGGAAGGTGACCGGGTCGAGAATGCGCAGGGTGGCCGTGCCGTCACTGAGGATGAGGCTCTTCCCGTCCTGGGTGAGGCCCCAGCCCTCGCCGGGATAGTGCATGCTGCGCAAGAAGCGAAAAGTGGAGCGGTCATAGACGAGTGCGGTATGGGCCTTCCAGGTGAGCTGGATAAGGGTGCTGCCCCAGTTGGTGAGGCCCTCCGCAAAGTAGTTTTCCGGCACGGACTGAAACTTGAGGATGCGGCCGGTTTCCACGTCCTCCATGCGCAGGGACGAACTGCCGACGAGGCCGGTGCTTTCGTACAGGTGGCCATCCACAAAGACGAGGCCCTGCGTGAATGCCTGCTTGTCGTGCGGGTAGGTATGAACGATGCGATAGGAGTCCGCGCATCGGGCCTGCGACGCCACCAGAGTGCAGAGGAATGCGAGCGGGAGTGCACGCAGCAGGGGAGGAAAACGCATCATCTTCGATTTTAGGGCGGCGGGGCTTGCAGGAACAAACCGGATTGCACCGGCAAACCGGGGAAGCAGCGCGGGGCAGGAGCGCGGTTTAGGAGAAGTGCGTGGTCTTGCTGAGGCCCCACGTGCAGATGCAGGCGGAGATGACCAGTGCCACGGTCAAAGCGGCGGTCCATCCCAGGTTCATGTCGAGCGCGGGAATGCGCGCGTCGAGGCCTAGCCAGACGAAGACGCCAAAGCCGGCGGCAAGAATGAGGTAATCCCACCAGCTATGGCGCGGCTTGCCATCCGAAGGGGTGGTGCCGCTGTACGCCTGGAGGACTTGCGCGTAGTCGAGCTGGTAGCGGTCGCACTCGCGCATCAGGGCCTGGTTGGTGCTGGCGTGCTCACGCTCCGTGGCCACGGCTGTGCTCACGGCAAGTGCGCCCAGTATCATGACCAGCGAGCCAAAGACGACAAGGAGTCGATGGGCGGGGTTCGCAGAGGCTAATTCGCCGAAGACAAGTGCTCCCCACGCCAGGCCCCAGAGCTGGTTGGTGTTGGAGAGCGGAATGCCGCGACCGATGCCGAGAAACTTGGTGGCATACTGCTGAAAGATGTCGCCGATGACCCAGACGAATCCTCCGAGGAAGAGCCAGAAGAGCATGTGATGGATTTCCGGGGAGTGGAAGACAGCCGCATGGGTTCCACCATCGAGGGCCAGCAC
>DATKTQ010000013.1:0-10532 GCA_035531055.1 Occallatibacter sp. | reverse complement strand
TCCCGGCGCCACTGCCAATCATCCAGGGTGCCCAGCACCTCTCCCGCGGCCACAGACTGCCCCTCATGCACATCCACTTCCCTCACGTTGCCGTCCACCGGCGCGGCAATGGTCACCAAGTGCTGCGGCGCAATCACTGCATCGCCGGAAATGCGAAGCGGAAGCGGACAAAATCCCAGGAACAGCACGCACTCAAAGACAATACCCAGGGTCATCCATTGGCCGCGCCGCGTGCTCAGCAGAGCATTCTTCTTGCGCATCAGCGGCTCAATCAGGCTGATAAGAGGCACTTCGCGGTACAGCATCGCGTTGCGAATCGCCACCGTGGCCTGGCTCGCCAGCACCTTGATCATTTCGGCGTGCGCCACTTCAAGAAAGTCGGGATCGCTGCTCTCGTAGACCATCAGGCCGACGCGTCCCTGGTCATCGGTCAGCGGCAGTGAGTACAGCGCACGTTGCCCGGTCTGCTGAAAGTACCGCACTGCCGGCGCGGGAAGGTCGTCCGGTGGAGCCACATCCGTCTCCTCTTCCCAGCGCAGATGCAGCGCCTCGGGCTCCGTGGAGAGCCATCGCACCAGCCCGTGCAGCTGCTCCACCTGCACATCGCCAATGGGGAGGGTTGTCATGCCGGAGACGGCCTTCAACTGCAGCTTGCCGCGGTGGTCAAGCGCTATTGAGCAGCGCTCATACGGAAGAACCGATTGCGGGCTGTTGACGATGATTTGCAAAAGCCGATCCAGCCGCAGGGTGGACGTGATTTCCCCACTCACATGCACGAGCGCCCGCAAAATCTCCAGCTTGCGTTCGGCCAGCAGCAGGTTGGCATTCTTCAGCGCGCTGCTGATCGTTTCCGCCATGGACATGCAGAAGAACTGGTCATCGTCATCGAAGGGATGGTCTTCCCGGTTCACCGCCTCCAGAACGCCCACTTCCGATTCGTCTTGCATCAGGGGAACCAGCAGGGCATTGGTGATCGCAAGGGCCTCGCTGCCGCCGCCCAGTGCCGCATTGCGCTGAGCAAACCGCTCGTCGCCTGCGTCGGTAATCAGCACCGACTCGCCTTCCTCCGCCATGTCGGCCACGTAGCCCTCACCTGCCGCCTGCAGCATCCCGCTCTCCACGGTTGCGTCTTCTCCGGCGCTGGAGACAAGGCGCAGGGTATCGCCATCAAACAGCCACAAGTGAATTGCCTGGCAGGGCAGCATCGCCGCCACCTTTTCCGGGATCATGGCAATCACCGCGTCCAGGTCCAGCGTGGAATTCAGTGACTTTTCCAGATCGTAGAGCTGCGACATTCGATGCACGGAGTCCAGGAGCGTCTGCCGCTGCTGCTCATACTCCTCCGCCGCCGCAATCGCGAGCGGAGCCAGCCGAAGAAGCGGAGCAAGTCTACCCAGGTCCGCGGGATGAAGCTGTGCAGAGAAGCCGATAATCTCCAGCGCGCCAAACAACTGGCCCTCGTGCTGCAGTGGGAGATAGGCGATGGAAGTGATCGACCGCGTCACGTGCAAATGCCCGTAGTCCTCCCGGCGGATGGCAGACGCAGGGTAAATCACCGCATCGTGCGAGCCGTGCAGCAGCGGCTCCAGCAGACGGGTGGAAGTGTACGTTACGCTGCCTGCCGGGGAGACGTCGCCCGCCATGCCGATGCAAATCCAGGATGAGACTCCGTCCCGCAGCAGAAGTCGGTGCAAAACGCTGGCACAGCCGGGAAACTGCTCAATCGCGGCAGCCGCAATCAGCGCGGCGCGCGATGCAACGTCTGCTGCGACCATGAGCAATCCAGCAGTATCAATGCCTGCATTGTCTTGTGTCGATTCCATCAATTGGGTGGCTCCAGAACCGGCGCTCTTGACAGACAAACCCCCCGCATGGATTCTGAAGTAGTTGGAGCCTAGCAAGCCATGTCTATGAAGTAAAGGAATTTCTTGCCGGGCCCTTGGGGATTTGCGTGGATCTAGACGTTAAGCAGAGCGGGAATCTTTGCGTAATCAAGCTGAAGGGACGGCTGGTGAGCGGTGAGCCCGTAAACCAGTTTGAGAGCGCCTTTCAGGCAGCCCTTGCCAGCGGACACATATATCTCATCTTCGACATGGAGGCACTGCCCTTCATTGATTCCTCCGGCATTGGGTCTGTCGTGAACGCCTTGCGGACGGCCACCAAGCTGGGGGGCACCGTGAAGCTGGTCAATCCCTCCACCTTCGTGTCCAAGACCTTCAAGATGGTGGGCATTCTGGGACTGTTCGGCGTGCATGCCAGCGAGGCTGAGGCCGCAAGCGCCTGCGAAGGAGCCTGAGCGGAGCAGGCACGGGCGTGGAAGCCTGGCGCGAGCAATGCTCGGCGCGGTCGCAGCAGGCCTGGATTACACTCCGCAAATGCCTCCGCTGCCTTCTTCCGCCCCAACTCTCTGGCGAAAGGCATCCTGGGGCGAAGCGTGGAATTCGTCCATGTTCCGCAGAGAGGTCGGAACCCGCATCGGTGCAAAACAGGAGGCAAAGGTGGCGCCCACCAGCATCATGTCACTCCAGAAGGTGGCCCGGCGCATATAGCGGACGTCCAGTCGTTCTTTCAGCGGCCTAATCCGCTGGAGATAAAAGTCATCCAGGCGCTCCGGCAGCACCTCCTTCAAAATGTCCTCCTCACACCGGAAGAACAATGTGGCCGCGCCGGTGACGCCGGGACGATAGCACAAGCTCTCGATTCCGGCATACTTCGTCAGCTTGGGCCGCGGTCCCACCAGGCTCATGTCTCCCCGCAGAATGTTATAGAACTGGGGAAGCTCGTCCAGCTTGAATTTGCGCAGCAGGGAGCCCACCGCAGTAATGCGCTGGTCGCCGTCCCGGGTGAGCGTGGGGCCCGCAGACACCGCGGAAGCAGCCACCATGCTGCGAAATTTGTAAATTCGAAAGAGGCGCCCGCCCTTTCCCACCCGCTTCTGGACGTAGATCGCAGGCCCCTCGGAAGAAAGCCGGATGCAGGCCCAGATGATCAACATGGGAAGTGCGAACATCGTCAACACCAGAGCGGAAAACAAGAAATCAAAAAGGCGCTTTCCAAAGGAAAGACTCCACCCCTGAGGCGCAGGTGTAACACCGTCGCCCACTCCCGCGAGGGAACTCGAGGCCAGGAAACTGACGGAGGCCAGCTGGCTCATGGCCGATGCGGACCGTTGAGCGGAACTTTGAAAATTCATACAAGGAAGCCTCAATTGGGGGGTGTTGCTTCTGTGCTGCTTGTGCTAGTCGAAAGTAAATCGATGGGCATTTCATCCCTGCCCCGCACCCTTCCAGACTCTGCGAACGAGGGGCGAACCTCGAGCGCAACGGGTAGACGCGCGCAGAGCATTTCTTCTGTCAAACTAAGTTCAATCTCATTGCCATCGTTCGGTGCGGGAAGTTAGAAGATTCCAATCAGAGACGGCCTCTCCTCTAACTTTCCTGCGCTCGATTCCGGGACGATTCTGCGTAACGCCTTCAATTTCCTGTGGATCCTGCCGTGCCGCAGAACTGCCCCATGCCAGGAAGGCCGTACAGGATCCAATCTTTTGAGTTCTACCGGCGCAATCATAGAAACGGTCCGTGGACGCAACCGTGCAGCGCCCCAAAAGTTGAGTTTCTTTTGGTCGTTCCAACACCTTCCCTTAAGGAAGGTGTCTCTTCTTGCCAGGAATCGTGCCGCAGCAGATGACTTGAAAGCTTCTGCGGAATTTCTAATACACCGTTCCAGCGCAGAACTTCCGCAACTAAGTTCTCACGTTGCATGGTGCACGCGGGCCTGGCCCCGGGTCTTGCCACAAATTAGTCCGCAGGTCCAAACCAGGCTCGACCCTGACCTACAGGTTCGAGCCGGAAATCTACGACGAGCATAACAGATGCTCGATTCACTTCTTCCCACACTATGGGAGCTGAACATAACCTGTTATATCTACCTGTGACACAAAGCATACCGAGGTATGCGAAGTCAGCAACAGCATTGCATCGCCACGATTTGCGACGCTCTGCGGTTCCTTTGGGAGAGAAATTCCCTCATATTGAGATAAGAACGCGGCTTGAAGCTATAACCCTTTTGAATGGGATAAATGGAGTGGAGATTTTGCGATGATTTTATGAATCGGACAAGGCGCGGACGACGGAAAGGTAACATTGTATTGAATTGAATACTATTATCAATAGAGTAAATTTGGTTTGCAGAATCGATGAGGCTCATCTTTTTGGGGACGGTGTTACTTGGTTTAACAATCCAGTTGCTCCCCCAAATCGTTCCCGCCGGCCCGCCAAGGAAAATCGCAAGGAATATCAGGCTGGAGTTGCATGCGCACATCTCGCTCAGCGAATCTATAAGTCTGCGCTTGCCCGCGGCGCCATTCACGGTGAGAAATGGCCCGGTGGCTGGAGCGTAGCCAGCGATTTGAAATGAGGAACGCCTGTGCCGACCCCACGTGCCGGAAGGGATCCCTTTTGGCACGTGTCCATGCTGCGCGAGGAGCGCCTTTCTGCGAGTCATTTAGGTGCACGTGCGCGAGTTTGACATCTGGCCATCCTCGCTCCGGCACGCCAATTTCTCGTGCTAGACTTTTGGCAGCATGACTTCCTTCCAATGCGGCGAGGGCGCGCGGCCCGAGACATGTTTGGGATATACCTTGTTTGCATGCAGCTCCCTTAAGTTCAAGATGCGGACCCTTTCTGTTTTGTCTGTTTTGCTCGCTGCCCTCACTCTCCCGCTTGCGGTGCATGCGCAGTCGTCGCAGGAAAGCAACCCCGGCAATCAGGAGGGCCAAGCTTCGGTCGACTGTACGGATCCGATGCAGGCCGGCACCGCGAACTGCCAAAACTCCAGTCAGACGCAACCGATCCTTCCCGGTGTCACCAATCAACAGCGCTACGCCCAGCCCGGCTCCCTGCCCGTCGCTGGCGCGAACCGGAATTACTCGGATACGGAAGGGTTCGACCGAACCCCGAGCGGGCTGAGCCAGCCACAGCAGAACCTTCCTCCTGAGCCTCTCACAGAATTCCAAAAGTTTGCCGCCTCCACCACAGGGCAGATCCTGCCCATCTTCGGCGCCAACCTGTTTCGCCGGGTCCCTTCCACCTTTGCCCCGCTCAACCAGACGCCGGTCCCTCCCACCTATCAGATCGGTCCCGGAGATGAGCTGCGCATCCGCATCTGGGGGCAGGTGAACTTCCAGGCCAACGTCCGCGTGGATCGATCGGGCAACATCTATTTGCCACAGGTGGGCCAGGTGCAGGTGGTGGGCCTGCCCTTTTCAGATCTCGCGGATCACTTGCGCGCTGCGGTGGGCCGCGTTTACCGCAACTTCAGCCTCACGGCGGACGTGGGCGAGATTCGCGCCATTCAGGTGTACGTTGCGGGGGAGGCGCGGCGTCCCGGCGTATATACGGTGAGCTCCCTCAGCACGCTGGTGGACGCGCTTTTCGCCAGCGGCGGGCCTTCTGCAGAGGGCTCCCTCCGGCATATTGAGCTGCGCCGCGAGGGCGCAACGGTTACGGATTTCGACCTTTATGACCTGCTGGTGCGCGGAGACAAGTCAAAGGACGTGAAGTTGCTGAACGGGGACGTGATCTTCATTCCCCCGGCAGGGCCGCAGGTGGCGGTGACGGGCAGCATTCGCAATCCTGCCATCTTTGAACTCCGCGACCATGAGACTTTGAACGATCTTATCCAGGATGCGGGAGGGGTGTCCGCGGTCGCCTCAGGTGCTCGCATCTCCATTGAGCGCATCCAGAACCACCAGGATCGCGAGGCGATGGAAGTGGCCTTCGACGCCGCGGGACTTGCCACCCCTCTTGCAGATGGCGACCTGGTCCGCGTGTACTCGATTGTGCCCCGTTACAGCAAGACGGTGACACTGCGCGGCAACACGGCCAACCCCGGCCGATTTGCCTGGCATCCCGGAATGCGGCTCAGCGATTTGATTCCGGACAAGCAGTCGCTGATTACGCGCAATTACTGGTGGCGCCGGGCGCAACTTGGCTTGCCCGCGCCGGAGTTTGAGTCGGCCGACAGCTTTGACAACATGCGCCAGCCCGCAGGGAATCATCCGGACACCCTCACGATCCCTTCACCTTATCCCGTGAACCCCGCGGACCAGCCCGCCTCCGACAGTGCGAATCAAAGGCAGAACGGGTCCCAGGAGAGCAGCCAGTCCGGGATGAGCCAGGGGCCGCGTCTGACCGCGCAGCAGCGCGGGGGCAGTTCCTCCCTGGCGGTGGCGCAGGAGGGTTCTTCCTCCCAGATGCCGCCTCAGGAGCAAAGGACGCGCGTGGGACTGCTTGCTCCGGATGTCGACTGGAACTATGCCGTGATTGAACGGCAGGACCCCGCCAACCTGAAGACCACGCTCATTCCCTTTGATCTGGGCAAGCTGGTTCTGCAGCATGATGCCTCACAAAATCTGGAGCTCCGGCCGGGAGATGTGGTGTCCATCTTCTCCGCGGCAGATATCCGCGTGCCTCTTGCGCAGCAGACTAAGCTTGTCACCCTGGAAGGTGAGTTTGCCCATGCCGGCGTCTATTCCGTGCAGCCCGGAGAAACCCTGCGCCAACTGGTGGAGCGCGCCGGCGGCATCACGTCGGACGCGTATCTCTACGGATCCGAGTTCACGCGGGAGTCCACTCGCGCGGTTCAACAGGCGCGCATCAACGAGTACGTGCAGAGCCTGAGCGCGAGCATTCAACGGAGCAATCTGGCGCTGGCAGCTTCGCAGTCAACCTCCCCGCAGGACGCTGCGACGGCCACTGCCGCACAGAGCAGCGAGCAGCAGTTGATCGCCCGCCTACAACGGGTTCGCGCGACGGGCCGCATTGTGCTGAGCCTCAAGCCGGCAAGCAGAAGTGTGGACAGTCTGCCAGATCTTCCCCTGGAGAATGGGGACCGATTCATCCTTCCGCATGTGCCCGCCACCGTGAACGTAATCGGCGCTGTCTACGATCAGAATTCCTTCCTATACTTGCGAGGACGCCACGTGGGTTCCTACCTGAAGATGGCCGGCGGCCCCAACCGCGTCGCAGACTGGCGTCATGAGTTTGTCATCCGCGCGGATGGAGAAGTGGTTAGTCGTGAAATGACGAGCGGGCTCTGGAACAACCAGTTCCAGAATCTCAACGTAAATCCCGGCGATACCATTGTGATTCCTGAGAAGACATTCAAGCCGTCTTTACTGAAGGGTGTGCTTGACTGGTCACAGATCTTCTCGCAACTGGCTTTGGGATCGGCAGCAATCAACGTACTTCACTAGGGTGGCAGCCCCGGCGGCATCTCAACGCTGCGCGCATCTGTCCCGTGCAAAACCGGCAATGCCGACTCGTGGGTAATTCCCCACATAACAGCGGACCAGTGAACTCACTCTTAGGATGCGCCTTCCGTGGCTCCTATCGATCCCATCAACAGAGCCCAGTTGAAGGATTAATGCCCAAACTCTAAACTGGATGGTGTGTCCGGTTGTAAACAGCCAGAGGAGAGAACCATGTCAGACGAAACAAAGTGCCCGTTTTCCAGCGGCGCTCTCAAGTACACAGTGGCTGGAACCCCAGGGAACGCAGAATGGTGGCCCAATCAGCTGAATCTGAAGGTCCTGCACCAGCATTCGCCGCAGTCCAATCCCATGGGCGAGGCCTTCAATTACGCTGAGGAGTTCAAGAGCCTCGACCTGGCTGCCGTAATCAAGGATCTCCATGCCCTGATGACCACGTCGCAGGACTGGTGGCCCGCTGATTACGGTCACTATGGGCCGTTTTTCATCCGGATGGCGTGGCACAGCGCAGGCACGTATCGCATTGCCGATGGCCGCGGCGGCGCGGGCTCTGGAGCCCAGCGGTTTGCTCCCCTCAACAGCTGGCCCGATAACGTGAGCCTGGACAAGGCGCGCCGGCTGATCTGGCCCATCAAGCAGAAGTACGGCCGCAAACTCTCCTGGGCCGACCTGATTGTTCTGGCCGGAAACGTGGCGCTGGATTCCATGGGCATGAAGACCTTCGGCTTCGCCGGCGGACGCGTGGACATCTGGGAGCCGGAAGAAGACGTGTATTGGGGACCCGAGTCCAAGTGGCTGGGTGACGAGCGCTATCGCGGCGACCGCGAGCTGGACAATCCTCTCGCCGCCGTTCAAATGGGCCTGATTTATGTAAATCCGGAAGGTCCCAATGGCAATCCGGACCCAGTGGCTGCGGCGCGCGATATTCGGGTGACGTTCGCTCGCATGGCCATGAATGATGAGGAGACGGTTGCCCTCATCGCCGGCGGTCACACCTTCGGCAAGACGCATGGCGCTGCCGATCCCAACAAGTATGTCGGCCGTGAACCGGAAGGTGCCGGCATTGAAGAACAGGGCCTGGGCTGGAAAAACAGCTTTGGCAGCGGCAAAGGCGTCGATACCATCAGCAGCGGGCTGGAAGGCGCATGGACGCCGACTCCGATCAAGTGGGATAACAGCTTCTTTGAGACGCTGTTCGGCTATGAGTGGGAGCTAACCAAAAGTCCCGCCGGAGCCCACCAGTGGAAGCCCAAGGGTGGCGCCGCCGCGGACGCCGTTCCCGACGCGCACGACCCCAAAAAGCGGCACGCTCCCACGATGCTCACCACCGACCTCTCGCTGCGCGTGGACCCGATCTATGAAAAGATTTCCAGGCGCTTCCTCGAGCATCCGCAGGAGTTCGCGGATGCCTTCGCCAAGGCCTGGTTCAAGCTGACGCACCGCGACATGGGGCCTCTTGCGCGCTATCTTGGCCCGCTGGTTCCCGCCGAGCCGCTGCTTTGGCAGGATCCTGTTCCCGCGGTGGACCATGCATTGATCAGCGAAATGGAAATTGCTGCCCTCAAGGCCACCATCCTCGCATCCGGCCTCACCATCTCCCAACTGGTCACCACGGCCTGGGCGTCGGCGTCAACCTTCCGCGGCAGCGACAAGCGCGGCGGGGCAAACGGGGCGCGCATCCGCTTGGCGCCGCAGAAGGATTGGGAAATCAACCAGCCCGCAGAGCTGGCGAAGGTCCTTTCCAAGCTGGAGGCAATCCAGAAGGAGTTCAACAAAGCGCAATCGGGCGGCAAGAAGGTTTCACTCGCCGATCTCATCGTCCTGGGCGGCTGCGCGGCCGTGGAGCAGGCAGCAAAGAAGGCCGGCCAGGATATCAAGGTCCCTTTCTCGCCGGGACGCACGGATGCTTCGCAGGAGCAGACGGACGTGGACTCGTTTGCCGTACTCGAGCCGATCGCGGACGGCTTCCGCAATTACCTCCAGAAGGACCACACGGAATTGGCTGCCGAGTTGCTGGTCGATCGCGCAAACCTGCTCACGCTCACCGCGCCTGAAATGACGGCTCTCATCGGCGGCATGCGCGTTCTCAACGCGAACTTCGGGCATTCCAAACATGGCGTCTTTACCCAGCGGCCTGAAACCCTGACCAATGATTTCTTCGTCAATCTCCTCGACATGAACACGAAGTGGCAAAAGTCCGCCACCTCAGAAGGCGTGCTCGAAGGGAGCGACCGGGCCACCGGCAAGCTCAAATGGACAGGCACCATCGTCGACCTCGTCTTCGGTTCCAACTCGCAGCTCCGAGCCCTCGCAGAGTTCTATGCGTGCGGCGATTCGCAGCAGACGTTCGTGAAGGACTTCGTTGCGGTCTGGAACAAGGTCATGAACCTGGATCGCTTCGACTTCGCGTAACTTTCGAGCGAGAGCACTGGGAAGAATGAAACGCGCAGCCTTCAGCGTGGCATCGGGCAATCCCGGACGACGCAGAGGTTGCGCGATTTCTTTTGCTGTGGTCTCGTCATCCTGAGAAGGCTTGAAATGCGAAGCTCCGCGACAGGGCGAAGCTGAGAAGATCCCGTGGAGGCGACGCGGGACGCCATTGCGCGCACCATCCCAGTGTCTCGAAATCAATGCACGACCGACCATATGATATTCCGCGCTCCCTACACGTAAACTGAAAGAATGCCGCCGATCCTGAATGCGCAGTATCTCTCCAAGCGTTTCGGCGCCATGCCCCTGTTTCAGGACATCTTCTTTGCTGTTCACGATGGTGACCGCATCGGCCTGATCGGACCGAACGGTGCAGGGAAATCCGTCCTGCTGGCCCTGCTTGCCGGTGAGCAGGAGCCAGACAGCGGAGAGGTCGCATTGCGCAAGCGGGCCCGCATTGGCTATGTCCGTCAGATTTCGGAATTCACATCTGGAATTTCAGCGCGCGGCACAATCGAAGCGGCCATGGGTAAGGCCGGCATTCCGGAAGTGGAACGCGAGCAGTATCTGCGCGAGACTCTCGGTCGCGCGGGCTTTGCGGACGCTTCAGCCTCGGCCGGAGTACCGATGGATGCCGAAGCGGCGAGCCTCAGTGGTGGCTGGCGCAAGCGGCTTGCCATTGCGGAAGCCCTGGTCACCCAACCAGACATCCTGCTGCTCGACGAGCCGACCAATCATCTTGATCTGGAAGGAATCGAGTGGCTGGAAGGCCTTTTGAAAGCGGCGAACTTCGCGTTCGTTGTGGTCACCCACGATCGTTATTTTCTCGAGA
>DATKTQ010000012.1:0-3432 GCA_035531055.1 Occallatibacter sp. | reverse complement strand
ATTACCAAGTGGGCCGAGTACCTGATGGCCAAGGGATTTGATCCGGAGAATCAGCTCTGCACAGACGACTTTGCAGGGCACCTGGCGCACAACACCAACCTCTCGATCAAGGCAATCGAAGCATTGGCTGCGTACGCGCAGCTTGCCGGCGACCTGGGTCATCCCGAAGTGGCCACCCGCTATGCGGATGCCGCAAAACAGATGGCGGCGAAGTGGACGACGATGGCCAATGACGGAAATCATTACCGGCTCGCATTTGATAAGCCCGGCACCTGGAGCCAGAAATACAACCTGGTGTGGGATCGCATTCTCGGGCTGCACTTGTTTCCCGCGGAAGTTGCGCAGAGGGAGGTTGCCTTTTACAAGACTCACTTGAACGCATACGGGCTGCCACTGGACAATCGCGCCACGTACACCAAGCTGGACTGGACCATCTGGTCGGCAACGCTGGCAGGCAACGAGGGTGATTTTCAGACGCTAGTGCATCCGATGTATGCGTTTCTGAACCACACGCCAGACCGCGTGCCGATGACGGACTGGTATGACACCATTACTGCGCGAAAGGTTGGCTTTCAGGCGCGGTCCGTAGTGGGCGGGGTCTACATCAAAATGCTTGCTGAACCCCGGATGTGGGAGAAATGGGCCGGTCGCGCACAACACGAAGATTGAGCCCGCGCAGTGAGGCACCAGCGACGCAGATCCGAGTGCAAGCAGGGAACTGGCCTGCACGAGGCCCGATGCAGACGCTAATGGGCAGTTCCGGAAGACGGCGTGGCCTGCACCGCGCACTCGCGCAGATCGCGCAACAGCGCATCCATGCGCGCGGGGTCGGAGTCCCACGAGAACATGAAGCGTGCGGCGCCACCGATGAAGGTGTAGAACTTCCATCCGCGGTTGCGCAGCGCGTGAAGAACGTCATCCGGCGCCAGGAGAAATGCCGCATTGGCTTCAACGGGCGCAGCGAGTTGAACGCCTGGAATGCCCTCGAGCTTGGTGGCAAACTGCCGTGCGCAGGCGTTGGCGTGTTGTGCATTGCGCAGCCACGCGCCGCTCCGCAGCATGCCCACCCAGGGCGCGGCGAGGAAACGCATTTTGGAGGCGAGCTGGCCGGCCTGCTTGCAGCGGTAGTCAAAATCCGCCGCGAGAGGACGGTTGAAGAACAGCACGGCTTCGCCCACAGCCATGCCGTTCTTGGTGCCGCCAAAGCAGAGAACATCCACGCCGGTCTTCCAGGTAAGCTCGGCGGGCGAACAGCCAAGGCTTGCACATGCGTTGGCAAACCGCGCGCCGTCCATATGCAGATAGAGGCCGTGCGCCTTGCATTCGGCGCTGATGGCCTGCAGCTCCGCGAGCGAGTACACGCTGCCGGTCTCAGTGGGTTGCGTGATGGTGACCACGCGCGCTTTCGGGTAGTGGATGTCCTGGCGCTTGGTGGCCAGCTCGCGAATGGCGGCAGGCGTCAGCTTGCCCTGCGTGCCCGGCGCAACCAGGAGCTTGGACCCGTTGGAGAAAAACTCGGGCGCGCCGCACTCGTCCGTCTCCACGTGGGAGGAGTCCGCGCAGATGACGCCATGGTAGGACTGGCAGAGCGAGGCCAGCGCCAGCGAGTTGGCCGCGGTGCCGTTGAAGACAAGAAAGATTTCGCATTCGGCCTCGAACAAATTGCGGAACGCGTCCGAGGCGCGAGCCGTCCAGGGGTCGTCGCCGTAGGCGGAAGTGTGTCCATGGTTGGCGGTCTGCATGGCGGCGTAAGCCTCCGGGCAAATGCCTGCGTAGTTGTCGCTCGCAAACTGTTGCAGCAGCTCTTCAGCGGGAATGCCAGTCATACAGAGGCCCTTTCTGTGATGGAAATACAAGTGAATGCGGGTAAGTGGGCATGAGCATGCGCCCGTGGACCGGCGGCTGCGTGCTGCGTGCCAAGCCTCATGATACGACGGATGGCGAGAACACGGCGGCATGCCCAATCGTGTCTGCGCTGCGATACACTGCAAGCCTTGGAGGGCGCTTGCAGTTGCCGGTTCGCAGCCTGCTCGGGTGGGCGTTGATGGCGGCGGTGTGCTGCGTGTGTTCCATGCGGGAGCAGGCGGCTGCCCAGGAGCCGCAACACCAGTCCATGGCCACGGGCGCCGCGCGACAGGCCAACTTCGACGACCAGCATCGGCCCATCACCGCGGGCGGATTCGTGAAGTCGGGCCCGGTGGTGTTTGAGAATGTGGCTGCGCAGGCTGGGCTTGCCCGCTGGCACAACGTGACGGGAACCGCGAGCAAGCGGCTGATTATCGAGGCGAAGGGCTCGGGCGTCTGTCTGCTGGACTATGACCACGACGGCTGGCTCGACATCTATCTGGTAAACGGTTCGACTATCGATGCGCTGGCAGGCAAGGTGCCCAGTCCGCACGCGGCGCTGTTCCGCAACAATCACGATGGAACCTTCACCGATGTGACGCAAAAGGCCGGAGTGGCCAATGATCGCTGGGGCCTGGGCTGCGCCGTGGGCGACTTTGACAACGATGGCTGGCCCGACTTGTACGTGACCAACCTGGGCGCAAACCGTCTCTATCACAACAACGGTAACGGAACGTTTACCGACGTGGCGGAGAAGGCAGGCGTGGCACTCGGTGCGGGCATGGGTACGGTGGCCGTGGACCATACGGGCGCAACGTTCGGTGACTTTGATGGTGACGGCAGGCTCGATTTATTTGTGGCTGGCTACATCCGCTATGACTTTGCAAATCCGCCGCTGGCGGGCACCAAGGCCGTGGGCTATGCGTCGTGCCAGTATCGCGGCATCAACGTCATGTGCGGGCCGCGAGGACTTCAAGGCGCAGCGGATCATTTGTTCCACAACAACGGCGACGGCACGTTTACGGATGTGAGCAGTAAGGCGGGCGTCACCGATCCGAGCCACTTCTACGGATTGGGCGTGCTGTTTGTGGATGTGAACGGAGACGGAAAGCCGGACCTTCTGGTGGCCAATGATTCCACGCCGAATTATCTCTACATCAACAAGGGCAACGGCACGTTCGCCGACCAGAGCTACATGAGCGGCTACGCGCTGAACGGCGATGGGCGCGAGGTCTCCAACATGGGCATTGCCGCTGGGGACTACGAGAACAACGGGCACATGGACCTGGTGAACACGGTCTTTTCCGATGACTCGAATGTGGTCTTCCGCAACGATGGCACAGGGAATTTTGAAGATTTCAGCGACCGCTCCGGGCTGGGCCCGCCGTCGGTGCCTTTTGTCGGCTTCGGAGATGGATTTCTGGACTATGACAACGACGGTTGGAAGGATTTTCTGGTGGTGAATGGCCACGTGTATCCCCAGGCGGACGCACATCCGGAGTGGGGCATGAGTTATGCGCAGCGCCCGCTGCTCTTCCGGAATTTGCAGAATGGAAAATTCGCTCTGGTGCCGGCGGTGGAAGGATC
>DATKTQ010000011.1:0-33326 GCA_035531055.1 Occallatibacter sp. | reverse complement strand
GGAGTTGATTTCGCGCACGGATTCCTGGCTGGGATGGAGGGATTTCTGCTCCACGATCGCTTCCACTTCGGCCGAGCCCGCGATCTTGCGCAGCACGCGGCCGTAACCGGTGGGGTCCTGCGGCAGAGCCGTGAGGATGGTCATGGCGGCTTTCTCGTCGCGGTGCACGCTCATCAGCAGTTCCAGGGTTTCGGGCCGGATGAGCGGCACGTCGCCGGAGAGGACGAGGAGGCTGTCATAGCCGGCTATGGCCTGGCGGGCGCACTGGATGGCGTGGCCGGTGCCGCGCTGCTCGGCCTGCTCCACAAAGCCGATGCCGGTGTCCTGGACGGCCTGGCGAACGCGCTCAGCCTGATGACCGATGACGGCAAAGATGTCTGCCGGGGCCACCAGGCGGCCTGCCGCGGCAATAACGTGCGCCAGCAGCGGCCTGCCGCCGATTTCATGCAGGACTTTGGGCCGGCGCGACTTGAGCCGCGTCCCCTTGCCTGCCGCCATAATCACCACGGCCAGCTTGTTGTGCCGGCCGTGGCTTGGTTGCTTGCTCACTGCTTTTTCTCCGTGGGAGCCGGCCGTTTGGGCATGGGGATGGTGATGTCGATGGGGTGGATGGGGCCCATTTGGAGTGCATCCAGACCGGGCTGAATCTCCGGCCCGTTGCCCACGACGAGGATGGCTAGCTTGTCTGGATGGATGTACTTTTTGGCCACTCGTTCCAGGTCTGCCACGGTGACCTTTTCCACGGCAGCCTTGTAGGTCTCCAGGTAGTCGGCCGGGTAGCCGTAGAACTCCAGTCGAACCCGCTCGGCCAGCACCTTGTCGCGCGTGTCATAGCGGAAGAGGAAAGAGTTGAGGATGTCGTCCTTGGCGCGTTTGAGCTCCACCTCAGTAAAGGGCCGGGTGGTAAGGCCGGAGATTTCTCCGAGCGCCGCCTTGGTGGCGTCCACGGTGGAAACGCTCTTGGTCATGGCAACGACGCGGAAGGTTGCCGGATGGTCGTAGGAGAATCCGTACCCGCCGCCCACGGCGTAAGCCAGGCCGAGCTTGGTGCGGACGGTCTGGAAGAGCCGGCTGCCGAAGCCGCCGCCAAGGATGTCGTTCATTACGGAGAGCGCCGGGACGTCCGGGTTGTTGCGCTCCGTGCCCAGGCCGATGATCTGCACGTTGGACTGGTTCACGTCGGTCTTGTTGATGAAGTAAACGCCCGGCGTGGGGTCGTGGAAGTCGTCGTGCCGTGCGGGCATGGGCGTGACCGCGGGCAGGCCGCCGAAGGTGGCGCGCAGCTTGGCCTCCATGGCGGCGGGGTCAAAGTCGCCGCTGATGCTCACGATAAGCCGGCCGTGCAGCGTGCGGTCGTGCCACTGCTTCAGGTCGGCCACGGAGATGCCGGCGATGGTGGCCAGTTCCGGCTGGCGCGTGTACGGGCTGTTGGCGCCGTAGACCAGCTTGGCGGCTTCGCGAGAGGCAATACCGCCTTCATCGTCGTTGCGGCGGACGATGCCGGTGGCCTCCTGCTGCTTGGCCAGCTGCAGCTTGGCGGCACTGAATTTGGGATGGAAGAGCAGGTCCATGGCCAGGCCGTACACCTGGTCGGCGTTGGCTTTGAGCGAGTCCCAGGAGACAGCTGTGGAGTCCACGTCGCCGGCGGTTTCAATATTGGCCGCCTTTTGCGCCAGCAGGTCGTCCATGGCGTCGCCGTCCATCTGCTGGCTGCCGCTGGTGCGCCAGGCCATGGAGTAGAGATCCACCAGGCCGGCCTTGTTCTCAGCCTCGTCGCGCGAGCCGCCGGGGATGACCACGGAGCCGCTGATGAAGGGCAGTTCATGATCCTCCTGCAGGAAGAGGAGGATGCCGTTCTTCAGCTCGATGCGAATGGGCTGGTGCGGCTTGAACGCATGCAGCGGAGGGATGGGAATCTTGTCCCACGGATTGGCCTGCTGGGCAGGCGATACGGTGGGCAGCAGAAGGGCGGCCAGAGCGGCGCAAAGACAGGCAGATCGGGAAACACGTGTCAGCAGGAACCGGTTCATTGCGCGCCTCCATCGTTCTTTGCCGCGGCTGCGGGAGCCTGAAAGTCGATTTCAGCAGTGGTCCGGTTCGACGGAATAAAAATTTCATTGGCGACGCGGCGGATATCCGCCTTGCTCACCTTGTCGATGCGGTCCAGTTGCAGGAAGAGTTGCCGCCAGTCGCCGTAACGGGTCTGGTACTCGGCCAGCGCGTTGGCCAGCCCCTGGTTGTCGGCCAGGCCGCGCAGAAGGTCGGCGCGGGCGCGGGTCTTGAACATCGCCAGCTCGTCGTCGGTCACGTCGGTGGTCTTTAGCTTGTCAATTTCCTTGTGGATGGCTGCGCGCATCTCCTCCGGTGTGTGGCCCGGCAGGGGCACGGCATAAAAAGCGAACAGGCTGGGATATTTTTCGCCGGGGAAAGGGCTGAAGCCCTGGGCCTCGGCGGCGATCTGCTGCCTCTCCACCAGGCTACGGTAAAGCCGCGAAACGCGCCCGTTAGACATGATGTCCTGGATGGCGTCATAAACGGCATCGTCCGGGCTGCGATAACTGGGGCGGTGGTAGCCCTCAATATAGAAGGGCTGTGTGGCCTCGCGGATGATGACTGACTTCTCCGCGAACTGCTTGGGCTCCACCGTGGTCATGTCCTCCGGCTTGGGGCCGCCGGGCACCTTGCTGAAGTAGTTCTCCAGCATGGGAAGGTCCTTTTTCGCGTCCACGTCGCCCACGATTGTCACCACGATATTTGAGGCGACGTAGTACTTTTTGTGGAAGGCCATGGCCTCCGTGGCAGTAATCTGGCTGACCTCGCTGGGCCAGCCCACGCCGCTGCGGCCGTAGTCGTGCGCCACGTAGGCGGTGGCCAGGAACTGCTCCACCAGTCGTCCTATGGGGTTGGAGTCGATGCGCATGCGCCGCTCCTCCATCACCACGGAGCGCTCCTTGTAGAACTCGCGCGGAACAGTATGTTCCAGGCGTCCGCTTTCCAGCCAGGCCCACAGTTGCAGGCGGTTTTCCGGCATCGACCAGTAGTATTGCGTGCTGTCGAGGCCGGTTTGGGCGTTCAGGCCGGAGGCGCCATTGCGTTCTGCCACCTCAGTAAACTGGTTGGGGATGACGTATTTCTCCGCCTCGGCCTGCGCCGCGTCAAAGGCCTTCTTCAGCTCGACCAGCTTCTTGGGGTCGCGGCCCACGGGCTTCAGATATTCGGCCTCGTAGGCGTTGTTGGCGGCTTCCACCTTGGCCAGGGCCACCTTTTCCGCGGACCAGTCTTTGGTGCCAATCTGCGTGGTGCCCTTGAACGCCAGATGCTCAAACATGTGCGCCAGGCCGCTCTCGCCGGAGGGGTCGTCCACATCTCCGGCGTCCACAAACGTGGTGTAACTGAAAACCGGCGCGTCCGGCCGGTCACAGATGAGGAGCGTGAGCCCGTTGGGCAGCACCTTCACCGTGATTTCCTTTTCAAAGCGCTGCAGGTACGGGTCCTGCGCGCTGCACAGCGCGGCGCCCCCCAGCGCCACAAGGGCCACAACGGCCTTCGCAATCCAGGGGGAGAGTGGTTTCAGCATCCCTGCTCCTTGGCACGAGGCCGAAACGCGCCGCCCCGCACTCTTCCAAGCTATTGTGCCAAAGTGGGGGAGTCAAACGGCATATGGGGATCGGGCGGGTTCGGCAGGCGCTGGGAGCGGCGGCAGAGGCGGCCGGCCCGCTCCCTTGTCCTATACTGGGAGTTACGTCTCGAGGGTGTTCCGTTGACTGTAAACAAGCAGGCTGCCGCCGCAAAACCAACCCGCATACGCTCCACCACCGTGATCTGCATACGCCGTAACGGCCAGGTGGTGATGGCCGCAGACGGGCAGGTGACCCTTGGCGACCATGTGCTGAAGCACTCGGCCAAGAAAATCCGCCGCCTGTACCAGGACAAGATTCTGGCCGGTTTTGCCGGGTCCACCGCCGATGCCTTCTCCTTGTTTGCCCGTTTTGAAACCAAGCTGGAGCAGTATGCCGGCAACCTGAATCGCTCTGCCGTGGAGCTGGCGAAGGACTGGCGAACAGACAAGATGCTGCGCAATCTGGAGGCCCTGCTGGTGGTGGCCGACGCGGGGCAGACCTTCCTGATTTCCGGCTCCGGTGACGTGATTGACCCGGACGAGGCGATTGCGGCCATTGGCAGCGGCGGAAGCTATGCCACGGCGGCTGCGCGAGCGTTGCTGGAGAACACCGACCTCAGCGCCCGTGAGATTGCTGAAAAAGCTATGAAGATTGCAGGCGAAATCTGCATCTATACCAATGACCGCGTGACGATTGAGGAGTTGAAGAGCTAGCGGGACTGCTTCCGCCAACTCATGGAGCCCATGGCCATCTATCTTCCCGCATCTGCCGAAGAACAGGATCTCGCGCTGGACGAGCTGACGCCGCGTGAAATTGTCGCCGAGCTGGACAAGCACGTGGTGGGCCAGCGAGCGGCCAAACGCGCCGTGGCCATTGCGCTGCGCAACCGCCAGCGTCGCCAAAAGCTGCCGCCGGACCTTGCCGACGACATCATGCCCAAGAACATCATCATGATTGGGCCGACGGGAGTGGGCAAAACCGAAATTGCGCGCAGGCTGGCCAAGCTGACCAACTCGCCGTTCCTCAAGGTGGAAGCCTCAAAGTTTACCGAGGTGGGCTACGTGGGCCGCGACGTGGAATCGATGATTCGCGACCTGGTGGAGATTGCCATCGACATGGTGCGCGAGGAGCGACTGGAAGAGGTGGAAGACCGCGCGGAGATGAACGCCGAGGAGCGCCTGCTGGACGTGCTGCTGCCTCCGCCGCCTGCGGCTGCTGCGCCCACGCAGGAAGGCCAGCTTACACTGCCGGGAGCGGAGAGCCACCAGCGCTCGCGGGAAAAGCTGCGCCAGCAGTTCCGCGAAGGCAAGCTGGACGATCGCATGGTGGAACTGGATGTGCGCGAGCGCGGCACGCCGCAGTTCGGCATCATCAGCAACCAGAACCTTGAAGACATGGAGATGAGCCTCAAGGACATGCTGCCGAACATTTTTGGCGGGAGCAGCAAGAAGCGCAAGATGAAGGTCTCCGATGCCTTCGACTACCTGGTACAGGAGGAAGAAGGCCGGCTGATCGACATGGACCAGGTGAACCGCGCGGCGACCGAGCGCGTAGAGTCCAGCGGCATCATCTTTCTTGATGAGATTGACAAGATTGCCGGCCGCGAAGGCGGCCACGGACCGGACGTTTCCCGCGAAGGCGTGCAGCGCGACATTTTACCCATTGTGGAAGGCACCACGGTGAACACACGCTACGGCATGGTGCGCACCGATCATATTTTGTTCATCGCCGCGGGCGCGTTCCACGTGTCCAAGCCGAGCGACCTGATTCCCGAGTTGCAGGGCCGTTTTCCGCTGCGTGTGGAGCTGAAGTCGCTCACGGTGGATGATTTCCTGCGCATTCTCACGGAGCCCAAGTCGTCGTTGGTGAAGCAGTACACGGCGCTGCTGGAGACCGAAGGCGTGCGGTTGGAGTTTGACCCGGAGGCTCTGCGCGAGATGGCGGCGTTTGCCTTCAGGGTGAATGAGTCGACGGAGAACATCGGCGCGCGGCGCCTGCACACCATTATGGAGCGGGTGCTCGAGGACGTGAGCTTTCTTACGCCGGATGTGGCGCGCCGCGCAATCGACGCTGAGTTGGGCACACTGTCGGAGTCCATCAAGGCCGAGGCCAGCACGCCGCTGCCTTACGCTGAGCGGATGACGGCCTCCGGCCCGGAGAAGGTGTTTACCATTACGTCTGAGTACGTGCAGCAGATGGTGGCCACCATCGTGAAGGACCATGATTTGAGCCGCTACATCCTCTAAGCCCGGCACACATTTTCAGAGCCGATACCCACCGGAGGATCGCTTCCCCGATGACCTTCATGAGATTTCCGCGTCTGGCCGGATGGCTGGCCGCAGCGGCATGTGCGCTGGCCGCCGCCGCGCAGACACCCTCCCTTTCCGCGCCCATGGAAACGCTGGTGGTGCTGGGCTCGGCCACGCCGGTGCCGCTGGCAGAGAGTCCCCGCGCGGTGCTGGTGCTGCCGGTGGAAAGCCGGGAACTGCTGGTGCAAACGCCGGTGGATGTGCTTCGGGAGGACTCGTCGCTTTTTGTGGAGCAGCGCGGCGCGGGCGGTGCGCAGTCTGACCTTGTGCTGCGCGGTGGCAGCTTTGCGCAGACGCTCGTGTTGCTGAACGGATTCCGCATCAACGACAGCCAGTCGGCGCACCACAACCTTGACCTGCCGCTGCCGCTCGAAGCGATTCACTCCATTCAAATCCTCGAGGGCGCGGGCTCCACGCTGCACGGCGAGGATGCGCTGAGCGGTGTGGTGGATTTTCTCACCGCCGCACCGGATCATGCTCAACTGCAGGTGCGCGGCGGAGCAGGAAGCTTCGGAGCCAATGAGGAGTCGCTGCTGGCCGCGGGCATGCACGGCCGCTGGAGCGGACGGCTGACGGCGGACCGCAATTTCTCCACTGGATTTCAGCCGGATCGCGACTATCGCAATGAAGACGCCGCGCTGGAAGGCTGGATGGGATCGCGCCTGGGTGCGAGCGATTTTCTGTTCGCCGCCAGCGATCGCTCGTTTGGCGCCGACCAGTTTTATGGGAACTTTCCTTCGTGGGAGCGGACCAAAGGCTGGTTCGCGGGTGTGCGGCAGGAGTTGGGCGCGCACACGCAGGCGGCCTTCGGGTTTCGGCGGCACACAGACGAGTTCGTGCTGGTGCGCGGCAACCCCGCGATTTACGAGAACAACCACATCGACGGTTCGTGGCAGGCTTCGCTGCGACACACGGTGGCCGTGCACGCCGGCACCTTGCTTTTGCTGGGGCTTGAGTCGGATGGAGACAGTATCCGCAGCAACAACCTGGGCGTGCATGCGCGCAACCGCGGCGCGGGATACCTGGATATGGACCTGCGGCCGGCGAAGGCGCGCTGGAATCTTTCGGTAGGCCTGCGCGAAGAGATTTTTTCCGGCGGCGCGCGGTCGGTATGGTCGCCGCAACTGGCCGGTAGCCTGCGGGTGGCGGGCAAGCTCAAGCTGCGTGCGTCCGGCGGGTACGGCTTTCGTATTCCCACTTACACAGACCTCTATTACTCCGACCCCTCGACCGTGGGCAATCCAAACCTGAAGCCGGAGTCAGCCTGGTCCGGCGAGGGCGGCGCGGATTGGAGTCCGTCGCGGGGAGTCGCGCTCTCCGTCACCGGCTTCTTCTCGCGCCAGCATGACGCGATTGATTATGTGCGCACGGATCCGTCGGCACAGTGGCACGCGGTGAACTTGAGCGGTCTGCATTTTGCCGGTGTGGAGTCGTCGGTGACGTGGATTCCTGCGCGGACACAGCGCGTGCGCGTGGCATGGACCGCACTGCACGGCGCGCAGGATGCGCTGCATGGGCTGCAGTCGGAGTACATCTTCAACTACCCCGTGCAGAATATCCACGCCTCCTGGACCTGGACGCCGAATTGGACGCGGGGGCGTGAGCTGCTGCTCACGAACTCGGTGCAGATTGCGCAGCGATATCAGCAATCCGCTTACCCGGTGTGGAACGCGGCGCTGGCGCGGCGCGTGGGCAGGCTGCGGCCCTATCTGCGCCTCAGCAACCTGAGCAACACGGGCTACCAGGAAATCAGCGGCGTGGCCATGCCGGGTCGCTCCATCACCGGCGGAGTCGAGATCCAGCTCGATCGTTGAACGAAAACTTCTATACGTCAGGCGCGGGCTCTGCTATGTTGTGTGCGTACCTCGGCAGCCCGCGCGCAGCCGCATTGCGCAGGCTCTACCTGCGCCCTCCTGCTTCGGGGGGGCATGCGGATGGAGGCGTTCAGAAGCGTACGGGGACTGGTGTGCCTGCGCCTTGTGTCCGGCCCGCCTGCCCCTTGCCTGTCACCCCCCAACGCGCAAAGGAGAGAGGTCATGAGCCAATCGGAAAATCACCACGCGATCAACTACATCGAGTTTGCTTCCACCGATATCGAAGCGACGAAGCGCTTTTACTCAACCGTCTTCGGCTGGAGCTTTCAGGACTACGGGCCGGACTACACCAGTTTTGACGCGGGTGCCGCAGGCGTCAGTGGCGGGTTTTATCGCGCTGGGGCGCACCCGGATCTGCCGAAAAATGCGCCGCTGGTTGTGCTGTATTCCGCGGACCTGAAAGCCACTGAGTCCGCGATTGGGGCGGCCGGCGGCTCCATCGTGGTGCCGCCCTTCGAGTTTCCAGGAGGCCGCCGCTTCCACTTCAGCGACGGCTGCGGGAACGTGCTGGCGGTCTGGTCGGAATAAGTGCGGCGTTAGTGGATCGTGGGCGGCGGCAGTTTGGGCCGCCGCTTGCTCAGGTCTTCGCGCACCAGCGTGAGGCCCAGGATGCAGCGCTCAAACCAGTCGGAAAGGCGCGCAAACAGCGGCGCTTCCTGCTCGTACTCGAACAGGTTGAACTGGCTGACGATGAAGTAGCTCTCTTTGCCCACGTGAATCAGTTCGCCCAGGCTTGCGTGCGGGCCGCGGTGGCGCCGCCCGGGGGCGATGGCCTCTGGATACATGCCGCTGACGAACAGCGCGTAATCGCCGATGTGCTTGCGCACGGAGCGCTCGGCGTCAAACGAGAGTGCGGATCCGTTTATCGGGTCGGCGGCCTCAAGCATGGCTTCCAACTCCTTGACGGGGCGGCCCATGGCATCGCGCACACGGTAGAGATTTTCCGCCTCAGAGAATTCGCAGAGCAGACGCGCCACGTAGCCGGTCACTTCCGGATCGTGCAGGCCCAGCTTGCCCTCGTAACTGTTGCGCACTGCCTGCTGAAAGAACGGTTCGAGCGGATGAGACTGTGCCTGCATACACACCTCCCGCCGCTGCGCGCGCGGCCGACCTGCTGTGAGGCATTGGCTGGGGTGGTGCGAACGGCAGCCCAGGGTGCCAGCCGCTGCCTGATTTATCTAGTGTTGACACTGAGAGTAACGAACAAGTTGCGGATTGCAATAGGGGACGCCTGCACTTTGTCGGCAGAGTAGGTTCGCGATTGGGAAGCGCGCCCCGGCAACCGACGGACAAAAAGAAGAGGGCAGCCACGCGGGCTGCCCTGGAGTTTGCATCTCCGATTTGCGTTACACCGCGGCGTGCGTGTGCAATTCTAGCTCAGCCAGCCGATTGGCGAGCAGCGTCTCCAGCTTGACCAGCGCCGCGGAAAAGCCGTCAATGCCTTCCTGCAGCTTGTCATGCGCCATGCGGTCGGCTGCGTGCATGCGGTCGAAGGTCGCCTTGTCGATGGTGATCTTCTCGATGGACATGGTGGCGGAATTGGCTGGATCGAGCTTGCGCGGCAGCTCAGCCTGGGTGGACTCCAGCTCTGCCAGCAGCTGCGGAGAAATGGTCAGCAGGTCGCAGCCGGCCAGCTCACGGATTTCGCCAATGTTGCGGAAACTGGCGCCCATGATGACCGTCTTGTGTCCAAATTTCTTGAAGTAGTTGTAAATGCGCGTGACCGACTGCACGCCGGGATCGTCGGCTCCGTGAAAGTCCTTGCCGGTGTCCTTTTTGTACCAATCCAGAATGCGGCCCACGAAGGGCGAGATGAGCGTGGCGCCCGCCTCCGCAGCGGCGATGGCCTGGTGAAGACCGAACAGCAGAGTCAGGTTGCAGTGGATGCCGTCTTTCTCCAGCACCTCGGCGGCGCGAATGCCCTCCCACGTGGAGGCAATCTTGATGAGCACGTGTTCGCGTCCGATGCCCACTGCGTCATACTGCGCGATGATGCTGCGCGCCTGGGCGATGGTGGCCTTGGTGTCAAACGAGAGGCGCGCATCCACCTCAGTGGAGACGCGGCCTGGCACAATGGCCAGAATTTTTCTACCGAAGGCGATGGCCAGCCGCTGAAAGGCGAGATTCGCCACGGCCTGGTCGGTCGCGCTTTCGCCCAGCTCCTTGCGCGCGTCCTTCAGCACGCCGTCCACAATGGGCTGATACTGCGGCATCTGCGCGGCGGCGGTAATCAGCGAAGGGTTGGTGGTGGCATCCTGCGGATGGAACTTCTCCATCGCTTCCATGTCGCCGGTATCGGCCACAACCACTGTGTAATTGCGCAACTGTTCAAGCAGATTCTGCGGCATGTTTCCTCCAGGGGGGAAGATGGCGAGCGCGTTGAAGTGCGAACGGCTCCAGTGTACCTCTCTTTATCAGATTCGCGGGCCGGGGTGCAGGTTGCAGAGCCGGCTGCAAATGCCGAAATGGCGCTTCATTCACGCAGATGCGAACGGATTGCTGAGCACGCCAAGTCCATCAATCGAAACATCGACGCGGTCGCCCGCGCTCAGCGGACCGACGCCTGCCGGCGTTCCGGTCAGCAGCAGGTCGCCCGGCTCAAGGGTAATGGCTGCTGTCAGATAGCAGAGCAGTTGCGGAATGGAGAACAGGAAGTCGCGCGTGGAACCATGCTGGCGAAGTTGGCCGTTGACACGGGTTACCACGGTTAGTCCGGCTTCGGGGTCCACTTCGTCGCTCACCAACGGGCCCACGGGACAGAAGGTGTCATAGCCCTTGGCGCGCGTCCACTGGCCGTCTTTTTTCTGCAGGTCGCGAGCGGTCACGTCGTTGGCGATGGTGTAGCCCCGCACGTAGCTGCGCCAATCGGCGTCTGGCGGGAGTTTGCTGGCGCGGTGACCGATGACAAGGGCAAGCTCGCCCTCGTAGTCCACGCGGGCGGAGGCGGCGGGCATGCGCACCACGCCGCCCGGCGCCAGCAGGGACGAAGGCGGCTTGAAGAAAAGCAGCGGCTCGGCGGGCACTTCATTGCCAAGTTCTCTTGCATGGTCGTGATAGTTGCGTCCCACGCAGACAATCTTCGATGGCGTGACGGGCGCCAGCAGTTGGGCAGCGGCCAGCGGGATGGGCTCAAACGGCCCCTCTGGCGCGGCGCTGCCGTGAGCCAGCCGTTGGGCCAGGTCCTCTTCCGGAGCGGCCACGAGGCGCGTGATCCATGCTTCGCCTTCGCGCATTTCCACCGCGCCGTAGTGCGCCTGCTGTTCCAGCAAAAAGCGGCAATATTGCATCCGAGTTCTTCTCCTTGATTCCGATCGGTCCGTTTCGGGTTTACGCGTTAGTTGGCGGGAACGGTGTCCGTGGCCTCCGCCGAGCGCGCGCTCTCGTGGCCGCCTTTGTCGATTGCGGACACGGCGTAGTGATAGGTTTGGCCGGGCTGCACGCGCGCATCATGGAAGGCCGGGCCCACCACGGGCTGAGCGGGCGAGATGCGCTGCCACGCGCCGGAGCTCTCGCTGCGATACACGGCATAGCCCGCGAGATCGGGGTCGGAGTCCGGCTGCCAGTTCAGGTCAATCGCCGCGGCAACGCCATCCTCGGCGGCGATGGCCACCGCGGCCAGCCCCCGCGGCGCTTGCGGTGGAAACACGTCCGCCACGTCCACGCGAACCGGCGCGGAAAGAGGCCCGGCAAGCTCCAGCGTCAGCCCGCCTGTGGTCACCCGGACCACGCGCTGCGCGCGGTAGATGTAGGTCTGGCCGAAGTGCACGCTCCGGTCGAGCGCGCGGCCCTGCTGCATGTCGTCGGCCACAAGCAGATTTTGTTGTTCCGGTTCCGGCGGCGGAGCCAGCAGGCTCTCCTTCGGTTTGGCTTTTGGCGGGTTTTGCAGCGTGCGCTGCAGGCGGACGGGCACGCCGGCCTCGGCGGGCCTCCAGGTGAGCACCACGCCGTAGCGATGCACCTCTGCATTCAGATGTTCCACCAGCCCCGGTGCCTGGCCTGCCAACACCTGGGCGGCGTTGGACGCGCCGGCCGAGCGGCCTTTGCGATTCTTCAGATCTACCGTATACCGCAGCACGCGCCGCGCTCCTTCTGTCAGCGAGTCAGGCAGCGTTTCCACAATCGACGCTGAAGCACCCGGCGCGAGCGTCCGGTCCGGGCCCGCGGCAACGCAGGGTCCATCGTTTTCGCTGCGGCAAATGTGCACGGCGACGAAGCCTTTCAGCAGCAGCTTGTCGGTGTTCCGGCGCGGCATGGTCCAGGTGAGGGTGACTTGGTCGCCTGCGCGCTCAGCGGCCAGATCGGTGACCTGCGCTGGCAGGTTGAGTGACGGCGGCAGGGGCGCGCCCGGCGTGGCGCAACCGGCCAGGGCGACAGCCAGCGCCAGGATGGCGGGCAGTGCGACGGCCGCAGCGGCTCTTCTCCCTCGTCTCTTGTCAAACATCGTTTCCAGTCTAACGGAGCCGTGCGGACAGACGCAGCGCCATGCCGTATGCTTGCCTACGGAATTCCAAGGAGCCCGCTGCGTGTTGATTTTTGCCGCCATTCTGGCCATCTTTGTCTACGGAATGATTGCCGCCATGCTGGGCACCATTCTGCCGGACCTTTCCGAGCGCTTCAGCCTCTCACCGAAGCAGAACGGCACCATCGCCCTGGCGCAGGCGCTGGGGCTCATGATCGCATCGCTGGGCGTGGGGCCGCTGCTGGACACACAGGGCGATAAGGTCGGCCTTTTGCTGGGCCTGTTGTTCATTGCTGCCGCGCTGTTTGCCCTGCCGCGCTCGCGCGGATTCGGCTCCATCGTCTTTCTGCTGTTTCTGCTGGGCGTGGGCGGAGGCATCGTGGTCACCGGTGCCAACGCGCTGGTGAGCGGCGTGAGTGAAGCGCATCGCGCCACAGCCTTGAACCTTGTGAATCTGTTCTTTGGCCTGGGCGGCTTTGCCACGCCTTTCGTTTCCGCCAACCTCTTCCGGAAAAATTGGGTCCGGCTGTGCTACACAGTGGCTTCGCTCACCGTGCTGGCGCTGGTGGTGCAGGCCGTCACGCAGATGCCGGCTCCGGCCGGTTCCTCCGGCTTTGTTCTGGCGCAGGCGGGTCCGGTGCTTGGGCGGCCACTCCTGTTCCTGCTGGGCCTGTTTCTTTTTCTGTATGTCTCCTGCGAGGTGGGCGTGTGGAACTGGCTACCGCGCCACCTCATCGCCCAGGGCATTCCGGAGTCGCGCGCGCTCAACATCCTTTCGCTTGGCTTTGCACTCGGATTGCTGCTGGGGCGCGTTGCGGTCTCGCCCATCCTCATCCGGGTGCCCGCGGCGCAGGTCACGCTGGCCGCCTCGGTGGCCATGGCCGTCACCACTTTTCTGATGTTGCGGACCAGCAAGCCCGGCATGGCCTTTGCGTTGGTGTTCCTCGCGGGGCTTTCCATGGCGCCCGTCTTTCCCACCACGCTGGCCATTGTGGGCAATGCGTTTCCGCGCATGACCGGCACCGCCATCGGGTTTGTGATCACCTGCGGATGGGCGGGCCTGGCCATCAGTTCGCACCTCATCGGCGCCATTGCCGGCGGCGACCCGCGACGCCTGAAAAAAGCGCTGCTGGTGCTGCCCGGCTTTGCCGTGCTGATGGTGGGTTTGAACGTTGCCATTCTGGCGGTGCTGCGCTAGGCTTGCCGCGTTCCGGAATCGGACTGCGGCTTAAAGCCGGCGAAGCCGCGCGCAGGCATCGTCCAGTTCGGCGTCTTTTTTGGCGAAACAGAAGCGCAACAGATCCTCACCGCGGCCGTGACTGAAGAATGCTGAACCGGCCACGGAGGCCACGCCCGTCGAAGCCAGCAGGTGGCGAGCCTTTTCCGCGGCCGTTTTGCCGGGCAGGCGAGAGGCTTTGGCAAGCACGTAATAGGCGCCCGCCGGTACGCTGGGCTCCATGCCTGCATCGCGCAACGCGGAGAGAATCCGCTCGCGCTTGCTCCGGTGGTCCGCGGCCAACTGCGCGTAAAACGCGGGTGGAAGCTGCTCCAGCCCTGCCGCTGCGCCATGTTGCAGAGCCGAGGGCGCGCACACGTAGGTCAGGTCGTGGAAGTAGGCCATGGCCGCCATCCACTTGGCGTCGGCGGTGACATAACCGAGCCGCCAGCCGGTCACGCTGAAGGTCTTGGAAAAGCCCGACATCACAATCGTCCGCTCGCGCATCCCCTCCAGCGTGGCGGGCGAGATGTGCTCCGCGCCGTCGTACACAAAGTACTCGTAAATCTCGTCGGTAAAGAGGAACAGATCGTGCTCGCGCGCCACTGCGGCCACCGCTTCCAGCTCAGCGCGGGTAAACACCTTGCCGCTGGGGTTGGACGGCGAGTTCAGCAGGATGGCGCGGGTGCGCGGCGTGATGGCAGCCTTCAGCGCATCCGTATCCAGCGCCCAGTCCGGCGCGGCCAGCGGCACAAACACAGGCTTCACGCGCATGGATTTGAGCGTGCTGACGTGGTAGCCGTAGAAGGGCTCAAACAGCAGCACCTCATCGTGCGGATTCAGCAGGGCCATGGCCGCGGCGTGCAGCCCGCCTGTGGCGCCACTGGCCACCAGCACTTCGGTTTCCGGGTCGTAAGTGAGGCCGTAGTCGCGCTGCTGCTTGGCGGCAATGGCGTCGCGCAGCCGCGTAATGCCGTCCAGTCGCGTGTAAATGTTGTGGCCTGCGCGGATGGCCGCGATGGCCTCGGCTTCCACCGGCGCGGGCACCGGCGTGTCACACACGCCCTGGGCCAGGTTGATGCCGCCGATGCGGTCGCATTCGGTGGTCATGGCGCGAATCTCTGACTGCATGGCGCCAGGCGCCAGCTCACTCAGGGCAAGCCGCGACGTGGTGTGCGGATGAGGCGCTAAGGCTTTGCTCACAGGGAAGTTCCTTCCGCTGTCATCTTATCAATCTGCAGCGCGCGTGGCCGAGCGCACAGCCGCAGCGGTTGCCTTGCGGATACAATCATGGCCTAATGCACGAGCTTTCCATCGTCTCCAGCGTTGTGGACGCGGTTCTCGAGTCGCTGGCCGCTTACCCCGGCGCGCAGGTCAAACAGGTGCGGCTTCGCGTGGGCGCGCTGACGGCCGTGGTGGAGGACTCCTTGCAGTTCTGCTATAGCATTGCCACGGAAGGCACGGCGCTGGACGGGTCGGCGCTGGTGGTGCAGGCGCTGCCAGTTGTCGTGCATTGCGCGGCGTGCGCGCAGGATGTGGAGATCGACAGCGTGCAGAGCTTCCGCTGCCCGCGCTGCGGCCAGTTTTCCATGGACGTGCGCCAGGGCAGGGAACTCGAGATTGATTCGATTGAGATTGAAGAGCAAGAGGCAGAAGGGAAACCATCATGACCACGCGCATTGTGGAGTTGCGCCGCGGAATCCTGAAGAAGAACGACGAACTCGCGGCGGGCCTGCGCGGGCGGTTCTCCGCCGCCGGCGTGCTGGTGCTCAACCTGGTGTCCAGCCCGGGAACGGGCAAGACGGAATTTCTGCAGCGCACCCTCGAGGAGCTGCGCAAGTCCGGCGCGCGCACGGCCGCGCTGGTGGGCGACCTGGAAACCGACAACGACGCCCGTCGCCTGGCCACCAGCGGCGCTCCTGTGCGCCAGATCAACACGCACGGCATCTGCCATCTTGAGGCCGAGATGATCGGAAGGCACCTGGAAGGCTGGGATCTGGCCGCTCTCGATTATTTGTTTATCGAAAACGTCGGCAACCTGGTCTGCCCCTCCAGCTACGACCTGGGCGAGAAGATTCGCGTGGTGCTGCTCAGCGTGACGGAAGGTGAAGACAAGCCGCTGAAGTACCCGACTCTGTTCAACTCCGCAGATGCTGCCGTAATTACGAAGATGGACATTGCCGAAGCCGTCGGTTTTGAACGCGAGGCGGCCATCCGCAACATGCATGAGATTCGGCCGGGAATTCGCATCTTTGAGACCTCTGCCAAAACCGGCCTGGGCATGGCAGAATGGCTGGCGTATCTGGCTGCGCGCGGGACGTGAGAAGCGCATAATCCCCGCCGGATGGGAGCCCCATGAAAAAGTCGGCGACTGCAAAGACCGGTTCCGCGGCTGGGGCCGAGGACGGCAAGGCGGCCGTTGAGGCCTATCTGGCCCGCGTTCCGGAGCCCGCACGAACCACCCTCGAAACGGTTCGGGCGGCAATTCGCGCGGTTGCTCCCAAAGAGGCCACCGAGGCCATCAGTTACGGCATGCCAGCCTTTCGTTATCACGGCGGACTGGTGGCGTACGCGGCATTCAAAAAGCATTGCAGTTTTTTTCCCATGAGCCTGGCCGTGCTGGCCGGGCTGCAGAACGAGCTGGCAGCCTACCAGACCTCCAAGGGGACGCTGCAGTTTCCGCAGGACAAGCCCCTGCCCGCGGCGCTGGTGAAAAAGATGGTGAAGGCCCGCGTGGCGGAAATCGAAGCGAAGCAGCGTGGGAGCCGCAGCGCGCCCAAGTAATCCGAATCCCTTTTCGGGTTGCACCTCGGCGCAGGCCGTGACGGGGGAATTCGCGCCCCTGTTGGCTCTGGCTGAGGTTTTTAGAGACTTGAGTTCAGCAGGTTAACTCAGCAGATCAAACGACCGGGCGATCCGCTCCGGCAAATCGGCGGTCTGTTCGGCCAGCGCGGGGCTCAGCTCCAGCACCGCTGCCGGCGAATGGGGCAGCGCCTGCAGCGCTTTTGCCGTTTCTGCCCAGTCCATGTTGCCTTCGCCGGGCCACAAGTGCTCGTCTCTCACGCCGTGGTTGTCATGCACATCCACTGAGGCAATGCGATCACCCAGCGTGGCAATTGCGGCCTCCACGCCGACGGTCATGTGCGCATGGCCCAGGTCAAGGCAAACGCCCACGTTCGTCAGGCGTCCCAGCTCCAGAATCGTGATCAGATGTTCGGGCGAGGCCGGTTCGCTCACCAGGTTTTCCACCAGCAGGCGAACGCCCAGCGGATGGGCAAATGCGCCCAGATGTTCCAGCGCCGCTTCGGCGTATTCCATGGTGCGCAGGGACCACCCGTCCTCCCGCTCGCCCAGATGCAGCACGAGGTTCTGGAAGGGGATGCGCTCGGCGGCCTCGAGGGCGCGCTTGATTTCGTCCATGGCGTCAATGCGGCGCGATTTTTCCGGATGCAACACGTTCACCGGCGGTGCCCCGGCCCGACCCATCTCGCGGTCAGGAAACAGCGGCGCATGCAGGGAAAAGGGTTGCAGGGTGTTGGAGGCAAACCAGTCAGCCAGCTCGGCCACGTGCTCGCGGCTGGTGTAGTCAAAGTGGTGGCGAGCGGCGAATATCTCCACTGCCTCCATCCCAGCCCGGCCTGCGAGTTCCAGCAGCCCCGGATGCAGGCGCTGGTCCAGGAACAGGTGAGTCGACAATACTTTCCGCATGGTCACGGTCGCTCCTGCAGTGAGCAGCCCTTGCGTCCCTCAGGACGCTCTCCTTATTGTCTCATTTTGCAAGAGGTTAGAGCGGGCTGGAGTGTTATCCGGGCAGATGCGCGTGGCAGGCGCGCAGGGCAGTGCCTGTTCGGTTCCTCTGCCTGCAGCAGGCAAGGAACCGCTGCAGACGCGAGCGCTAAAGCACGCCGGCGATGTAATTCACCTTTGCAGGAGAAATGTTCGCCCGTGCTGGGCCGTAACCGGCCAGCATCACCGGAGAGAGCGTCATCACCGGACACCGCGCGTAGGCCGGCACCTTATAGACCACGCTTGCGTGGGTGACGGCGGCAAAGTGGCTGGCGTCGTGCGCGCCCATCACGATCAGGTTGGCCTCCAGCACGCGGCTCTGGTAAAGCAACTCCTCGGTGGGGTCGCCCACCATCACCCTGGCCTGTACGGTTAACGTGCTGAGCAGCCGCGGTGGAATCATTTCCACAAGGTCCGCTTCCAACTGGCGCGGGTCGCGGCCCGCCAGTGCGGCGGTGCACTCCTGCGGTGGAATCACCTGCTGCAGGACAAGCCGGGCCCCTTTCTGCTCCGCGAGTTCAGCGGCCAGTCTGGCCACCATGCGACTGGAAGGATGCGGGCTCAGCGAGCACAGAATGGTTCGGGTGGTGAAGTTGCGATACGTGTCTTCCACCAGGTACGGCCCCACGATCGTTACCGGCACGTCAGCTTTGCGCAGCACGGTCTCTGCCACAGAGCCCACCAGCAGTTTGCCCACCGGGCCCGGCGTGTGCACGCCCATCACCAGGCGGTCCACCGGATGACGATTCAGATAGCCAAGGATCTCCTCGGCAGCCAGCCCGCTGCGCACCACGGTGCGGCAGGCAATTCCCAGATCTGTGGCGCGACGGACCAGCGGCTCAAAGCAATCCTTCACGTCGCGGGCAGCCGTGTAGTCCACGGCAAAAGGCGCTGCACCCTTACGGGCCGCTGCGCACGTTCCGTCGTACACATGAAAGAGGATCAGGTCGGCTCCGGACTCCATGGCCTGCGCCAGCGCAAACGAGAAGGCTTTCTCATTGGCCGGGCATTCGGTGGCAAACAGGATTGTGGCAGGCTTGGTCCAGCCGTGCTTAATGGTCACCATGGCAAACTCCCTGGCCTCAGGCGGTTTGGGGTTGCGGCGGGCGCTCTCTCCGGCTGCGGCTCCGGCATGCTCCCTCGTTGATCCATTGCGTTGGCTCACCGACGGGCGGCGAGAGGCGACAAGTTACCGGCTCAGCCTGGACACGGATCAGCGGGCATCTGCCACATCCTGATCCGGACTCCCGCGTTCGTCATCATTCACTCAATTGACGAATGCCTAAAAGAAAGGTCGCATAGGTTTGGGCCGAATGCAATGAATACTGCGTGATTTCTATCACTGTTGAGAGTGATGCGTGGCCACTGAGATGCGGATCGCTCACGTCAGTAGCCGGCGGCTTTGCCAAAGTGGCCGCGGTGGTCCTGGCCGCCTTCCAACTCGCCGGTCTTTGGATTCACAGCGATACACTCGCCATCCGACCAGTGGCGCCTCCCGGTCTCCAGCGAATAGCCCATCGAACGCAGTCCTGCCAGCACTGTCGGGGAAAAGCCCGGCTCCAGATCGAGCTTGTCCGGCAGGTACTGGTGGTGGAAGCGGGGCGCGTCCACGGCCTGCCGAATGTTCAGCCCGCCCTCGGCGGCGGAAAGAAAGATGTTGGCCACCGTGGTGATGATGCGCGCGCCGCCCGGCGACCCCAGCACGAAGCGCAGCTTGCCGTTTTCCAGCACGATGGTCGGCGTCATGCAACTGAGCGGCCGCTTGCCGGGGGCAATGGCGTTTACCGGACCCTGGATGAGCCCGTACATATTCGGCACGCCCTGCTTGGAGCTGAAGTCGTCCATTTCGTCATTCAGCAGGAAGCCTAGGGACGCGGACGTGACCCGCGAACCGAAATCGTCGTTCAGCGTGGTGGTTACGGAGACGGCGTTGCCCCAGCGGTCCACCACGGAAAAGTGCGTGGTGTCCGGGGATTCGATCCGCTGGCCCGCAGTCCTTGGCGCCGGCGGCAGAAAGCCCTTTGGCCGCTCGAGCGTGTCGCTGGGGCTCGCGGCATCCGACAGAATGCTGCGCCGCCAGGCCTCGGCATATTCCTTGCTGGTTAGCTTGGCCACGGGAATCGGGTTGTAATCCGGGTCGCCCAGGTAGTCGGAGCGGTCCATGTAAGCGCGGCGGTAGGCTTCTGTCACCAGGTGAATCCACTCCGTGCTGCGGTCGCCCAGCCGGCCCAGGTCGTAGCCTTCCAGGATGTTGAGTGCGCTCACCAGCACCACTCCTCCGGAGGAAGGCGGCGGAGCGCTCAGGATGGTGTATTGCTTGAAGGTGCCTACAATCGGTTTGCGCTCCACCACCGTATATTGGGCCAGGTCGTCGAGCGTAATCAGCGCGCCGCCTCGCTGCAGGTCTTTCACCAGTTCCTTGGCCATCCTTCCGTGGTACAGGTCGTCCGGGTGGGCCGCAATGCGCCGCAGGGTGCGGGCCAGCAGTGGCTGGCGGAAGAATTCGCCTGGTTTATAGAGCCGGCCGTCCCGTTGGAAGATGTGCTTCGATTCCGGGAAGCGCGCCAGGTCGGGGTCTGCCAACTCGTGGGCCTCGTCAGCGGTCAGCACAAATCCGCCCGAGGCAAGCCGGATGGCCGGAGCCATCACGCGCTTCAGATTCAGACGGCCATATTTCCGCTCGGCATAGACCAGTCCGGCCACTGACCCCGGCGTGGCAATGGCGCGGTAGCCCAGGATGCTCGCATCCGGAATCACGTTGCCATGCGCATCCAGGTACATGTCCTTCGTGGCGGCCAGAGGCGCCCGTTCGCGAAAGTCCAGGAACGTGGTCTTGCCGGTGTGCATGCGTAGGAGCAGAAAACCGCCTCCGCCCAGGTTTCCGGCAAGGGGGTAAGCCACGGCCAGAGCAAAACCGGTGGCCACGGCAGCGTCCACGGCGTTGCCGCCCTCGCGCAGCACCTGCAGGCCGGCATCAGCGGCCAGGTGGTGCACGCTCACCACCATGCCGTGCCGCGCGCGCACCGGCTGCTCGTTCAGGTATCTCGGCACGCTGGGCTCGGCCTGCTGCGCCCCGCACACCGCACACGCGCTGAAGGCTGCGTTGGCCACAACTGCCAAGAGGGAGAATGAGCGCCGCATCTGCATAACTTGCCTACAGGATACCGCGAGTGCTGGGGCAATCGGGCGGTAAAAGGCAGCGCGGCAGGCGCAGAGCCGGGCCGATTTAGTGGGCGGCCACAAGCATCAGGGGATCAGGTGCCACCGTGCAGGCGTCTGGCCCGGCACCCTTCCACGTCGTTCCGCTGGCATAGGTCACGGCAACCAGCCGGATAGACTGCACCGCGCTGAAACCCGGCAAATCCAATTCGGCAAAGGAGCTGCCATTCGGTCCTGCCGTGAAAGCCGCTTCCACAGTCCGCTCCAAATCCGCCGACGGGGATGGCCGCGCTGTGGCAGCGTCGCCTGCCGGAAGCATTTGCCAGGCGCCATTCAGTCCGCGCACGGTTACGCGGGCCTTCACCACCGGGTCCGCCTTGGGGTTGGTCAGGATCAACTTAAGGCGCATTCCCGGCCCACTCTTCTGTCTGCTTCCTCCCGCCTGTTCCATGTGGAACGCGGACGTGTGCTGCGCCTCCATCTGCACCGGGCAGGACCCCACGGCAGGCAGCATCCTGAGCAGGGCACTCAGCGGCGGGGTTGGCAGGTTGGGTCTCTGCGGCGGCGCGCTCTGTGCCGCCAGCGCAGCGGTGCTTAAAGCAAAACAGATTCCGAGGGCGATTTTCGGCTTCATGGTGGCCTCCCTGGTTCCTGTCGGATTCCGCGTACGGCACCAAGATACGCCGGAACTCCGCGGCACACAATGTACTCCGCCCGAGCACGCCGCGGAGCCGCCCCGTCTCAGCTAGTTGGTCTGCAGCCGGCGGCTCTCCACTCTGGCTGTGATACCGTTGCAATACGGCGTTCCCAGAGCCGGTTCTCCGGCAACCATTAGGTCTTTTACGCATGTCCCAGCAGCCGGAATTGATTTCGTACTCGCAGCCCGTGAGCCCGGCTCCTGAGTCTGAGCCCTCGCCCGCCGCAACCCCTGCGCTTGCCGCGCCGGCACACCCGCAGCAGCGGATTCCTCGCTGGCTGGAACGGGCAGAGCTCTTCATCCGTGTCCTGTTGCGGATGTACATCGGTCTGGCCGTGTGCTACGCGCCGTGGTCGCCCATGTTCTGGGACCAGAACCCGCTCTTTGTTCAGTTCCCCACGCTCTCCATCTATGCCGCCAACGGCGCGGTGCGGGGCGTCATCTCCGGGCTGGGATTATTGAATTTGTGGATCGCCTTCCAGGACGCGATTCACTATCGGGACAGGTAAAACCATGAGCGAGAGGGAACAGGAACCCGTCAGCAGCGAAAACGGCGCAGCTGCCGCATCCGGCAGCGGCACGCCGCCCTTGCTGGAGCGCGCCCCGCTGGCGTATGAGAATCCAAGATTTCTGAACAGTGCCGACGGCCGGCTGATTCGCATCGTCTCGGAGTTCATGGAGCCGCTGGCGCGATTCCGCCGGGAGGGCATCCAGGACACCGTGGTCTTCTTCGGCTCGGCGCGCTTCCGCAGCCGTGAGGAAGCCGACCACACGCTGGAGCTGCTGGACAACACCGGTTCCATCCACCTGGCCCCCAGTGAGGAGCAGCCCGCCAAGGCGCCTGAGATTGCCGCCGGCACCGCCACCGACCTGCAGCGCAAGCGCGCCGTGTCTGCCGTGCAGATGGCCCGCTATTACGAAGACGCCCGCCGACTGGCCCACATGCTCACCGACTGGGCCCAGAACATTCCCACCCAGCGGCACCGCTTTGTGGTCACCTCCGGCGGCGGCCCCGGCATCATGGAGGCGGCCAACCGCGGCGCCTCGGAGGCCGGCGGCAAAACCATCGGCATGAACATCCGCCTGCCGTTTGAGCAGAATCCGAACCCCTACATCACTCCGGCGCTCAACTTTGAGTTTCACTACTTCTTCATGCGCAAGCTGTGGTTTGCCTACCTGGCCAAGGGGCTGGTCGTCTTTCCCGGCGGCTTTGGTACCCTCGACGAGATGTTCGAGATCCTCACCCTGGCGCAGACGCACAAAATCGCCAAGAAGATCACCGTGGTTATCTACGGGCCGGAGTACTGGAACAGGGTGTTCAATCTGGACGTGCTCGTCGAAACAGGCGCCATCTCGCCCAAAGACATCGAGCTGTTCCAGTTTGCCGAGACGCCGGAGCAGGCCTTTGAAATGCTGCGTAAAGGCCTCACGGAAAACTATCTGGTCCCGGAGGCCACCGCAGCAGCCGAACATGCCTTCCAGGAAGTGATGCCCGGCGCCACGCTCGAGGATTTTCTCGGTCCGGAACTGGCAAAAATGAACAAGTAGCGCGCAGCCCGTAACGCGCGTCCGCATCCTTTTCCTCCGCGAGCCGCGAGGAGATTGGGATTTGTGCGGCTTTTGTACGTGCACGGGCGCATTTCTCCGGGAATCCCCCGAAGATTGCAAGAGTTTGCGGGATTTGCAGGGATTTGCCGTTACTGGATTGATTCTGTCGGCAATTGAAGCCCCGTTCGCGACATCTTAACCTTTCATTCATGCCCGCGCCGGATAATAAAAACTGAAAGCTCAGAGGCGCAGCTCGTTCGCGGAACAAGGAGGCAGCATGGCCAACTCGACCATCTCATACCTGTGGCGCGATCGTGCGGCGACAGAGGGATACCGCACCGGCGTTTCTCTGCACAGCCACACCAACCAGTCCCACGAAACGCTGGACTTTCTGGTCGGCTTCGGCAACCAGTTTCCCGTGGTGCGCCCGATTCTTTCGCGTTTGGAGCGCCGCTCGCAGGAAAAGATCGGCATTCGAGTGGACTATGCCGCCAGCTACTGGACCCCGCCCATGACGCCCAAGCTGGCGTTTGACCTGGAGCGTGGCCAGATTGAGAATCTGAACCTGGCGCCGATGGTCTCCATCACCGACCACGACACCATCAACGCGCCCATGCTGCTGCGCACCGTGCCCAGCGCGCGCCAGATTCCCGTCTCAGTGGAGTGGAGCGCGCCCTATGGCGGCGTACAGTCCTTCCATCTGGGCATCCACAACCTGCCCAGCGCCCAGGCGGCAGAATGGATGGCGACCTTTGAGCACTTTACGGCCAACCCCAGTGACGCAAGGCTTACGGAAATTCTGGTGCAGCTCAACGCTCTTCCCAATGTGTTGGTGGTTTTCAACCATCCGCTCTGGGACCTGTACCTTATCGGACAGGACAGGCACGAGTTTCTGGTCAACGAGTTTCTGCAGAAGAACGGCGCGTTTGTGCACGCCCTTGAGCTCAACGGCCTGCGCAACTGGGAAGAGAATCGCGATGTGCGCCGCCTGGCGGAGAAATGGAACATGCTCCTGATCAGCGGTGGCGACCGCCACGGCGTGGAGCCGAACGCCAACATCAATTTGACCAACGCCACCAGCTTTACGGAGTTTGTCCACGAGGTGCGGCGCCAGCGTCGGAGCAATGTGCTCTTCATGCCGCAGTATGCTGAGCCGTGGAAGCACCGCCTGCTGCAGTCCACCCTGGACGCCATCCGCGAGTATCCCGATTTCCCGCAGGGTTCGCGCACCTGGGATGAGCGCGCCTACCACCCGGATGCCAACGGCATGGTCCGTCCGCTCAGTGAAATCTGGCCCAAGGGCCGAGCTCCGCGCGGCATCGGCTGGACCATCCGGCTTGTCCAGTTGCTGGGCAAGGGACCGGTCTCTGGCGGGCTGCGGCTGGCCTGGAGCGACTCCCAGCAACTGCGCCTGGCGCTGGGCGAAAGCGACGGGTGAGTGCCGTTGCCATTGCCGTGGCCCTGGATCGCTGCGCCCTCACGCTGATTTAGTGCGTCACGCGGTCCGCGCGCCTGTCCGCAAATCCAGCGCAAAAGGCGTCTCTTTGTCCGTCAGCATATTCCAGCCGAGCCCTTGCAGCAGGTCGCCATCGGTGCCCGTAATCGTCACGCCTTCGTCGGAGAGCTTGGGCGACTGCCAGGCTTCGCCCTCTGCGCCCCAGGCCAGAATTGCGCGGTGCCCCACAAACAGCAGCAGCGCTTGCTCCGGCGCGGGCACCACGGCGAGGACGGGCTTGTAAGCCAGCATGGTGAAGCGCTCCGGCGCGGCGGTGTCAATCAGGTAGGCGTAGCCGCCAGCCACGGCACACAAGTCCTGCGGTCGCGGAGCCGACCACACGCCGGTGGGCACGATGGGGTCGCGGAAACCGAGCGCGCAGGTGGCCAGAAAAGGCCCAGCGCCCGCCGGCCGCACCATCAGCTCCAGTGCACCGCGCTCCACCTCTTCCACTTCCTGCGGATAGACATAATGCCGCGGCGGCAGAATCAGCGGGCGCGTGGCTAGCACTTCCGCCTGCCAGTCGTGCGCAAACGCGGCGTGGAAGGCGGGCGTGGTCAACCCCTAAACCCCAACGAAGCGCTCGACCCGCTCCCGCACGCTGGGAATGCCGATGCCCAGTTTCGATCCGTCTTCCAGAATCGGCAGCAGCTTGTCGAACTCCGGCCCGGAGGGCGAACCGGTGATGGCGATTCGGATGGGGTGGAAGAGGTCCTTGCCCTTGATCCCGGTGACCTCCTTGATCTCGTTCAACCACTCCTTGAAGACTTCCGGAGTGACGTGCGGACCATGGGTGCGCAGGTGGCCGGCCAGCTCGCCCAGCACGGTGTTGGAGCTGTCCTTGACCAGCACTTCGACGTTCTCCGGAAGGAGACGCGCGATCTCCGGATCAAAGCCGAAGACAAAAGCCGTCTTGTTGATCAGTTGGTCCAGGTGGTCCACGGTAGGCGCAAACAGGCCCACCATTGCCACAAACCACACCAGCACATCGTCACTGGCGTCTTCCTTGTCCGGCACCAGCCCGCCAAAGTACTCCCATGCCAGCGCCGTCAGCCGCGCGGGCGTGGAGCGCTTCATGTAGTGCCGGTTAAGCCAGTTCAGCTTGTCCGTGTCGAATACGGCTGACGAAGGCGTGACCCGCTCGAGCGAGAAAGCTTTGGCCAGATCTGGCAGCTTATAGGTTTCGGTCTTGCCGTCCTCGGCGCCCCAGCCCAGCAGGGCCAGGTAGTTCACCATCGCTTCGGGCAGGTATCCCATGTGGCGAAAGCTGGAGATGGACGTGGCACCGTGGCGCTTGCTCAGCCGTTCGCGGTCCGGCCCCAGGATGGTGGAAAGGTGCGCAAACTCCGGTACCGGCCAGCCGAACGCCTGGTAGATGGCCACCTGCTTGGGCGTGTTGGATAGGTGGTCGTCGCCACGGATCACGTGCGTAATCTTCATCAGCGCGTCGTCCACCGTGACCACGTAGTTGTACACCGGCATGGGCGGCTTGTCGTCCTTGCCGGAGCGCACCAGGATCGGGTCGCTGACGGACTCCGGGTCCACCACCAGGTTTCCGCGCACAATGTCGTGGAAGCGCAAAAGATCGGTGCCTATCCTTAGCCGCACGGCAAAGGGCTTTTCCGCCTCCAGGTTCTTCTTCAGCACCTTGGCGGACAGTTTGCGGCACTTGCCTGAGTACACCTGCGGCCGCTTACTGGCCGCCGCGCGCTCCCGCTCCGCCTCCAGCTCTTCCGCGGTGCAGAAGCAGCGATAGGCCTTGCCTTCGGCCAACAGCTTCTCAGTGTGTGCTGCGTAAATTTCCAGCCGTTTGGACTGGCGATACGGTCCGTAGTCGCCCAGTTCGGGGCTTCCCGGGCCGCCCGGCCCTTCGTCCCAGTTCAGACCTAGCCACTTCAGGTCCTCGATCAACTGCTTCCCGTAGCGCGCCTCGGACCTCTCCACGTCGGTGTCCTCGATGCGGAGGATGAATTCGCCCCCCGCATGGCGTGCAAACAGCCAGTTGAACAATGCGGTCCGCGCGTTGCCCACGTGGAGGAGGCCCGTAGGGGAGGGAGCAAATCGGACGCGGACGTTTTTGTTGTTCATAGCAGCCATGATGATAAATCGTGTTGACCATAGTAGCCGAAAACGAAAGTGTTGGGCTTTGTTTGCATTGGAGTGTCCGCATCCGTTCCGCCCTCCCGGTTTCGCTTCGGATGAAAGTCCTTTCATCGCGCCGTGCCGGTGTGGCACAGTAAAAGGGCCGCAGTCACACGGCATTTCCTCCCTTCACTCACCTACGAGGTCGCTCATGACGCTCCGCTGCGCCCGTCTTTTCTGCCCGGTTACCTTGGTTATTTCGCTGGCCGCCGCCGCAATTGCTCTCCCCGCCGTCCACGCCCAGCAGACTGTCACCAGCAAAGTGGCTGGCATGCAACATAAGGACGGCTTCTTCCCGCTGGATTGGGACGCCAAGGCCGGCAAGCTCTACCTGGAGATCCCGCGCGTTGACCAGGACTTCCTCCTGCTGGACCAGTTGCCGTACGGCCTGGGCTCGAACGACATTGGCCTCGATCGTGGCCAGCTTGGCCGGGGGCGGGTCGTCCACTTTTCGCGCATCGGCGGCAAAGTGCTGCTCATCCAGCCCAACCTCCGTTACCGCTCCTCCGCTACGGACCCGGAAGAGCGGCTGGCCGTCCAGCAGTCCTTCGCCGAGTCGGTCCTGTGGGGCTTCCCCATCGTGGCCGAGCAGGATGGCCGCATTCTGGTGGACGCCACGGACTTTTTCCTGCGCGATGCTCACGGCGTGGCCCAGACCCTCAAGGACTCCGGGCAGGGCACCTACAAGCTGGACCTGAGCCGCAGCGCGCTGGCCATGGACAACACAAAAAACTTCCCCAAAAACACGGAAGTCGAAGCCATGCTGACCTTCACCAATGCGGACCCCGAGCACAGCGGGCAGGTGGCCTCCGTCACGCCGGATGCACACGACGTAACCTTGCGCGACCACACGTCACTGATTGAGCTGCCCGGTCCCGGCTACACGCCCCGCCGCTCTGACCCGCGCGCCGGTTATTTCCCCGTGGACTACCGCGACTACTCCGCGCCGCTCGGCGAGCCGCTGGAGCAGCGCTTTATTGCCCGCCACCGCCTCATCAAGAAAGACCCCAACGCCGCCGTCAGTGAGCCTGTCCAGCCCATCGTTTACTACGTGGACCGCGCCGCGCCGGAGCCTATTCGTTCCGCTCTTGTGGAAGGCGCAAGCTGGTGGGAAAAGGCCTTCGAGGCCGCCGGCTTCAAGAACGCCTTCCAGGTGAAGGTGCTGCCCGAGGGCGCCGACCCCATGGACATCCGCTACAACATGATCCAGTGGGTCCATCGCTCCACCCGCGGCTGGAGCTACGGCGAATCGGTGGTGGATCCGCGCACCGGCGAGATCATCAAAGGCCAGGTGACGCTGGGCAGTCTGCGCGCCCGCCAGGATTACCTCATTGCCGAGGCGCTGCTTGCGCCGTACATCAATGGCAAGCCGATCCCCAAAGACATGCTGCAAATGGTGCTGGCCCGCACTCGCCAGCTTGCCGCGCATGAAACCGGCCACACCCTCGGACTGGAGCACAACTTTGCGGCTTCGTCGGTAGGTCAGAGCGTCTCCGTCATGGATTATCCGCACCCTTGGATTACCCTCGACGCCAGCGGCAAGCCCGACCTGTCGCATGCGTATGCGGTGGGCATCGGAGCCTGGGACAAGGCCGCCATCCGCTACGGTTACTCGCAATTTGCGCCGGGGACCGACGAGAAACAAGCCCTCAACAACATCCTCAAGCAGGATCAGGCCGCGGGTCTCCGCTTCCTTACCGATGCGGACGCGCGGCCGCTGGGCAGCGCCAGCCCATATGCCAACCTTTGGGACAACGGACCCAACGCGCCGGACGAACTGCTGCGCCTTCTCGCCGTCCGCAGGGCCGCCCTGGCCCGCTTCGGCATGGACGCCATCCGCCCGGGCCAGCCTCTGGCGCAACTGGAAGACACGCTGGTGCCGCTCTACCTGCTGCACCGCTTCCAAACCGAGGCCGCGGCCAAATCCATCGGGGGCCTTGACTATCGCTACGCCGTGCGCGGCGACGGTGGCATGGTGACGGAGTTGCTCCCGTATGCCGTGGAGAAAAAGGCGCTCGATGCCGTGCTGAAGACCCTCGACCCCGCCACGCTCACCCTGCCGGAGTCTCTGCTGCGTCTGCTGCCGCCCCGCCCGCCGGATTACCCCCGCACGCGCGAGTCCTTCCCCGCCCGAACCGGGCTCACCTTTGACGCGGAGGGCCCGGTGGAGGCCGCAGCCGGCATCACCGCTTCGCTGCTCTTCGATCCCAGCCGCGCCACCCGCCTGGTGGAGTACCATGCCCGCGACCCCAAACAGATGGGCCTGGAAGAAGAGCTCGGCACGGTGCTCAAAGCCACCTGGTACGCGCCCCGCCAGTCCGGATTGGCGGAGCTGACCCAATTCACCGTGGAGGACGTGGTACTGCGGCATCTTATGCGCCTTGCGGGCGGTGGCATCGGCGGCGCCCCGCTGGGCGCGGCGCTTCCGGCGGGCATGTCCGTTCCGGACGGCAGAAGCGGAGCGGCGTCGGGTGAGGCGAGTGCTGTGGCGCTGGCCGAGGTGAACAAACTGGAAGATTGGCTGCGGTCCAATATCCCCGCGGACGACTCAGACCAGTACAAGGCCCACCGCGTCGCGGCGATTGCCGAGATTGAGCAGTTCCGCAAGGATCCGGCGAAGTTTGCTCCGGCTCCGGCGCTGCCCGCGCCTCCGGGCCAGCCCATCGGCAGCGGCGAGGACGACGCGATCATCGAGTAGCCGGCGGCCGCTCGCGCTTCAGCCGGAAAAGTGCTCCCAGCCGTGCGGCTCCAGAGGCTGGGAGCCATCTGGAGTCACCAGCCGCACCCTCGGCCCGCGCCGTCGGCGGGTCACTATCCTTCCGATGCGCGTCACCTTCACACCTGCAATGCTGCGCGGCACGCGCGTGCCCGGCGCCGCCGTGAACAGCAGTTCGTAGTCCTCGCCGCCGTGCAGCGCCTGCGTCAGGCTGGCTCCGGTGTGCACCGGCAATGCCGCCGACTCCACCTCCGCCGCCACTCCGGACTCCTCGCACAGGTGCGCCAGGTCGGTGGAGAGCCCGTCGCTCAGGTCCAGCGCCGCCGTGGCCACCACCCGCCGCTGCAGCCAGAGGCCTTGCCGCACGCGGGGCTGCGGGAAAAGGTGCGGCGCCAGCTGTTCCCGCACGGACTTTGGCAGAGAAGCGGCAGGGCGGCCTGCCCCAGCCTGCCCGGCCAGAAGCTCCAGCCCTGCGGCGGCTCCGCCCGGCGTGCCGGTCACATAGAGCAGGTCTCCCGGTCGCGCGCCAGAGCGCAACAGAGCTCGCCCACGGGGCACGGAACCCAGCAGCACAATGTCTGCCGCGGCCAGCGGAGACTCGGCAAGGTCGCCTCCGGCCAGAGGCGTGTCAAAGGCTTGCGCCAGGGCCAGAAATCCATCAAAAAAGCGGTCCACCCAGGGCTTTCCGCGCCCCTGTTTTCTCGTTAGCTCTGGCGGTAAACCCAAAGAAAGAAAGGCGGCTACGGGACGGGCTCCCATGGCGGCCAGGTCGCTAAGCCCCCGCGCAAGCGTGCGGTGTCCCACGCTCTCCGGCGGGTGCCAGTCCAGCCGAAAATGGCGCCCGGCAAGGGAGAGATCCGTGGTCACCGCCAGCTCCTCGCCCGCCTTCACGCGCAGCAGGGCGCAGTCGTCGCCAATGCCCAGCCGCAGGTCGCCCAGGCGCAAACCCGGCCCGCCGCTGGCCGCCGCGCGCGCCCGAATCCGCTCGAGCAGGGCCAGTTCACCCGGCCCCGATGCCTTGTAGGTCTTCTTCTGCATCTTCCTGAGAATAGGGCATTCGGTTGAATCCTGCCTGCTGAGCCGGCCTGCACCCTTCGTCAGGGGTTGTCCTTTTTCTAGTACTGTTGGAGGATTTTTCCTGCGGAATACGTTGACCCCCAGAATGGACGGCTGCTAGCCTGAAATGACATTCAGGGCAAGGTACGCCTTTCGGGGTGCTCTGGAGAACTTTAGGGCCATCACAGGTCCATTTTGCTTTCGCTTACTCTCGGTTCGCAGACGGCGAATGGCAGCCTTTTCCCAGTTGCGGGAAACAGAAGAGGCTTATGCTGCGCAAGCGCTACTACATTCTTTTTGTTGCCAGGGACGAGGACGGGCGCGTGCGGAAGATTCCGCTGCCCCTGCGATACGTATACGGCTTTGTGGCCGCATCGGTTGTGGGCGCCTTCACCATCGTCGGGCTGGCCGGGTCGTACACCCGCATGCTCATCAAGACTGAAAGCTTCAACCAGGTCCGGCAGGAACGCGAAACCCTGCGCAAAAACTACAAGCAGATGGCTGAAATTGCGCATGACCGCGATGTGCAGGTGGCCTCGCTTGGAGCGCTTGCCAGTGAGGTGACTTCGCTCTACGGCCTTCGGCAGAACAAGCTCATGGCGGCTCGCCACACCAGCAGCGCCAAGTCGGCCTCCGCTCCCACGCCGGCCAGCCTGGCTCTGGGCGACGACATGAACCAGCAGGATGTGAAGCTGACCATCGCCCAGTTTTATGCGCTGCGCGCGCAGGCCATGTCCGGCCGCGTCACCCGCGCCCTGCAGGGCGGGCTTTCGCCCAGCTTCTCCGGCGACTGGACCGCGCTTGCCGATGCGCCGTCGCTGTGGCCCATTGAGGGCCGCGTGACCTCCAGCTTTGGCGAGCGCGAAGATCCGCTGAACGGCGAAGGCGCCTTCCATCCCGGCATTGACATTGCAGCGCCCTATGGCACACCGGTGCGCGCCACGGCAGACGGCGACGTTTCCGGCACCAACATCGGCGCTGGCTATGGCCGCGATGTGTTGCTGAATCATGGTCACGACCTCACCACCGTTTATGGGCATCTCTCCGCCATCGCGGTGCTGCCCGGCCAGCACATCATCCGCGGCCAGATCATCGGCTACGTGGGGGAGTCCGGCCGCGCCACCGGTCCGCACCTTCACTACGAAGTTCGCGTCCACAACGTGCCGGTGAATCCGCATAAGTATCTGCGGACCACCTACGATCAGGCCGTGGCCCAGGGCATGCTGACCAGCGTTGCCACCAAATAGCGCACCCAACCGTTCCCTCGCAGGCGGCTCCCCTTTCGGGAGCCGCTATCGTTTGCGGCCAACCTCCTGTCTTCCCTCCTCCTCTGAACTCCCTTGCGGCCAAGGCTCTGCGTGGTATGGTTTCTTCGGGAATTTTCCCGCATATCGGGGGACTAGTTCATGTATCGCCGCTGGTTCTGTCTTTGCGCCCTTCTCATCTTTGCCTTGCCCGCCGTTGCCCAAACCCGCACGGCCGAGTTGCAACTCGCCTTTGCCCGCGCCCAGCATTTGCGCCACGGCATCAATGCCGCGGAGTGGTTTGCTCAGTCGGCAAACGACTACTCCGCTGCCCGCACGAATCGCTTCACGGACTCCGCCGACATCGCGCTCATGGCGCGTCTCGGCTTTGACAACGTGCGCCTCAGCATTGACCCCGTGCCGCTCGAGCAGTATCCGCGCGGCGCAGACGGCATGAATGACGAGTTCCTTGGCCGGCTCGACAAGGCCGTGGACACCATGATTGCCGACGGCCTCGCCGTGCAGATCGACATTCACCCCGAGGAGCCCTTCAAGACCGCCGTGCGCACCGGCAACGAGGGCGTGGACCGTCTGGTCATGCTGTGGCGCCGGCTCGCCGCCCACTACGCCACGCGCAACCCGGAGATGGTCTTCTTCGAGATCATGAATGAGCCCGAGGTGCGCGACCCCTATCGCTGGGCCGGCATCCAGGCTCGCGTGGCCGCCGCCATCCGCGAGTCCGCACCGCACAACACCATCATCGCCACCGGGCCCAACTACTCTGACATTGTGGACCTGCTCGCCATGCACCCTCTGCCGGACGGCAACGTGATCTACAACTTCCACTTCTATGATCCGCACACCTTCACGCACCAGGGCGCCGGCTGGGGCGCGCCATGGTGGTTCTATGAGCACGGCCTCCCCTACCCCGCCACGGAGAGCTCCATGGCCGCACTGCTGCCCGAGGTGCCGGACCCCGCCGACCGATTCCAGATGGAAAACTACTGGCTGGAGCATTGGGACGGGCATCACATCCGCCTGCTCATTGACGAGGCCGCGGCCTGGGGCAAGTCCAATCGGGTGCCGCTTATTTGCAACGAGTTCGGGGCCTTCCGCGAGCACATGGAACCCACTTCTCGCATGAACTGGATCCGCGATGTGCGCACCTCGCTCGAGGCCGACGACGTTGGCTGGGCCATGTGGGACTATCGCGGCAGCTTCGGAGTGGTCTTCAAGCAGGACGGCCAGCCCGCGCGCGTGGATCCGCTCGTGGTGCAGGCCCTGGGGCTAACGGAGCACTGAGAGGCAGGCGCGGACAGTGGTCCGCATTCCTGTTCTTGGTTTCCGATGTTGCTTACTGCGTGGAGTTGTCGCCCGCGGCCAGCCCGGACACCAGCCCCGGAGAGAGCGTAGCGGTCACCAGCACGCGATCCCGCTTCTGCGTCACTTCCGCGGTCGACAGCAGCTCTTTCAGGTTGTTGTTTGCGGCGTTGTTGCCTAGCGGAGCGGTGAATCCTCGCGCCATGGTCACCAGCGTGGCCAGCGCCGCGGCCTGGCTGGTGGCCTGCTGGCTGTCGCGGGCAATCTCCTCCATGCGGAAGTGCAGCCCGTTGCCCAGCGGCAGAGACGGCGTCACGCTGGCCACCAGGGTTGCGCCCGGCTCCAGCGGCAGCGTCAGGCCGAAGATGCTGATGGCGCCGCTTTGCGAGAAGGGCAGCCCGATCTGGCCCACGCCCCAGGCCAGCGAGAGCAGCGGCACGTCGTGGTAGTGCTGCTTCAGCAGACTGGACCCCGCAAAGGGCCAGGCCGCCGTGCTGTGCCGATCGATGATGGAGTGAATCTGCTCCGGCGTCGGCGTGTTGCTCACCGCCACCATGTCGTAGCCAATCTGCGCCACGCGCACTGTGCGCCCGTCGGAGGGGATGTTGTAGATCGTGTGGCCCGAGTACAAATCCTTTGTCTCGGCGTGCGCCTCTAGCCACGCATTCAGGCGCGTGCCCGTAAT
>DATKTQ010000010.1:0-4030 GCA_035531055.1 Occallatibacter sp. | reverse complement strand
AGAGCGAATACGAGATAACGTGCATCTGCGGACTGCCGATTTTCAGCCACGAGCCCCGGACCAGGTGCCCGCGCTGTGGCCGGGAGATTGAGGTCCATTGGCAACAAGGGGACGAGATACCGGGAATCGAGGTGGAAGGATGACTAACACGAAGAGTTGGGCGCAAGATGTGCTTGATGATGTAACAGCACTCACAGCGCATCGTGACCGCCTCCGCGCCGAGAACGCGGAACTGCGGGCGGTGCTGGCTGACATCGGATGTGCTCTGGATGTGGACGACCCCTACCGGGCCGCGGAATATTGCAGGACAGCGCTAGGGAAGCCCCAGGACGCAAACCCGGCGCCCAACCCACCCAAGACGCCCGCCGACGAACGCGCCACGGGCCACGAGAGCGCTGGTGGGGGTGTCTCGTGATCAACCGCCCGCGGGTGGAGAGTATGAGCGGCGTGGCGCTCAAAACCATCGGCGTGGCCATTGCGAATCGCATGGAAGCCGACGTGTTGCAGCGCGTGAAGAAACTCAAGCCGCTCTCCCCCCGAAAGTGGAGGTGCAGGGCTGGTATGACGGCATCTCCAAGGGCGATTGGATTGCGGCATGGTCTAGCTGGTGTGTCCTATACGCCGATTGACTTCGGCGACGAACCGCAGGACTGGATTAACTACTACGCGGCATGGCAGGCGGGGAAGGAGAAACGGAATGCCTGAAGAGATTGACTGTCAATGCACAAATGAGATCGTCTGCCCGTATTGCGGCCATGTATACAAGGACTCGTGGGAAATATTCTTTAATAGCGGGGACTCTGCTGGTCTAGAGTGTCGAGAGTGTGAACTAGAATTTGATGCCGAACGCTACGTGTCAGTTACTTACAACACATCGAAAGTGGAGGACCGGAATGGACAAGGATAAGCGCATCGCTGAACTGGCGGCGTCAGGAGGATAGTGGCGTAATGGCTTCGATCCCCCAATTCACAGAGTCTGATATCCTCCGTTCGAAGGAGGTTTCAGAACAAATGGGGAGACGATTCTATACTCGGCCTGATCTGCATCTCTCAGAAGGTGCCCGACCGTGCTGGTTTTTCAGGCCGTCGATTCCGGTGCGCCTGGCTCCGGGTGTTGTGAAATCGAGACAGATTAAGGTCTGGGTGGAACCAAGCTACAACGCCCGCGGCAAGCTCATCTCGCAACGCCTAGCCGAGAAATGGCGCGATGAATATCTGGTGACGGTAAACCGCACGTCGACCGTTGTCAAAGCTCAGATGCCCTTTTCGGAAGTGATTGAGATGTACCGTAAGGTCCATCTGCCAGAGCTGGCGCCCAACACACGGGAATCGTATGAGCGGGTTATCGACCAATTGATCGAGCCGCACTTCGGCAAGTTCGCCCTCTGTCAGATCGGCCCACTGGAGGTCGAAGCCTGGCTGGGTACGATCCAGGGCACAAAGCACACCCGCCGGCAGCGGCTAAACATCTTGTCCAGCATCTTGGAGTGCGCCGGCCGCTGGCGCTACACTACCGAGCGGAATCCCCGTCTCGGCATCAAAGTCAAGGGCAACCGGCCGCCTTGGGAGCACAAGAGCTTGGAACCCATCCAGATCAGCCGCTTCCTGGCTGCAGCCGAAGAGCCGATTCTCGCGATTGCGGAGATCGCGACATTCTGTGGCGCCCGGGTGGGTGAGATTCGCGCCTTGCAGCCCCGCGACATCCAGCCGCCGTATCTGCGCATCCGGCGCACCATGAGCCAGAAGACGGATGAATTGAAGGATTATCCGAAGAACGAGAAGCCGCGGGATCTGCCTCTGCCCGAATGGATTGAGAAGAAACTGGCGCTCATCTCGCAGGGTCTTCGGCCCGATCAGTTGATTTTCGACCTGACCTACGAACAAATCATTGGCCGGATGCGCCGGCTGGCAAAGAAGCTGGATATCTGGTTTCGGGGCTTCGGACCGCATACCCTGCGCTCGAGCTACGCGACCCTCCGAAGCGAACAAGGCGGCCACGGTTTGCAGGAAGACATGGGCCATTCCTCGGCCGCGATGACGGCTCACTACATCCGTCCGAGCGTGCAGCGGAAGTTGGCGGAAATCGAGCGGATGCGGGATCTGATCTACTTCGATGGAGCGAGAAAAGTGTAATGGCTCAGCTAATTGTTAGTCGAAATGCGGGCAAGAGGCTGAAAACACTGGTGCGGCAGTATTGCTCGGATTATCCTGCTACCTATCAGTTACCTGCAACCTCTCAGCCTAAACCATTGAAAACACACGAAACCGCCCCTGCGAAGCCTAGTGACTTTCTAGCGAAGACATGGCGAAACGAGGGGCCGATCTGGAAAATTGTTAGTCGATTCCTAGACGCCTACACACCGGCGGAGGTCCTCAAGAAAGCGAAGGATTAGCATGACAGTCAATGAAATCGTAAACGAATACCTGAAGGCCAACGGCTATGACGGCCTGTACAACCCAGACGGCGAGTGTGCCTGTAAGGTTGGCACGCTTGCGTCTTGTGGTGGTCCGTGTGATGAATGCGAACCAGGATATGGGGTGCCTTGCCCTCACAATTGCGGGGAGCATCTCTATCACATCGTTGCCAAGAAGCCATCAGATAAGCCCCACGAGAAGGAGTGGAATGTCTCTGTACATGGAAACCACGAAGATCGCGGCCGAGCGGACGGCGGGTGAGATCCAGCAGCTACTCGCTCAAGCCGGTGCGTCGCAGATTGTGACGGAATACGGTTCAGCTCGAGAGATCACCGGGTTGCGGTGGACGATGGAGCTCCACGGTCAGACAATCCCATTCGCCATGCCGGTGCGCGTGCAGCCGGTCTATGAAGCCCTCCGCAAGCGGATTTCGCCGCGGAACCGAGCGAAGAAGGAAGACCAAGTCCAGGATCAGGCAAAGCGCGTCGCCTGGCGCCAACTTCTTCGGTGGGTCCAAGCCCAACTGGCGATGATCGAAACCGGCATGGTGCGCCCGGAGGAGGTGTTCATGCCGTACATCGAGATCGCTCCCGGGCGAACGATGTTTCAGCAACTCACAGAGACGAAGTTCAAGGCGCTGCCGGCGGGGAAGGTGAAGGGGTGATATGGCCGACCTAAGACAGAAATTTGCGCGGTACCCCGACTGCTTCGGCGAGCTCTCCCTGCAGGAACTCGTGGCGATCGCCCGTAAGAACGGGATGCAGTGCATCGACGGCTACAAACCAAGTATGCACGCTTTTAACGAGATCGGCCTGTACGGAACGCGGAGCCAAATAAAGAAGACCGAAGAGGAGTGGATGGCACACGGCCACGAGATGAAGCCTCGGTCTTTCCGTGCGGTGTTTGGAGTGGATCTGGATCGCCCGTCAGACGAGTGGACGGAACGCGAGTTGGAAAAAGGGGATTGAAATGCGACTCGGAGAAGTTATCCAAAAATGGCGGCTGTGGCAGGAGCGGACGGTCCGTGACTTGGCGGGCGAGATAGGGATCAGCCCGTCGACGCTCTCGCGGATTGAGCGGGGGGAAGTGATGGACGCGATGACGTTCATGCAGTTGCTCGGCTGGTTGACCGAGAGACCGGTCCAGCCGGAGGTGCCGGCCGCTCCGGTGCAGGAGTCGCTGCTGTGAGATCCCTCACTATAATTTTGGCATTATGTTTTATCCCCGCTCCCGGGCGAGCTGAGGCGGCTTCTGTGCTCTCTGATGAGGATTGCAGAACAGGAACCCCTCCTTTGCACGCCATAGGCGACGACCCCGGGAGTGGGGTCCAGTTTGCTGGCGGCGGCGTGGACGGTGACATGCCAATCAGGGAACGTGTAAGCTCGCGACCTTCCGATATGAGCACGGAAGGTGTTAGCGTCCTCAGAACTCAGCGTGGCATAGGCTCCGCTGACACGAGAGGGGCTGGGCCAGAGGCCAGTCAAACAGCGAGCCTCGGAATTGAAAACCGAGGGACTCCAGCGTGCATAACTGGAGTACACCAAAAATCACGGTGCTTCCCGGTGGCTCCAGCCGGTTCGACTCCGGCCCGCCAGCAACCCTACCGGAGAGAGGA
>DATKTQ010000009.1:0-5496 GCA_035531055.1 Occallatibacter sp. | reverse complement strand
AGCTGAGGCGAAATCTCCGGGTTCACCTCGCGCGGCGGCGTCGGATCGTGCAGCACCCGCTCGTTCATCGCCGCCAGCGGATTCGCACCCAAAAACGGCACCCGCCCCGTCAACATCTCGTACAGCATCACGCCCACCGCGTAAATATCGCTCCGCTGGTCGCCCCGTTGCCCCTTCACCTGCTCCGGAGAAATGTAGTCCGGCGTGCCCAGCGTGGCCGAAAGATTCACAAACGTCAGCCTGCGCGCGTCTTCCTTCATCGCAATCCCAAAGTCGATCAGCTTGATGTGGTCGTCGGCGTCCACCATCACGTTCTCCGGCTTCAGGTCGCGATGCACAATGCCCCGCTTGTGCATGTAGTCCAGCGCATGGCAAATCCCCAGCGCAATCTTCACCGCCCGCTCCACTGGTAGCTTCTTCTCTTCGTTCAGAATCGTGCGCAGCAGCCGTCCGTCCACCCACTCCAGCACCATGTAGACGCGACTGCGCTCTTCGCTGCTGATCGTCTTCACAATGCCGGGGTGGTCCAGCAGCTGGCCAATCTCTTCCTCGCGCTGGAAGCGCTCAAACAGCACCGGATCGGCTTCCATCTCCGCGTGCGGCACCTTCACCGCCACCACCTTGCCGTCACGGGTGTCGGTCGCCTTGTACAGCACGCTCATGCCGGTGCGCGCCACCACCGCGTCAATGCGATAGTGGTCCAGGGTCTCGCCGGGTTGCAGTTCGCTCATAGCCATCATCCGCTGGGTCTCCCCATTCTTTCACGACCCTCCGTAAGAATTCCGTCAGGAAATGCGAAAGAATTGCTGCCTTCCCCGCCGCCTCACCGCCGTATCATGGAATCCAGTTATGCTTCGCAGCCTTCGCTCGCTGGTCGTCACGCTCTGTTGCGCCTTCGCCCTGACCCCGGCCTTTGCCGGCTCCGCGTCCAGCTTGCCGCCCCGCCACCCCGCGCAGGAAACAGGCTTCCTCAACCGCACTCTCACCTTCCAGGGCGAAATCCGCCACTTCCAGGTCTACGTGCCCGAGGGCTGGCGCCGCAACGACCACAAGCGCTGGCCCATCATTCTCTTCCTCCACGGCCGCGGCGAGCGCGGTGCCGAGGGCATGTGGCAAACCCAGATCGGCCTACCCGAGGCCGTCCGCGACCACCCCGAGCGCTGGCCCTTCCTCATCGTCATGCCCCAGTGTCCACAGACCGAATACTGGACCGACCCCGACCCGCTCGCCATGGCCATCGCCGCCCTTGACCGGGAAACCGCCGAGTTCCACGCCGACACCAATCGCACCTACCTCACCGGCCTATCTCTCGGCGGTTACGGCGCCTGGGAACTCGCCCGCCTGTACCCGCACCGCTTCGCCGCCATCGCCATCGCCTCCGGCGGCATCTTCTGGAGCTACGCTCCCGAGCGCTGGCGCGAGTCCGCCACCCTGCCCGCGCAGTACGCCCGCGCCATCGGCCACACCCCCATCTGGCTCTTCCACGGCAGCCAGGACCGCATCGTCTCCCCCCGCGAAAGCGAACTCATGTTCGCCGCCTTCAAAGCCTCCGGCGGAGACATCCGCCTCTGGATGTATCTCGGCGTCCACCACAACTCCTGGTCCCGTGCCTACAACGAGCCCGATCTGCCCCGCTGGTTCCTTGACCATCGCCGCAACCAGCCCGAGCCCGCCTTCGCTGAGCGCCTGCTCATTCCCCTGCATCCTCCCGCGCTCCGCCTCTCCGTCGCACAGCTTGACGCCTTCTCCGGCGAATACCGCGACTCCCGCGGCCGCCTCGCCCTCACCGTCTTCCGTCAGGGCGATCAGCTCTACCAGAAAGACATCCACGGCCAGATTGTGGAGCTCGAAGCCGAGTCTCTCTCCACCCTCTTCTACCCCAACGGCGGCAGCTTCACCCGCATCCTCGTCGAGCGTGACTCCCAGGGCCGCGTCACCGCCCTCACCCTCCGCGATGACCGGCACCAGGAGCGCTGGGACCGCATCCGCACCGCCTCCCCGCATAACTAAGGCCTGTTCTCCTGCGCTCTCCGCGTCGGGTGATACCATGCCGACATCCGCATTCCCAGCTGCTTCCGCCGCGCCCGAAAGGGAACTGGCCTTGTTCCGAATGCGTAGTCTTCTTCTGTAAAGGCAAGTCAAGGAGGGTTCCCATGTTTTGCAGCGGATGTGGTCAAGCTCTGGTCGCGGGACAGCCCGCCTGCCCTCAGTGCGGTCGTCCCGTCGCACCGGCCGTGCCTCCCGTGCCCAATTTCGAGTTCCAGCTTCAGAATTACGCAGGCCGCGTCCGCGCGCTCAGCATCTGCTGGTTCGTCTACGGCGGCCTCTCCCTCCTGCTCGGCTTCGTCGGCATGTCCTTCGCGAGCCACTTCCTCATGCGCGCCTTTGGACCCTGGGGTCACGGCCCCTTCAACAACGGTTCCATGGGTCAGGAGTGGATGGGCCCCGCCATTATCCACTTCGCATGGGCCATCATCGTCGTCCGCTCCGCGCTGGCCTTCATCGCCGGTTGGGGACTCATGGAGCGCGCGCCCTGGGGCCGCGTCGTGGCCGTCGTCGCCGGCGTCATCTCCCTCATCAAGTTCCCCATCGGCACCGCCATCGGCATCTGGACCCTCGTCACTCTCCTCGGTTACCGCAACTCCACGCTCTATGACCATCTCTAGCCCTCTATTCACTTCCTCCGGCCCTGCGCGGCCTGCGTCACACCGCCGGCAACGCCTCTCCTTTACAATCACCCCATGAGTTTCCCTGCCCAACGGATGCGACGGCTGCGCCGCACTGAGCCGCTCCGCGCCCTCATTCGCGAAACCACCCTCGCCCCCGGCGACCTCATCTACCCGCTCTTCCTCTGCCCCGGCCAGGGCGTCCGCCGCGCCGTCAGCTCCATGCCCGGCGTCTTCAATCTCTCCGTCGATGAGGCCCTCCGCGAAGCCGAAGAAGCCGCCGCCCTCGGCATTGGCGGCCTGCTCCTCTTCGGCCTGCCGGACTCGAAAGACGAACAGGCCACCGGCGCATGGAGTGACGACGGCATCGTTCAGCAGGGACTCCGCGCGCTCAGCCAGTCCTCCGCCGCCAAAAAACTCGTCCTAATCGCCGACGTCTGCCTCTGCGAGTACACCAGCCACGGCCACTGTGGCATCCTCGTCAAAACCGCCGACGGCTACGGCGTCGACAACGACCCCTCGCTCGACCTACTCGCCCGCACCGCCTCCAGCCTCGCCCGCGCCGGGGCAGACGTCGTCGCACCCAGTGACATGATGGACGGCCGCGTCGCCGCCATTCGCAAACAGCTCGACAACGACGGCCTCACGCAGACCCCCATCCTCAGTTACGCCTCCAAATTCGCTTCCGCCTTCTACGGTCCCTTCCGCGAAGCCGCCGACTCCGCGCCCCAGTTCGGCGACCGCAAAACCTATCAGATGGACGGCGCAAACCTCCGCGAAGCCATGCTCGAAATCGACCTCGATCTCGCCGAAGGCGCCGACATGATCCTCATGAAGCCCGCCATGCCGTACCTCGACGTGGTCCGCGCCGCTCGCGAGCGCACCGGCGTCCCCATCGGCGCTTACCAGGTCTCCGGCGAGTACTCCATGCTCCACGCCGCCTTCCAGAAGGGCTGGCTCGACCGCGACCGCGCTATCCTCGAGTCGCTCCTCGGCATCCGTCGCGCCGGCGCCGACTTCATCGTCACCTACTTCGCAAAGGACGCCGCAAAATTGATGGGCTGATGCGATGAGACCGTATAGTCAGGACTGGAAGAGATATCGACGGCTCCGCTTCACCGCGATCCTCTTCTGGCTCGGAATCCTGCCCTACGCATGGCTACTGCAATTCCTCGACGAGCCGTTCGTTTCTCATACAATGCGTGCCTCATTGCTTGTCTTCTATGGTGCCTTCTGGTTTGTCGCCATCTTCTGCTTTGAATTTTTTTCCTGCCCACGCTGCGGCCAGTTCTTTGCCACAACATGGTTGCGCAACCGCAGCTTCTTCGCCAGTAAGTGTGTTCATTGCGGCCTGGGAAAATTCGACGATGGCGAGATGACGAGCTGACCGATCCCGCCACGCGATTGCCTGCGCGCCCGCATCCGTTACCATGGGTGCAACGTTCCAACGGATGTTCGCATGACCACTCTGGAAGTCCTCAGCGTCTTGTTCGCCACCGCCGCGTTCTTCGGCCTCATCAGTACGCGCTGGCTCAAGCTTCCCCTCACGGTCGGCACCATGCTGCTCACCGTACTGCTCTCGCTGTTTCTCGGTGCCATCGGCGGCCTGGCCCCAGGCGCCCACCAGTGGGCCTTCCGCCTCGCCGGGCAAATCGACTTTGAAAGCATCATCCTGCGCGGCATGCTGCCGCTGCTCCTCTTCTCCGGCGCTTTTCTCTTTGATCTCGAACAGCTCGCGCGCGAAAAGCTCACCGTCTCGCTGATGGCGCTTATCGGCACGCTCGTCTCCATCTTCTCTGTCGCCGGCCTCATGTTTCTGCTCAGCGCTGCGCGCATCCCCTGGATCCAGTGCCTCCTCTTCGGCGCCCTCATCTCGCCCACCGACCCCATCGCGGTCCTCGAAATGCTTCGCCGCATCGGCATTCCCAAAGGCATCCAGGCACAGCTTGCCGGGGAGTCGCTCTTCAACGACGGCATAGGCGCCGTCCTCTTTCTCACCGTGCTCGACATCGCCCACGGACAGTCCCCAACCCCCTGGAGCATCGCCGGCATGCTCATCGCCAAGGCCGGCGGCGCCGTCCTCCTCGGCATCCTCGCCGCATGGTTCACCGCGCACTTCATGCGCCGCGTCAATGCGTACCAGGTCGACATCCTCTTCACCGTCGCCCTCGCCCTCGGCGGCTATGTCGTCGCCGATGCTCTACACCTCTCAGCGCCGCTTGAGGCTGTCGTCGCCGGCATCGCCCTGCGCTTCTTCAATCGCCACCAGCCCAGCCACCGCATCGCTCACCAGAACATCGCAGGCTTCTGGGAGGTCATCGACGAAATTCAGAACTCCGTCCTCTTCGTCCTCCTCGGTCTGGAGACCATGGCCATCACCTTCGACGGCAACGCCTTCCGCGCCGGCTTCACCGCCATCCTCTCCATCAATGCCGTCCGCTTCGGCACGGTCGCCGGCCTTCTCGCCCTCGTGCGCCTCATCAACCGCGACCACAAGAGCTCCGTCTTTGTCCTCACCTGGGGCGGACTCCGCGGCGGACTCTCCATCGCCCTCGCACTCTCCGTTCCCGTCGCCCTCGGCCGCTCCTGGATCCTCGGAGCCACGTACATCGTCGTCGTCGTCTCCATCGTCATCCAGGGCGGCTCCATGGATTGGATCCTCAGCCGCAGCAAAAACAAATCCGCCACAGCCTGACGCACTCCCCGCCTCAGCTCTGCAGAAATGCCAGCAGGTCGGCATTCACATCGTTCTTGCGGGTGGAGCACATCCCGTGCGGCGCGCCCGGATATATCTTCAGCTTCGCGCCCTTCACCAGCTTGGCCGCCAGCA
>DATKTQ010000008.1:0-24435 GCA_035531055.1 Occallatibacter sp. | reverse complement strand
TGTTTCCTGGTTTTGGATTGCTCCTGAACCCGATGATCGCAGCGGCTGCGATGAGTTTCAGTTCCGTCTCTGTGATCGCCAATTCGCTGAGACTGCGGACGATCAAGCTGTAAAGCATCAGCAGAAAGCACACTCCTTGCCTGCGAGCTTGAAACCGGTGCCATGCTCATGCGCCGTGCCCAAGGATCGACCTGAGCATTCCTGACCAGACCTGTTCCTCTGTAAAGTGAGAAGGTTTCCGTAGTGAACCATTGCGTGCAAGCTTAGGCCGTCAGGGCAGAGATAGAACCCACTGCTCGGCCCTGCAAGCCGATCGTGGAAGTTCACTCATCCCAACCTCACGAATCACGGAGAACCGTATGAGCAGTACCACCGCTATGAAGGATCCTGTTTGCGGCATGGAGATAGATGTCGCTACCGCCGCTGGGCACACCAAGCATGCTGGACAGACATATTCCTTTTGCAGTCCCAGATGCAAGGAGAAGTTCGAAAAGAATCCAGCGCAATACGAGAACAATCATCCGGGAAAGCCGAACAGTGGTCGCGGTTGCTGCGGCTAAATCCCAAGCTCGATGAGGCTTTGTGTCGCAGCACGAATGCGCTCGATCAAATCGTCGAACAAGTCTGGTTGACTTGTTCTTCCGCTCCCGCGAGGTGGCCACGCCCAACAGTTGGCGCATGCCGGGGCTAAGGTTGAAAGCGCCAACATGAGCCAATCGCGGCTTGAGAGTTCTCGCTTGCCCGCGCAAGTGGAAGCTCTGCATGCCGCCCGTCCAGTAGTAACGGGAACACTGTGGGTGTACAAACGACAAATCCTCTTGAAGTTCCCAATACTTTCGCTTGCCCATAGCGATGAACAAAGCTTGCAATATATCTCTTTGGATAATGCAAACACATCAGCACAATGAATCCGGATTTGCACCACGCGCTGCGATGACGCTGATCCCTCGCTTCTTGTAGAAGCGAGCAGAATTGCACATTCACGCGAGCCTAGTTGGAGTAGGGTCAGACGGAGAAGAAGAGCATTTTTGACCATACTCTCCTGGTTGGAAGGCGGCTATGACTCAGAGGGCAACGCTATGGATGGTCTGACAGCTTGCGGTGCCACGGGCTCGACCCTTGCACACGAAAGCGCGGTGTCGCCTCTTGCCGACCAGGGTGAGCAGCTCGACAGAAATTGTCACTGGTACGCAGTCTGGACGCGGTCCCGACAGGAGAAGGTCGCGGCCACGTTCCTTGATGCCTTCGGCGTCTACTACTACCTTCCGATCAACTCAGAATTCCGCAAATGGAGTGACCGACGGCAAAGGGTGGAAGTGCCACTTTTTCGCGGATATCTCTTTGTGCGGATCAACCCATTCAGTGGTGAGAGACTCCAGGTGCTCAAGACTCCCGGAGTCGTTGGCCTGGTGGGAAATCAAGCTGGCCCCCTACCTATTCCCGATCGGGAGATTGAAGACCTTCGCACGGTCCTTGCTGCCCAAGTGAAATGTTCCGAGCACCCCTTTCTCAAGGAGGGCGATCGCGTACAGGTGGTGCGCGGTGTACTTGCAGGTATCGAAGGTATCTTGCTCCGCACGAATTCTGAAGAGCGAATCCTGATCTCGATTGGACTCATTCACCAATCTCTGGCAGTGAATGTCCTCCGCAAGGACATCGAACTGATCCGCGCGTCGACACCGCGGAACTGATTTCAGAGAACCAAGAGCGGGTCTTGCTATTTTGAGCGTGGATATGTCCGAAACTTCCACAGAGCGGAGGAGCAAGGACCTTTTCAAGAGATCTGAGTCCTTATGGTTCCGTCGCAGATGGCGCCTTGAATGCCCAACGGCCACAAGAAGTTTGATTCGCCGCTGTCTAAGATGGAAAGCATTTATCTTGATCTTCCAATCGAGGTAGAGCGTTAAGCTGGAGCACAGGCAATGACGGATGAGTTCTTTATCAGCCATCCCGAATAGCTTTTATCTCCATGGCGAACGTGGCAGACAATTCTGCACGGCGGACGCTTGCTTTCATATCGAGTTTCTTGCCGGAGCAATTGACACACGTGCGTCTGAATCGTTCGGTAGCTATTCCCTATGGACTGCCAGGATGCTCGCTGCGCGTGGGATTGCCTTGCACGGCCACGAAGAGAGCCTTGCGCTACTTGAAGAACATCCTTTCAAGTTCTTCTCCCAAATGAATTTGAAACAGCTTCGCTTTTTTTGACGAAGGGGCAGGACGCGTCCTTGGAACTTGAGTCAACTTCGAGCACCCAGTCTCCGAATCAAGGTGCGCTTGATCTGACCCGAGTTGCCCTTCTGACAGCAATCCTGGGAGGCCAACTCAAGCGCGCACTGATGATTGTTGACGAAGCTTTGCGCGGGGGGCCACAACGACATTTTTATCTATGTGGATGGGCAAATCTCCGCTTCGGCTATTCGGCGGGATGATCCCGTTCCAAACCTCCGGTGGAGTTCGCCGAGGCACTCATCCGGGGCTGCAAATGACGGAGAAATTCAACTTTCCGAGTCTCGGTCGAATGACTTTTAAGCCGGAATCCACAACAGACGCCAACAGGCCCGGGTGGCACACTGCCCTGCTTGCCCCTCCCGCGTTTATCATGAATCGTCTTCAATTCGCCCAGGAGAGGTCTTCGCAAAATGCGCATTCGCATCGCAACCCTGTTTCTCATCGCCGCCTCCACTCTTTCCGCTCAAACTGCCACACCCAAGTCCGCTCCCGCCGCATGGGTTGGCACATGGGCCGCTGCGCCCTTGAGTGGCGACCCGTGGCACACAGTGCCTACGGTCGTGGACTCCACCCTCCGCGAGGTGGTGCACACCTCCCTTGCCGGAAAAGAGCTTCGCGTGCGCCTGACCAACGAGTTCGGCACCGAACCCCTTCGAATTGGCGCCGCTTCCGTTGCGCTGAGCACAGGCGAAAGCAGCATTGACGCCGCATCTCTGCACGACCTGGCCTTCGGTGGCGCGTCCTCCATCGTCATCCCGCCCGGCTCGGAAGTCCTCTCCGATGCGGTGCCGATGGCCACCGCGGCTTTTGCCAATCTCGCCATCAGCCTTTACCTGCCGCTGCAGCAGGTGAGCGACGTCTCAGTACACTCGAGCGCGCAGCAGGACAACTACATCGAGCCCGGCAATCACGTCAGCGCCGCATCCCTCACCTCGCCCGTTGTTGTGCCTTCGTGGTACTTCGTCAAGGGTGTCGATGTTCGGCCCTTGGTCTCGCACGCAGCGGCGGTTGTTGCCTTTGGCGACTCCATCACGGACGGAGCCTGGGCCACGGAGAATGCCAATCACCGTTGGCCGGACTACCTGGCGGTCCGCCTCCACGACAACCCGGCCACCGCCAATCTCTCCGTCCTGAATGAAGGCATCGGCGGAAACTGCGTCCTGATCCACTGCGCCGGGCCCAATGCGCTCGCGCGCTTTGACCGCGACGTCCTATCCCAGGCCGGCGTCAAGTACGTTATTGTTCTTGAGAGCATCAACGACATTGGCGCGCTCCACAACCCCAACCGGCCCGACTACAAACTCACCGCCGAGGACCTGGAACAGGGTCTCGCGCAGATTGTCGCGCGTGCCCATGAGCACAGCATCAAGGTCTTTGGGGCAACGCTTACGCCCTACAAAGGAGCCGGCTACTTTACGGAAAAGGGTGAAGAGATTCGCGAAGCCGTCAACCACTGGATCCTAACTTCCGGGGTTTTCGACGGGACCGTCGACTTTGACAAAGCCACGCGCGACCCGGCCAACCCGCTGGTCTTCGCGCCGCAGTACGACAGCAGCGACAACCTGCACCCTAAAGACGCCGGCTACGCTGCCATGGCAGATTCCATCGACCCGAGCCTCTTCCGCTAGCCTATTCTTCGTGGCGCCCCGATGCAGCGAGAGTTCCGCATCGGGGCGCCGCCGTTCACCCTCCTTCCGCCGACCTCCTCGATTGCGGGATGTGCTCCCATCGAAGCGATGGATAGAGAGCGCGTACCTGATCCGCGGGCGCGTTATTTCGCCGGAGGAACGGTGTTGCGCCTTATCAAGGGCTTGCTAGGAGGGCCTTACGACATACCGAGAGCACATATCTTCGCCGTACCACATGATGTAATTGGTGCCCCATGCATTGTTGAAGAGGCAGGAGTGAATTCCGGAACTCAGGTCCGGTTGCCGATTGGAAAAGCCAAGTGGAGTTCTTGCACCGAGGGCAACGACCGGTGAGTCGACGGTTTCGACAGCAAAGGAATGGGTGCCATTCCTGTATTCGAAACCCTTCGACACGGCGTGCATGTGCCGATTTCCGGACGCCACCACGTCGAAGGGCGAGATCTGCTCACCACACTTCTCCAGCGCCCAACCCTGCGTGCCTTCCGTGACAGGGTTGAACGTGAGCCAGATGGCCTCAGGAAGCCGGGTTGCGGGCTTTTGAAAACATGACACTCGAAGATGGAGGACCGGCTCAGCTTTCGGCAGCAGCACCTCGAGGAAAGCTTTGCGCGGGAAGGACGCGCGGCCGGATTGAAACGCCGCTTCGTCCTGAAATTGCACCTGCGCGAGGATGCGATGGGCCTCCTCAGTTTCCTCCACATGCACGTTGGCTGAGCGTGGCTCCCAAATCTGACTTACAGCGCCAAACTTTCCGATGTTCGGCTTGCCGAAATCCTTGAATGCCCAATCTGCCTTGGTCGTCAGATAGCTTGCGATGAACCGGTCGTAATCCTCCTTGGAGAGCGTCTGGTAAGAAAGGAGCGCGACGGGATTCCTGGGGCTTGCCCACTCGCGTCCGGTGGATTTGTTGCGGAGTTGTGTGATGGCGCCCGTCTCGTGATCGATGGCAAGGGTGAAATGCGCCGTTTCGATCGGCTTTCCGTCCGGATGCAGGACGGCCTTTGCGGACATCACCGGCACAACTGGCTTAAGGTTTTCTATTGCGTGTTGGGCCTGGGTGCGCAGGTTTTCCGGCAGCGTGTTGATGCCCGTGAAAAGATCCTGGCGCTTCTCAACCCAGCTGAACTCGACGACTTTGTAGTTCTTCGTATCCAGCATCCGGGCCAGATCAGCCGGTTTGTAGTTGTCAAAATCCAGCCAGGTCTTCGTGTCTGTTCCCCAGGTGTGTTCAGCTTCCAGCAGCACATGCCGGAGCAGTGCAAGATCGGCTGCATCTCCGATTTGAAGCGCGCCTTGCGCGATCCAACGCTCGCGGAGGCGCGACACCTCCCGGTAGCGGGCCACCTTCAAAGGGTCGCTGGCACAGCCGTGTATCCATGTGTCGCCAACCTCTTGGGTCATCACGGGCAGACGGTCTCGATGGGGCTGGATGGCCTGAGCCATCTCAGTCAAGCTGCTGGCGCGAATTTCGGCATTGGGGAAGCGCGCGGAGAGATCGGCGTGGATGCTCGCGATCTCCTCAAGAGTATGTGGCCCACTGTTGTCGTCGCGCACACTGGTGACCAGCGCGACATCCGAGCCGGGAATGCGAACGATTCCTCCGTATTCATGGTGATACATTACGGGCAGACTTGCGCCGGAGGGATCTTTCCAAAGGAAGATGGGCGGCAACTGCGCGGGCGTTGAACCGCCATTCACGCCAATCTCAAGAAAGTTGACGCCGTGCTCGGCCAGCGGGCGAATGAGGCCCCGCGTGTGCCCCGGAACATCGGTCATTTTGGCGCCGGTGGTGACCTTGCCGAATCGACGATCGAGGGAATGCGATAGCGCGAGGCTGCCTTCGATCATGGATGGATCGAGCATTTCGCTCTGCCAGGTGAAGGGCAACGCATGCCATGCAATGTCCCCTCGCGCGATGGCCTGCTCCATGAGCTTGCGCTCCGCAGGCTGTGCCTGATCGAGGTATTCAAACAGCAGCCAGGAACCCGTGGTCCATACGTAGCGGCGCTTTCCAGAGGCATTCGCGTCGCGGGCGACTCGAATCGCCTGAGGAAAGTACTGAGAGAAATATTTATGAACAACGTGGGCCTGCGTATCAATAAATCCCGCATCAAAGTGGCATTTGAACATGACCAGGACCCGCTTGACGCCGGGGTCCGGCTGAAACTCCTCTGCGTGAAGAGCAAACCGAGAGTCCGGGCTGAGGATCAGGCCGGCTCCCAATGCAGTCATAGTCTTTACAAACTCGCGACGCCTCATTCGTTGTGCTCTCCTCTTGAGAACGGATACCCCCGAATTGTAGCTCTCTCACGCGGTGTTGTAGGATCCAGGCCGCGCCATTCAGCCGGCCCCAAGGCCCTCCCATTGGCGCGTTTGGCGCGTGGCGCGTACCCTTCACGAGTTGACCTGCGTGGCTCCATGCGCTTTGAGTTGGTTGCCGAGGACATCGAGGAATTGATTGATGAGCGCAACGCTTCGGCGCAATTCCGGCTGGCGGAACTCCGCCAGAAGCGAAAGCAAGCCTGGTGGATCGATGACCGGCTTGCGCTCACTGCCGAGCGTTTGTCCAACGGCTGTAGCGATGCAGTGCAGCAGATCTGGATTGATGGAGGCGAGCATGTGTCCGAGGATGATCAGATTGCGCAGCGCGCGCACGGAGTCTGGAGATTTCGCGGCGCTGGTTACGCTTTCCAACAGCTTGTCATTGGCGCCGAGCGCGCCACGGAGCGTCTCCAGCACTTGCCGGTCATGCAGCTGCTGCAGCAGCTCGTATGCGCTCAGCAGCGCCTCTGCGTGCTGGGCCGGCGCCTGCTCCAGACGGGCAATGAGCTCCCTCCGGGGATCGCGCACAGATGGTTCGTAGGGAATGGGTTGCGCCATTGGAATCCTCTCCTTTTTGCATTGCACACTGGCGATCCACGTCCGCCGGATCGGCGGATAAGGCTGTCAGCGGGTCTGAATCTGAACCAGCGCGCTGCCCGGTTCACGGTAGTCCGAGCGGCTCCATTTTCGTTCCACTTCCACGCCATTTTGCGGCGTGGGCCGGCCCATGCGCGAGTTCTGGCGAGGTAGCGGGCTTTCGCCGGCCGGCCCGAGCACGCGCATGCGCACTGAAGTCTCCTTGTACGCAGGCGTATGCGTGACCGCGTCCGTGTGGCTGCCCGTCAGCCGGTTGACCGGTTCTTCCGTAGAGTTCATGGGCATATACAGCTCGCTTCCCTGTACGCGTTCGGTCACCAGGGCGCGCGTCTGCAATTTTCCATAACACGACACAAGCTCCACCGGACTTCCACTTACAATGCCGCGCTCGCGGGCAAGCTCCGGGGAAATCTCGACAAATGTGGACGGCGTTCTGGCGCGAATCCCTTCCGAACGATAGGTCATATTGCCCTCATGAAAGTGCTCCAGCAGGCGGCCATTGTTGAGATGCAGATCGAATTCCGCATCCGGCGGATCGGCCGGCTCCGACCACTGCAAGGGGAAGAATCGCGCTTTGCCATTGGGGAAATGGAAGCCCTGAGTGTAAAGCAATGGCTGGTCTGTACTATCCGCTGCCACAGGCCATTGCTGCGAGCGATACTCCTCCAGCCGCTCGTAGCTGACGCCGGCCATGAGCGGAGTCAGGCTGGCCACCTCCGCGCAAATTTCGCTGGGATGACGATAGTTCCAGCCGGCACCGAGGCGGTTGGCGATCTCCTGAATAATCTGCCAGTCCGGGCGACTCTCTGCCAGTGGCTCAAACACCTGGTAAAGCCGCTGGATCCTTCGCTCCGTGCTGGTAAACGTGCCTTCCTTTTCAAGGCTGGGACAGGCGGGTAACACGACATCCGCGTAGCGGCAAGTTTCGGTAAAGAAGATGTCCTGCACGACGAAGAAATCCAGCCGGGAAAGTCCCTCGCTGACATAGTTGGCATTCGAGTCCACAAGGCTCATTTCCTCGCCAAAGACGTACATGGCTCGCAGATTGCCGGCATAGATGGCGTCAATCATCTGATGGTTATCGAGCCCCGGCTTTGGGGGCAGAGACGTGTTCCATGCCTTCTCAAACTTGGCGCGAATCCCGGAGTCCTCGACCGACTGATAGCCGGGGAAGAAGTTCGGCATGGCCCCGTGATCACTGGCGCCCTGCACGTTGTTATGCCCGCGCAGCGGATAGGCGCCAGTGCCGGGCCGCATGTAGTTTCCGGTGGCCAGCAAAAGATTGGAGATGGCCGTGGAGGTGTCAGACCCCATGGAGTGCTGCGTGACGCCCATGGCCCAGAGGATGCAAACGCGATCCGCCGCGGCGATCATGTGTGCCACGGTGCGAAGCTGCTCGATGTCCAGGTTGCACCGCTCACTGGCCATCTCCAGCGTGAACGGAGCAAGGCTCTTCCGAAACTCCTCAGTGCCTTCCACCCATCGCTCGAGGAAATCCGACTTCACTTTGCCCTGATCGAAAAGGTAACGCGTGACGGCAGAGAGCCAGAGAAGGTCTGTGCCCGGAGCAGGATGCAGGAACACATCGGCACGCTCGGCCATCTCGTGCCGGCGCAGGTCCGCGACAATCAACTTTTGCCGCCCCTCTTTGTGAGCGCGCTTGACCCGCGTGGCCAGCACGGGATGACTCTCTGCGGTGTTGCTTCCAATGATGATGACAAGATCTGCGAGCTCGATATCCGCGATGGAACCGGAGTCGCCGCCATAGCCGACGGTGCGCCACAGGCCCACCGTGGCAGGCGCCTGGCAGTAGCGGGAGCAGTTATCCATATTGTTGGTGCCCACCACAGCGCGGGCGAGTTTTTGCATCAGGTAGCTTTCTTCGTTGGTGCACTTGGAAGAAGAGATGAAGGCAAGCGAGTCCGGCCCGGATGCCTCTTTGATCGCAGTGAATTTGCGCGCCACCAGCCCGAGCGCTTCCTCCCACGTGGCCTCACGGAATTTTCCGTCTTCTCGAATCAGAGGAGTCTTCAACCGATCGCCGCTGTTGACATAGCCCCAGCCGAACTTCCCTTTCACGCAGGTGGAAATGCCGTTGGCCGGGCCTTGCGCGGGCTCCACTTTCAGGATGTGGCGGTCGCGGGTCCAGACATCAAAACTGCAGCCCACGCCACAATAGGTGCAGACCGTCTTGGTCTTGCGGGTGCGTGACTCGCGCATGGTCGCTTCCACCTCAGATAGCTCCAGAATGGATCCGTAACCCACCTCGGGCTCGATGGCCTTGACGACCTGAATCATGGAATCCAGAGCCTTGCCGGGAAGAGCGCTGAAATATCCTGCCGCACCAAGCATAGAGGTTTCCATGAGTGCATTGCAGGGGCACACGGTGACGCAATGCCCGCAGGAAACGCAGCTGGATTCCCCGATGGGTGCGCCGCCGTCCCACAGCACGCGAGGATGCTCATCTTCCCAGCGGATACTCAGCGTCTCATTCACCTGCACGTTCTGGCAGGCCTGCACGCATCGGCCGCAGAGAATGCACTGGTCTGGATCGTAGCGATAGAACGGATTGGAGGCATCCACGCTGTACGGCTTGGCGGCGTAGGGAATGCTCTGGTGCTCCACGGCGAGCTGCTTGGTGGTGTTGTGGACCGTACAGTCTCCATTGTTGTTATCGCAGACGGTGCAATAAAGTAGATGGTTCCCCAAGATGCGATCAAAGGCTTCGCGCTGCCCTGCGCTGGCGCGCGCAGAAGCGGTGAGAACGGATGCGCCCAATTCTGCCGCGGTGGCGCAGGCGCGCATCAGCCGGCCATCCACTTCCACCATGCAGGTGTCGCAAGTTTGGATGGCGCCGAGTTGCGGATGAAAGCAAAGCTGCGGAATTGCAATCTGTACTCGGTTCATGACGCTGAGCAGTGTTTCGCCGGGAGTGAAGGCGTGTTCGGATCCATTGATGGTGACAGAGGGCATCGGGAAGAGAACCTCGCCTGTCAGTTTAGACGAGGATGCTCACACGCTGTCTGCCGGGTTCGCCTCGGAGTGTGCGACGCGTTCCTCAAACGGTATCGGCGAGGCACCGCGACGGACAGGAATACACCACGAAGCGTTGCTCGCGCAGGAAACCCACCAGGGTGAGACCGAACTCCCGCGCAAGCTTGACCGCCAGGCTGGAGGGCGCTGAGACCGATGCGAGCACGGGAATTCCGGCGGCCACAGCCTTCTGCACAATCTCGAATCCGCCTCGGCCGCTGACCGCAAGCACGCAATGCGAGAGCGGAAGAAGCCCCTGCAGAAGGGCCCACCCGACGACTTTGTCCACAGCATTGTGACGGCCAATGTCTTCGCGCAGAACCAGCAGTTCTCCGTCTGCGCGAAACAAGGCCGCTGCGTGCAGGCCGCCGGTGCGACTGAAGATATGCTGCTGGGAGCGGAGGCGGACGGGCAATTGGCAGAGAACTTCAGGAGTCACGCGAAAATCCGGATCGAGCGAGAACGACGTGCGCATGCGGATGGACTCCATGGAAGCCTTGCCACAGACTCCGCAACTTGAATTGGAGAGGAAGCTGCGCCAGGCCTCTTCGCCGATGGCAACATCCCCGCTCAATTCCACGTCCACGAGGTTGCCGTGTGCGCCCGATTCTGGTACGGCCTGCCGCAGCGCCGTAATTTGCCGCGGCGAATCCACCAGTCCTTCTGACCACAGCAGGCCCGCCGCTAGCTCGCGGTCGTACCCCGGAGTGCGCATGGTGACTGTCAAAGGCTTGCCCTGGATGCGAATCTCCAGCGGCTCTTCGACGGCAAGCGAATCCTCCGCGGTGCGCAGTTTTCCAGCATCCCACTCCGTGACCTGGGTGAGCGCGATGCTGGATTGGGTACCGGGCACAATGCCTCCTCTTGCGAGTAACGCTATACCTTCAGCCCTGCCGGGTGGTCGATCCATTGTGACTGCAAGCGCCGGTAGCGGGCTATTTTGTTCGGGCTGTCGAGCCCTCAGGGAGAAGCGGGCGCGGGCAGGTCGCGGTCGCGCACGCCCAACAGGTAGAGCAGGCCATCCAGCCCAAGGCAGGAGATGGACTGATCCGCACTCTGCCGAACCAGGGGCTTGGCGCGATAGGCAATTCCCATGCCAGCCAGATTGAGCATGGGAATATCATTGGCGCCATCGCCCACGGCCACCACCTGCTCCAGTGAGATGCCTTCCAGCTTTGCAATATCGGCCAGAAGATCGGCTTTGCGAGAGGCATTGATGATGGGCGGAACGACCCGTCCGGTGACTTTGTTGTCGACGATTTCCAGCGTGTTTGCGTGCACGGAATCAATGCCAAGACGCTGCTGAAGCGAGTGCGCAAAAAAGGTGAATCCACCGGAAAGAATTGCTGTCTTGTAGCCCAGAAGCTTCAGCGTCCGGATGAGCCGCTCCGCCCCCTCGGCGAGCGGAATCGTCTGCTGCAGACCAAGCGCACGCTCGGCAGGCAGCCCTTTCAGCAGGGCAAGACGCTGGGTGAAGCTCTGGTCAAAGTTCAGCTCTCCGCGCATGGCGGCCTCGGTAATCCGCGAGACCTGCTCGCCGACTCCTGCCATTCTGGCGAGCTCGTCAATCACCTCGCCCTGGATCAGGGTGGAATCCATGTCAAACACAAACAGGCGCCGATTGCGACGAAAGATGCTTTCGCGCTGAAAGGCAATGTCGATCGAGAGCTCCTGCGCCGCGGCCAAAAACCGGCTGCGCATGGAGGACTCCCGCGCGGCATCACCCCGTACGGCAAACTCCACGCACGCATTGTCCGCTGGCAAGCGCGGCGTAAGCACGCCGGAGAGACGTTCCATTCGATCGACGCTCATCCCGTGCTCGGCAAGGATGGTGCTCACGCGAGCCAGATGACTCGCAGTGATCGATCGCCCCAGAACCGTGATGATGAAATGACTCTGCGGAAGACAGCCCAGCCAATGCTGCAAGGCATCCGGCGAGACACGGCGAAATTGCGCCCGGAGGCCCAGGCCTTGTGCATGACGCCGCAACTCCGTACGAAGCAGGGGGATGCTGGTGCCAAAAGGTACAGCAATCAGGACGCCTAGAGAAAAATTCTCATGTGCGGCGACCTGTCCCACATCGAGAAGGTTGACCGGGTACTTCGCGAGCGCAGAGGTCAGCGCAGCCGTCAGGCCCGGCCTGTCGGGTCCGGCAAAGTGGAGGAGCAGGGTCTTGCTGCGTGCCGCGGATGTCATGACTGAACCTCACTATATCGCAATGCCAATCGAATCGGTTGACTCAGCGAAGTGAGCCGCGGCAGGCCGGAGAGTGGGCTGCCGCCGCCTGGCGCGAAAACGGATGCGGATCAGCCTTTGGGGCGCAAGTGCCAGATGTACTGAAAAGGCCCGCCGGGCCGGGCCCACGGCGCTTTGCTTACCTGCTAGTATGAGGAGCAAGGAAATGCCCAGCAGCATGTCGAAACACAAGGCTTCCCAGGACCCCTTTCGGCCATGTTTCTTGTGCGAACAACGAAAACTGCGTTCAACAAAGCCAAACTATCCTGCTGGAAAGTTGTCGAAACTGTGCCCGGAAGGTTCTTGACACATTGCGCCCTGGCGCTGGCTCTGGGCACCTTTGCTGCAAGCGCCGGATGCGTGACCGCGCAGGAGGCTTCGCCACAGTTTTCTGATCTGGCGGCGCAGGCCGCGGCCGCCCGGGACCAGCAAGACCTGCCTCTCGCGATCCGGCTTTACGCGCAGGCTGTGCAGCAGAAGCCGGACTGGGCAGAGGGCTGGTGGTATCTGGGCCTGCTCCAGTACAGCACCAATCAGTTTGCGCCGGCCATTGACGCGTTCAATCATCTCATCCAGTTGCAGCCCAAAGCCGCACCCGCTGTGGCCCTGCGGGGTCTTTGCGAATTTGAAACGGGAGCATATGAAGATTCCTTGCGCGACCTGCAGCTGGCCGTAGATCATGGGGCCGCAAACGACCCTCAGAATGCGCAGATCCTTCGCTACCATCTGGCCCAGTTGCTTACCCGCTCAAGTCAATTCCAGGATGCGCTGAATGCCTACAAGTACTTTGCAACAAACCACATTCAAGATGCGGACCTGCTGGTGGGAATCGGTCTGGCCGGCATGCGCGTTCCCGCGCTGACAAAGGAGATTCCAGCACAGAAGCGGGCACTCTATCAGGAAGCCGGCACGGCCGGCTATGCCTTTCTTGGCGATGAAAGCCACCAGGCCGATGCGCTTTTCCGGGAGCTTTTCGCACGCTATCCTTCCACTCCCGGGCTGCATTTCTTTTATGGATTTCTCTTGTTTGCGCATGCTCCAGACCTGGCAGTCGAACAATTCCAAAGTGAGGTTGCACTGGCGCCGGAGAACGTGCAGGCGCGGGCCATGCTTGCCTTCACTCTGATGGTCGACGGCAAGTTTCAGAAGGCTTTGCCCCAGGCTGAGCACGCCTACGCCGCCGCTCCAGACATGGAACTGGCGCAACTGGCACTGGGCCGCAGCCTGGCCGAGACTGGCGAAACGCAACGAGCCATGACGTTGCTGCAGCAGGTGCTCAAGCAGGATCCGAACAACCTGGAGGCGCACCTGGGGCTGGTTGCCATCTACTCCCACGAGGGAAAACGAGAGGACGCATACCGTGAGCGGTTGCTTTGCCTTGGGCTGGGGGGCAAATAACGTGCAGCGAACCATGACGCGGAGATTCCGGTGGATTGCGGTGGCGCTTACATGCGCGGCCGTTGCCTTGCCGCTGGCCGCTGCGCAGGCACCTCACTCGTCCGCATCCCAAGATAGCTGCGCCACCTGTCACCTTGGCGTTGTGACTTCCTATGCGCATGCACCCATGCGGCACGCCATGGAATTGCCGAACGAGGATCCAACGCTCAAGGCGCACCCTGACCTGAGGGTGCAGATTGGACGCTACTCCTACCGCTTGGAAACGAAGGACGGACACAGCACTTACTCCGTGACGGACGGGACAAACACGCTAACGCTGCCCATCCATTGGAATTTCGGAAAAAACTCGCAGACGTGGGTTCTTGAGAAGGACGGAAATCTCTACGAAAGCCTGGTGAGCTATTTTCCCAGGGTCAATGGCCTGGCCACCACACCGGGAGATGAGAGGCTATCGCCAGCCACGCTGACGGAGGCGATGGGAAGAAAACTCTCTGTGTGGGAGGTCCGCAGTTGCTTTAATTGCCACGCCACCAATGCAGTGGACGGACAGAAGCTGACGCTCGACAAGCTAAGCCCCGGCGTGGGTTGCGAGCGCTGCCATGTGGGAGCGCTGAAGCACATGGCGGATGCCGAGCAGGACAACTTCAGCACTCTTCCCAAGGCGCTGAAGAAGATGGATTCGGAGAGCGTTTCCAACTTTTGCGGACAGTGCCATCGAACCTGGGACATTGTGGTGCGCAATCATTGGCGAGGGCCGGCATTTGTCCGCTTCCAGCCTTACCGGCTGGAAAACAGCAAGTGCTTCATCGGGAATGACCCGCGCATCGGCTGCCTGGCCTGCCACAATCCGCATCAGCCTCTGCAACAAGACGAAGCCTTTTATGACGAGAAGTGCATGGCCTGCCACGGGACCGCGAAGCCCTCAGCAAATGCGGTGATGTACATGACCTGCCCGGTCAGCAAGACTGGCTGCATCCGCTGCCACATGCCGAAGGTGGATTTGCCCGGGGGGCACCAGCAGTTCACCGATCACCAGATTCGCATCGTGCGCAAAGGGGAACCGTATCCCGACTAGGTCTACCGAATGGTAGAGGACTACTTGCGCACCGTACCGACGAGAAGAGCGACGGGGAAGTACTTGAATACATCCGCGAGGGTAAGGTGCCTGGCACCGTCCGGCCCTTCGATTGTGGAGAGTTTTGCTCCAGTCAACGCATCCTGCCAGGCATCCGGGGCGGCTGCGGGAAGTGGTAGTGTCGTATCCTGCCAGGCGGATTTGCCGAGCGGCATTCTTCCGGCCCTTGCAATCTGCGTATAGAGCCTTGGGGCAACGGTAATGCACCAACGCTGTTCGAGATGTCGTGCGAAGGCACAGACATTTGTGTGCAGCCTTCCGAAGGCCTGAAGAGGCGTGTATTCTCCGTCGCGATATACCGTTGCATGCGCAATCCTGCATTCAAGGGCCCTGTCTGTTAGATATAGCTTGGCCCTGCCGTCCTTCCAGTTGGCAAGAATCTGGCGCAGCAGCAGGCGAGGCTTCTCACTGTGAGCGCGGCGCACCTCTTCCAGCAATTGAATGCGCCGGCGAAAATCCACGGGGCGTCGATTGTCCGGATCCACCATGCTGAGGTCCCATAGTTCGCAGCCCTGATAAAAATCCGGCACGCCCGGCGACGTAATCTTGAGGAGTACCTGGGAGAGCGCGTTCAGCATGCCGTACCAGGCAATCCTGTGCTGGAGGCGAAAGAAGTCCTTGCGAAATGCGGTGGCGTCCGCCCCAAAGGCGCCCTGCAGGAAATGCGCCAGCGCCTGCTCATGCGCTTCATCGGGACGTATCCAACTGGAGTGCACCTTGGCCTCACGCACAGCTTTTCCCAGAAAGGTCTGTACGCGCTCGAGAAATTCCGGCTCTGCGTCGTCTTCCAATGGCCATGCGCCGAGCATGGTCTGGTAGAGCATGGTCTCCTCTGAGGGAGTGGGAACAGAGACGCCACGCACCTCCGTGTGCAATGACTTGTTCCACGCACTCCAGCGCGAGAGGGATTTCTCCCATTCATTCGCGACTTCCGACAAGACGTTCAGCCGCGCCCGAACATCCTCACTTCGCTTGGTGTCGTGCGTCGAGGTTGCGCTCATCGAGTGTGGCCAATGAAGGCGCCGCTCCTTCTGCAGGCGGTGGAATTCCGAGAGCCCGCCCGGGAGAACACTCCGAGCCGCGTCACTGCCAACTTCATTCCTGGAGAGAACGCTGTTGTGCACATAACCCGCGGTATCTTCCAGTCCCTTGGCCATGACCGGACCCGTGAATTGCTGCCAGCGCATGACAAAGCGCAAATACTCGGCATGGAGTTCCGCACTCAACGCAGACGGCTCAAGGAACAGCACGCGGCGGAGAAAACGAAAGGCAGGATCGCCAATGTCGCTGTCCGCCGTGGTTTCGCGCGCCAGGTCCAGGGCTTGTTTCAGGTAGACGGAATCCCGGCGGCTGACCTGGGCGTTGCGAATATACGTCCGATAGACCGACAGGCGCGCGGAGACCTCGACCATTGCCCGGATCAACTCCGACAAGGGCACATCCCGCGCCTTCCAGTCCTGTGCCGCGAGACTGCCCAACTGATGGCCCAGCGCCTGGACCTCGGCAGCGAACAGCTCCAGCATCACCAGTTTTTTGCACTCGTAACAGACCTGATCGAAGGATTCGTCTTTTCCCGTGAAGCGGGCATAGGCTGCCTCCATCGTCGCCAGTCCCGCCGGGTCGAGAAACAGCTCGTTCAACGCATTCAGAAAGTCATACCCGGTGGTGCCGAAGGTCTTCCATTTGCGCGGCATCGGCTCGTCGCGGCCAAGAATCTTTTCCACGGCCACATAGAACGGCTTGCGCTGAGCTGCGTCCTCGACAGCCTCCTCCAGTTGCATGAGGTAAGCCTCGGGGTCATAGAGCCCGTCGATATGGTCGACCCTGAGTCCGGTGACTTTCCCTTCCGCAATGAGTTGAAAGATGATCTGGTGCCGCGCGGCAAACACATCTTCCGCCTCCACGCGAATACAGACCAGCTCATTGATGTCAAAGAAGCGCCGATAGTTGATTTCCTCTAGCGCGATCTTCCAATACGCGAGCCGGTAGGCCTGCTGCTCCAGCAGCAGATGCATGCGCTCAGGATTCTGGCTCATCTCGCGCAGGGCGGACTCGATTGCGGGACGAGCCTGCAGGTTGTCGCGATAGAGCACAAAGATCGGCCTCTTGACCATGCGTCCTTGATCCAGCCGAAGGATGATGTTTTCCCGCGCCAAATCTGTGCCCGAAGGAATCCGGCGCACCTCTTCGCGAAGGCGCTCGAGCTCCGCAATGGAGGCATGCTGTTCTCCCAGGTCGCGCCGGATACGGTCCAGGCAGGCATCCAGCACGTGGCCGTAGGAAGCCGGGTCCAGCGGGATCTTATGCTCGTAATAGCGGAGGAAGAAACCGTTCTCATCCAGGCCGATCGCAATCAGCCCCTGCTCCAGAACGTTGCCGTAAAGATCGCCGAGGATCGGGAGCAGGACCTTGTTGTTCTGGAGGACCGCCGCTTTCGAGATGAACGGATGCCACTCGATATCGAAGTAATGCGCATAGGGCGAGGATGGACCATTTTCCAGCACATCCATCCACCACGGATTCTCGTGACTGGCCGCCATGTGGTTGGGAACAATGTCCAGAACCAGGCCGAGGCCGTAATGGCGCAGCTTCATGCACAGATCGTTGAATTCCTCCTCGGTTCCCAATTCGGAGTTCACACGCAGCGGACTGGCAACGTCATATCCATGCTCACTGCCCCTGCGCGCACGAAAGCGCGGAGAAGAATAGAGCGCGCCAATGCCCAGCATGTGGAGATAGGGAACGATGTCTCGGCAATCGATAAACCGAAAATCCTTGTTGAACTGGACTCGGTAGGTGGAGCTTGGGAAATTGGCGGCGGTCATTGCAAATCCCTTCCAGCAGAGAGTCTCCGCTTGATCCTTGCATCCCGGCAAGGGCGCAATTCGGTGGCAGGCGGCGCAATTGCGATCCGCTTCATTCGCGCCAGTTTGCCTGCTTCAGTCTGTCCATCATACCGCGCGAGCGCAGGGCGTACCCTGTAACCCGTTGCAGGTGAAGCCAAGGGGGCTGTGTTAAGCGCGTTGTTCGTCCGCTTCTCTTTCAAGCAGCAGGACGGAATTTGGCTGAAGTTGCAGGGCCTTGTCCTGATGAGGAAGCCATTCTGCCACGCCTCCTCCGGGACCGAGCCACTGCGGATCGCTGGAGTTAAGAAGGCGCTTCCATCTTCCGTCAGCAATGCCGGGCTGAACATGCACCGCGCTCGGCGAAAAGCACAACAAGACAAGGACTTCCTTGTCGCTGTGCCAGCGGCGCAGGCTCAAGACCTGCTCCCTCGCGTAGACCGTAACTTCCATGTGCTGCTTGCTCAAGTGGGCAAGGGCCGGATGGCTGGCCCGCAGGCGGAGGAGTTCCCGATAGAACTGAAACAGCACCTCGTGAGCGGGCTTCCGCTTGAACTCATGATTCAACTTGGACTGCACGAAGGTTGCCTCATCCTGCGGGTCCGGCGGTCTTCCCTGCCACGCAAAAGCCTCAAACTCCCGCCGACGGCCTTCTCGTACGGCTTGAATGAGACCGGGATCGGAATGGCTGACAAAGTACAAGAATGGAGCAGTCTCTCCGTACTCCTCGCCCATAAAGAGCAACGGGATGAAGGGTGAAAGCAGCACCGCTCCCGCGGCCAACTTGAGCTGCTCGTGAGACACCAGCGCACTGAGCCGCTCGCCGAGCATTCGGTTTCCAACCTGATCGTGATTCTGCGAAAAGACGACAAATTGCTTTGCCGCGAGGGATGCGGACGAGTTTCCGTGTCGCCGGCGCCGATAGGCCGAATGTTGCCCGGAGTACACGTAGCCTTCCCGGTAAGCCTCTGCCAGCGAATGCAAATCTCCGAAGTCCATGTAGTAGCCTGAGCGCTCGCCCGTGAGCAGGGAAACCAGCGCATGGTGGAAGTCGTCATTCCATTGCGCATCGAGCTCCATTCCCCCAAGCTCCCGTGAACGGACGATCCGAGAGTCATTCAGGTCGCTTTCCGCAATGACGTAGGCCTTTCGCATTCGCTCGGCAGCGGCGGTGTGCACGGCCTCGCCGAGTTCTTCAAGAAATGGCACGGCAGACTCGTCGTGGATGGCATGCACAGCGTCCAGACGCAGGGCGTCCACGTGGCAGTCGCAGATCCAGTAGAGAGCATTCTCCGTGAAGTAACGGCGGACCTCGTCGCTGTCCGGCCCGTCAAAGTTTACGGCTGAACCCCACGGCGTTTGATATTGCGCAGTGAAGTATGGACCGAATGCGGACAGATAATTCCCTTCCGGCCCCAGGTGGTTGTAAACCACGTCGAGAACGACCGCCAGGCCATGCTGATGGCAGGCGTTTACCAGCCGCTTGAGTCCTTCCGGACCGCCATAGGCGCTGTGCGCAGCAAAGAGCGAGACGCCATCATAGCCCCAGTTTCTATCTCCGGGAAACTGTGCAATAGGCATCAACTCAATGGCCGTGATTCCAAGATCCCGCAGACCCTTAAGGTGCGGAATCACTGCGTCAAATGTACCCTCGTATGCGAATGCGCCCACGTGCAGCTCATAGAGGACGAACTGCTCCAGCGGGAGACCGAGCCAGGCCTCGTCCTGCCAGGCGAAGCCGGATTCGACCAGCTCGGAAGGGCCATGGACGCTCTCCGGCTGGAATCGTGAAGCTGGATCCGGAAAGTCCCGATCCTCCATCTGATAGAAGTAGCGCATCCCCGGCGCGGCGGTCTCGACGACTGCTTCAAAGTAGCCATTTCCAGAGGGCGAAAGTGGTATCCGAGAGTCCGATGGCCCAAGAATTCGCAACTGGATGCTCTGAGCGCGCGGAGCCCAAACGCTGAAGCGATAGCCGCCGGAAGCCATCGCAGTTGCTCCGTGCCTGCGTTCGGAGACCCACTCCCTCATCCACTTCTCTCCAGACTAAATCTGTGCCAAAAAGCTCGGCCTCGCCACACGGAACTCGCGCATCTGCTCACGCGTGAATTCCATAGGCTACATAATCCATGCTAAGCCTGAAGTCTGCGTCAGGAGGATTTTGGCAGATTTTCCTGACCGGGACCTGCGTCCTTGAGGTCGCGCAGGCCAATGGAAAATGAGGGAGTTTGGTAGTCTTTAGGAAGATACTGGTCCGGAATCGTGGCCCGGTTGCCGTCGCGCACATTCGCATAATGCGAAGACATGATTTCCACGCCGGCCTCGTTGAACTTGTCCTGAATGTTCTGGTGGAGGTCGGAGTAGATGGCGATCATGTGACTTGGCGTTTCAGTATAAGCATTGATCTCATAGTGGACATAGAAATCATCCAGCGCTGTTTGATACACGAACGGGCGCGGCTGCCTCAGAATATCCTCGCATTCGAGCGCTGCCTCAATGAGCAACTGATGGACCGTGCGCCAGGGCGCGTCATACCCAATTGTCACAGACGTGTGCAGAATTAGTCCGCCTCGCTCCGCTGAAACGCTGAAGTTTACGATGTGGCTGCTGAGCACCATCGAATTGGTGATTGTCACATCGACATTCTTGATGGTGCGGACGCGGGTGACGAGCAGAGTCTTCTCCACCACGTCTCCCATTGTGTCTGCAATCTTCACGCGATCTCCGATTTTGAACGCGCGCATGTACGTGAGAATGATGCCGGAGACTACGTTGGCCACAGCCGACGTGGACCCCAGAGACAAAAGCACGCCCAGAAAGATGGATACTCCCTGAAAGGCCGTTGACTTATAGCCCGGCAAATAGGGAAAGACCACCACGATGGTGAGCGCAAAAACGAGAAAGCGGACAATCTTGTAAGTCGGCTCAGCCCACTCCGGGTAGAAGTTCGGGAAGGCAATGGTTCCCTTGCCCACCTCCGTAAAGAGGACACGAATGACTTTGAGAATGGAGGCAGCGATGACAAGGATGACAAGGATATAGAAGACATTTGGAAGATATCCGAAGGCCGCATTCAACGCCAGGCGAAGAGGGGATAGGACGTAGCCGAGCAGCGCATCCGCATAGCCGCGCGTCCACGGAAAATAGCCAAGCACGAGCGATGTACACGCATAGATGGCGATGATTGCCAGGGCCAGGCGCACGAGGTTTATGAGGCCGATTGCAAAATCGGCAATGCGGTCAGCGGGCAGGATCTCAAATTTCTGAATGCGCAGCGACGGAATCACGGTTCCGCGCCAGCTTTCCAACTTCGCACGCACTTCTCGCGTGAAGACACCGAGGAGTCGCAGAAGAAGAACGAAGACCAGCGTAGTGAGGACTGCGTACAGCAACCCGAGCAGCAGACTCTTCAGGCTGTATTCGTGCCTGACTTGAATCATGGCGGTCGTGATGCGATGCGCATACTCCTTGCCAAGTATCTGCCGCGTCGAACCCGCGTCGCGCGCGTCCTGGTCCGTGACGCTCATAATCACAATGTCCCCGGCGAGGATATTCGTGACTCCGTTTGCATCAGAGGCAGTGATCGCCTGCGGTTTGAAGTACACGTCTTTCGACAGGCCCTCAAGCTTTTGACTGATGGCGTCTGCCCGTGCCTGGGCCGTGAAAGAGAGCGCTCCTTCGACCGCGAACAGCGTCTTCCCGCTCAACATGACGGGCGCCTGCGGAACCGACGCTGGCTTGGTTTGGGCAGCAGTTGGCCCAGCGTAGAGCGGCAGGCCCGCAAGCAGGCATGCTATCGATATGGCGACGATGCACGCAGACCGAATGCTACCGGTTGGCATGAGACTCCTCAGATGGAAGATACAGCTAGCAGGTTTCTGTCGCAAGTTGCATCTCTACAACTGGAAAAGGAATCGCTGGCAGGCCCGTGACACCCTGAAGCGTCCGAGAAGAGGAAAGCAGATTCGCCGCCTCGGGATTTCCGTCGAAGGACTGTTAGCCGGCGCGATTCGTGGACGAGATGAGGAGAATTGGCAGAGCCGTGGTGGCCAGGGTGCGAGAAGCCACGCTCCCCATGGACGCCCTCAGGAGCGATCCCCCCTTCCGCTTTCCGCCAGAATTACCAGATTGCATTGTTCCGTAGCGCATACTTCCGCGATGGTGCGCGCGGGACCCAGGCCGGTGACCAGAGCCCTGGCCGGCAGATTCCGGTTCTGCAGCGCTTTCGCCACGCGCCCCAAATAGTCTTCGAGTTGGGCCTTTTCGTTATCCGCTTCCGGCACGGCAAGCAGAAGGATATCGCTGCCGAATGCTTCGGCGAACCTTTCCGCATAGCGCAGCGTTGCTTCCGCAGGACGCGAGCCATCCAGCGCGACGAGCATTCGGCGGAATGCCGTGGCAACCGCGTGCTTATGGGCGGGACGGCGGAGAATCAGAACGGGAACGGAGGATCTGCGAATCAGCTCCTCCGCCACGTCGCTTGCGAACAGGGAGTCCAGGCCGGAGTGCTCCGGAATCGTCATGACGATGAGCCTGGCATGGATGTCATGCGCCATTTCCGGAATCACGCGGGCGGGGCGGCCATGCTCCCATAACACGTCCGACCGAATTCCGATTTGCTCCAGACGCGCCGCGCCTCGGCGAAGTTCCTCGTTGCCGGCCATTGTTGCGCTTCGCCTTTTCGCCAGCGAAGAGGAAGGCTGCTCCCTGGATACGTGGAGTAGCGTCACGTGGGCGTCGAAGGCCTGAGCGATCCTCCCGGCTACCTGGAGCGCGAGGTCGTCAGAAAGTGTGCTGTCCAGAGAGACGAGAATCTCATCCATTCGCGTGCTTCCATCGCCTCTCCCTTCGCGCTGGTAGGGCAGCAGGTACTGGCCAGAGAAGAGCCGTCCAAGATGCTCGGAAAGCGGGACCGGCTCTCCCAGCTGGCGGCGGAAGTAGGAGAGCGCGACATAGAGCAGCGGAATGAGGAGAAAGTAGGCCCACGCTCCCTCGGTGAAGCGCTCCAGAAAGATGATGACCGTGGCGATGGTGGTTAACAGGGCCGCCGCAAGGACCCCAGCGAATCCGAGCGCCTGCCGGGCGGAAAACTGCCTGCCCCGCTGCCGCCAGGTGCGCCTGGCTGCTGCCCAACCTGTCATGCTGAGCAGCACGAAAACACCAACGGCATAGAGCGAGAGGTAGATCTCAGCCTGAGTGCCGAAGACGGCAAAGCACGCACAGACGATTCCCACCTCGATCCACACAGGGAGGTCAGCCACTTCAAATTCATTGCGCAGCCCCATGCGCGCCGTCACATAGTTCCGATAGCGGAGGCCAAGCGCGAGGTTCTGCAGACCCTGCGCGCTGGCGGCGGCGGCAGACGCCAGCACCACCACGCCCACCAGGGTTCCCAGGTAGGGCAGGGGCTGAGGCAGGATCTTGTCCATCGCCTGAGTAAAGACGGAGACTCTCGTATCCTCCGGGTTCGCCAGCGCCAAAATTGCCGGCCCGACAATGAGCATGGTCGCGCAGGTGGTCCCCATGGCGATGAGCAGGCTCTGAAAGGCCATTCGGCTGCGCTGCTTCGGAGTTCCTTCGTAGGCTGCCACGAGGTTGGCAAACACCTCGATTCCCGTCATCAAGGCAAGTAGGCGCGAGAATCCACTGAGCGTATAGCGGAGGTAGGGAGGTGTAAATGCGCGCAGATTGAAGTCGGGCAGATGAAAGCCGAGCCTGGCGATTGTGAAAACGATCATGACCCACAGGAGCAGAAGGACTCCGAAGGTTGCGGGGCCGAAGGCGCGGGCTGCGGCTTTGGGGCCGCGATTCACCACCCAACCAATGAGAAGGCTCAACGCGATGGCCACAACCGTGCGCGTGTGGAAGCCATGGAAGCTCTGATCCAGCGCGGGAAACCGGTCGGCCATAAGCGTGACGAGCGCGGCAAGACTAACCAGAAACGTGAGCGTGTACTCGACGAAGGTGATGCTGGAGTTGACTTTCACGGCCCAGGGTCCGAACTCCTCCTCGGTGAGGCCGCTTCCGCCCGTACCGTCCGTGACCCACTGAATGACCTGCCGGTACATCAAGGACACAACGACGACCGTGAGCACAACCAGCCACACGCTGGCCCCGAACGAGACGCCGGCGACACCCGCGACGACGAGGAAGCGCAGGAAGGGTCCGAAGACGTAAAGCGGCGAGCTGGATGGATCTCCGCCGCCGGCCAGTGCGCCGGAGAAGGAATTGCTCAGCCGCTTCGAGGTATGTGCCATCCATTCTCCCTGAGGGGTTAGAGGAACGCCTGGGCAAGAAGGTGGAATAAGCTTGGATATGGACTTTGATTGGCAACGTGGTGCGCTAGCCGAGGGCCTTGCCTGCTACCGAAGCGGAAAATTCTTTCTTGCCCATGAGCATTGGGAGGCTGTCTGGTTGCGTGCGCCCAACCCAGAGAAGATCTTTCTGCAGGCATTGATCCAGACTACCGTCGCGTTCCATCACTTGCAAATGGGCAATGCGACCGGCGCTGCTTCGCTGATGCAGAGGGCTCTCCGCAAGCTCAAACCTTATCCTGACTCGTTTGCCGGCATCGCGATTCGGGCGCTGCGTGAGGATCTGGAACGGTGCCTTCTGGACCTGGAACAGGGGCGGACGGCTTTGCCTGCAATGTCTCCGCGGATTGAGCTGTTTTGCGCACCGGCTGAGCCCGACATCTGATAGTCGCAATGTGCGAAGTTTCGCTTCGCTGTCTCCTCATTCCATTTACAGCACGAATTCGTTGCAGAATTGGCAACGTTGATTCTAGAAGACACTCCCAAACAACAGTGCGCCCGGACATCTCTGCCCGGGCGTCTGGTTGCCCTGTACTTTCTGCACAGAAACTTCAACGCAGATTGGTGGTCTGGAACGGCAGCCCAGTCGCGGGCCAGTGGCCTGGCTGCGCTTCCAGGTTTGGCGCAATGGAAACGTCGCCCGTCTCAACCGGAGCTACGGAGACATTCCACCCGTC
>DATKTQ010000007.1:0-44235 GCA_035531055.1 Occallatibacter sp. | reverse complement strand
CGCATTGCTGGTAACGGACGAGCTTCGCCATGACGACAGAATCTTACACCGGTCCGATGGTCGAGATTCGTGGAAACCCACCCTTCGCCAGAAAAAAGCGAAGGATGGGCCACCCATCAGTTGGGGGCCAATTAAGATTGCAAAAACCTAGGGTGTGCCACCCGCCCATTCAAGTTAATGGGTTAAGGGTGGGCCACTCGCCAGGAAAATGATGAGGGGGCGGAGGATGCGAGATTGCGGGCGGGGCGCGGGGCTGCGAGAATTGGGGGCATGACGATGAGAGTGGATGCGCATCAGCATTTTTGGAAGTACAACCCGGCCGAGCATACGTGGATGACGGATGCGATGGCGGGGCTGAAGCGGGATTTCTTGCCTGCGGATCTGAAGCCGTTGCTGGAGGCGAACGGCTTTGACGGCTGCGTGGCGGTGCAGGCGCGGCAGAGCCTGGAGGAGACGCGCTGGCTGCTGGAGTTGGCGGGGGCGAATGCGTTTGTGATGGGCGTGGTGGGCTGGGTGGACCTGCGCGGCGCGGATTTGCCGGAGGTGCTGGCGGGGCTGAAGAGCGAGCGGAAGCTGGTGGGGGTTCGGCACATTGTGCAGGACGAGCCGGACGATGCGTTCCTGCTGGGGGCGGATTTCAAGCGCGGGATTGGGCGGTTGCGGGAATTTGGGCTGACGTATGACGTGCTGCTGTATCCGCGGCAACTGAAGGCGGCGGTGCAGCTGGTGCGGGCTTTTCCGGAGCAGCCGTTTGTGCTGGACCATATTGCCAAACCGTCGATTGCGGAGGGCTTGATGGAGCCTTGGGCGACGGAGGTGCGCGAGCTGGCGCGGAGCGGGAACGTGCTGTGCAAGCTGAGCGGCATGGTGACGGAGGCGAAGTGGAAGGGCTGGCGGGCGGAGGATTTCAGGCCGTATCTGGACGTGGTGATGGAGGCGTTTGGGGCGGAGCGGGTGATGATCGGGTCGGACTGGCCGGTGTGTACGCTGAGCGGGGAGTACGGGGAGACGGTGGGGGTGGTGAGGGAGTACGTGGCGAAGCTGACGGCGGAGGAGCGTGCGGGGGTGCTGGGCGGGAACTGCGTGCGGTTCTATGGTCTGGAATAGGGGGGGCTGGAAAAGGGGGCGTGAGAGGCGGACCGATGGTAGATTGAGGGGAGTGCGAAAGTGGCGGAATTGGCAGACGCACCAGACTTAGGATCTGGCGGGGTAACCCATGGGGGTTCGAGTCCCCCCTTTCGCACCATGGACTTGCGCCGACGGGATTTGGCTGGAAGCGGAACTCGGGTTTCGGCGGTGCTCCGATTTGGGGATTTGGCCGCGACGGTCGTTTCCGCCGATTTGCGCATCCAAGCTGGATAGAGTGGCGAGGCGCATCTTCCAACTCGTGGCCGGCCTGGTGCTGATTTTTGCGACGCTGACACCGCTGGCGAATTGCTTCGATACCTGGGACCGATATTCCGTGCCGGCGAACGACACGGAAGTGCATGTGGCTGCGTGGTTTGCGTGCGCGGGATTCCTGATGGCGATGGGAAAGCTGATGCGTTATCGGCCCGCCTTTGCGGGTGCGGCGCGGCGTTCTGGCGATGGAATGCAGGCCGAGCGGGCCTTGCGGCCCGTGGCCGAAGGACGCCCTGAATCGACGAGCAGCCCTCCTCTGATTCCGCTAAGAATCTGATTCCTTTTCTGTGAGCCCGCTGGAGCTGTTTGCTTTGGCGCGCAAGCGTGCGCTTGTGCGCGCCCCTGTTGCCGCAGTCACAGAAAAAGGAGTTTCGCGTTGCGTATTCCTGCTGTCGCCGTATTCCCTGGGCGTGCTGTCGCCTTCGTCCTCTTGCTGGTTTTGCTTGCCGTTCCCGTTGAGGGCCAGACCGGGCATGCGCAAGGCAGTGTGGCGGGCACGGTTACGGACGCGACCGGAGCCGCGATTTCCGGAGCGGAGGTTGCATTGGCTTTGCCGGACGGCACGATCCGGCGCAGGACGGCGACGGGGAGCGACGGCAGCTTTTCCATCGCAGCCTTGCCGAGCGGTACGTATGAACTGGACGTCTCCGCGGTCGGCTTTGCGCGCCGGAAGAACGTTTCTGTGGCAATCGCGGTGGGACGCCAGGTTCGGGTGACGGTGCGGCTGGCTCCGGCCCACGCCGCCGAGCAAGTCACGGTCCTGGCGCAGACGGAGGCGCTGGACACTTCGCAAACTTCTCCGGTGACGAACATTGACCGGGATCGCATTGAGGAGTTGCCGATTCCGAGCCGCAACTATCTGAATTTTGCGCTGCTGTCTCCGGCGGTTGCGGCGGCGAATCCTGCGCAGTCGCGGCAGACACCAGGCGCGGAGGCAAGCGGGTTCAGCACGGGCGGGCTGCGGGCGTCGAGCAATTCTCTCTACATTGACGGGACCGAGGATGACGACGAATACACGGGGCTGAGCCGCACCGAGCTTTCGCCGGAAGCGATCAGCGACTTTCAGATTGTGAATCACGGCTATGCGGCGCAGTGGGGCGGATCGGCTGGAGGATCGATGGATGCGGAGACGCGGTCGGGCACAAACATGCAGCACGGCGACGTGTTTCTCTTTGTGCAGAATGGAGCGCTGAACGGCACGCCTGCGCTGGAGACGGCGCCGCGCAAGCCCGATGAGAACGCGCTTCGCGCGGGACTGTCGACGGGCGGGGCCATCGCGAAGGGCCGGCTGTTCTACTACGTTGCGGGCGAGCAGGAGATGGCGCGTGGAGAAGAGGCGAGCGATTTTTCTGCGGAGCTTGCGGCCGCGATGGACAGGGCGGTGAGCCAAACGGGGCCGCTGCGCGGGTTTCACCTGCAGGAGGGATTCTTTCCCACGACGAATGAAGAGACAGAACTTTCTGGACGGCTTGACCGGAATTCCGAAGCCGATGCGGTGATGCTGCGCTATGCGCTGACCAACAACCGCAGTGTGAACGATGCCTTCCACACCGACGATCTGACCGACCTGAGCGCGCGTGGATCGGCGTTCTACGACGACAACAGCGTGAATGGCTCGTGGCGCAGGACACTTTCGCCGAAGCTGTTTCACCAGATGGAATTTGAGGTGGCCCAGCGGCGCGTGGACTTGCGCACGGCTTCCACAGAAGGCCCCGGCATTGTGGTTGCGGGCCTTGCGCAGTTTGGCACGCCAGCGCAAGGGAACAGCCGCCGCTACGAAACGCATGTGGACCTGGGCGACAGTATGATGCGTCAGCAGGGAAAGCATCTGCTTGCGGCGGGGATTGCCGCGAGCCACGTGGCCCTGCGCGCCGCGAACCTGGACGGATTCCAGGGGCTCTATGTGTTTCCCACGGTTGCGGCCCTGGCTGCGGGGCAGGCGGACTTCTACACGCAGAGCTTCGGCAACCCGAATACCAATTTCAGCGAGATTCGCGGGGCGGCGTGGGTTCAGGATCACTGGACGCCGGTGCGGAGCCTGGCGCTGGATTACGGCGTGCGCTACGAATATAACCGGCTGCCCGCGCGGCTGCCGCAGCACCCGGAGAATCTGAGCCCGCGCTTCGGCTTTGCGTGGTCGCCGGATGGCAACTGGGTGGTGCGGGGTGGATTCGGCGTGTTCTTTGACCGGTATCTGCTGTCGTCGATCAACCGCATTGAGGAGTTGAACGGAAGCCGCGCGGAGCAGCAGGTGGCCGAGGGCGCGGATGCGGCGTCACTCTACCGACAGGGAGTGCGGTTTGCAGCGCCATTGCCGGCCATTGCACCGAGTGTGTGGGAGGCGCAGCGGGGGATGGCGAATCCGTATGCGGAGACGGCGTCTTTTGGCATTGAGCGGCAGTTGCCCTCGCAATGGACGGTGAGCGCCGAGTATCGCTTTGTCCACGGTGTGAAGATGGGGCGCACGATTAACAGCAACCTTTTGCCGCCGGTTCTGCTGACCGCGGGAAACGCGGCCAGCCTGGGCGTGCCTGCACCCACGCCGCAGCAGGTGGGGAGGCTGGTGTTTTCTCCGCAGCGCGTGAACCCCGCCTGCGATGCCGTGAACCAGTTGCAGATGGAGGCGAACTCCGCCTACAACGGTGCGACCCTGACGGTGAATCGGCAGTTCACGGAAGATTTTGAACTGATGGCCGGCTACACGTTCTCAAAGACGATCGACGATGCCTCATGGGATGGGGAGCAACCGCAGAATCCGTATGCGCGGAGAGACGAGCGCGCGCTGTCCCTGCAGGATGTGCGGCATCGCGTGGTGATGAGCGGGTTGTGGGTGCTGGGGCCGGACCTGGACGATCCGCTGGATGCGGCGGGAGCGGCGAGGCCGAATGCGTTTGAGAGGGTGGTTTACGGACTGGAGTTTGCGCCGATTCTGGAGGCCGACAGCGGTTTTCGGGACAATCCGCTGACCGGCGTGGACAGCAACCGCGAGCACATTTGGCCGTTTGCCGCGCGGCCACTGGGGCAGAAGCGGAACACGCTGAAGACTCCGCCGCAACTGCATTTTGATTTTCGCGTGCTGCGGATGGTGCCAATCTGGCGCGGGCACCTGGACATTGTGGCGGAGTCCTTCAATCTGCTGAACCGACAGAATGTCGATGGCGTGAATGCGGTGTACGGGTCGGATCTTTCGGCGGCTCCGTATTTCCAGACGCCGATTCAGGAGTCCGATGCGCGGCGGGTGCAGTTTTCGCTGGACTATGAGTATTGACGAGGCCCATGCGCGCCTTTCGGCGGGGCTGGATGCATTTTCTGGGCAGGCTCCGCCAAGCAGCGGATTGTGAGTGGACGGTGGAGTCAGGATGGGTGCGGGAGCCTGAAAGTGACCTTCAAGCGGACGGAAGTCAAGTTCAGAACAAATCCTAAGTACCCTTGACCCTGCGCGGCGGCCGTTCTATGGTCGGACGCAGAGCCGAAGCGGCGGACCGGGGGGCTGGGCAAGCTGGGTACTAAGGCTCTGAGGCGATCCGATGGCGGTATTGACAAGAAAAGGCGGGGGTTTACCGGAGAACTACACGGAGGACTATTTCTGGCTGAATCGTGTGGAGCTGACGGTGAAAGACCCAGTGCATGCGGCTGGGAAGCCGCCAGAAGAGGCACCTGCGCCGAAGGCCGCGGCCGTCGAGGAACCAACCTTACAAACAGAGGCAACTGTCCAGGCTGAGGCACCAGTCCCAACAGAGGCAATGGTCGCTGCGGAGGTTAGCGCGACGTCGCCGGAAGTTGCGGTGCTGGAAGAAGCGGAAGCGCCCGAGGCGGCAGTGATGTTGCCGGAAGAGGCAGCGCAGGCGGAAGTTGAGATTCAAGCCGAAGTTGAGATGCAATTAGAAGCCGAGACGCAGGCCGAAGTCGAGATGCCGCAGGCGGAAGCTGAGATGCAAGTAGACGCTGAGATGCAGGCGGAAGCTGAGATGCCGCAGGAATTGTTGACAGAGGAAGCGCCGCAGGGGTCGGAGGCTGCTTCCGAGGACGTTGCTGAGGTGGTTCCGGAGCCGCCGGTGGAGGCAAGGCCGGAACGAAAGGTAGTGGTGGTGGACACGGCGCCGAGCGAATCGGATCCGGAAGGCGCCTGGGTGATGCTGCAAGAGGGCGCGCTGGAAACTTCTCCGAAGCCTGCGCCGGAGATGGCGCCGGAGAAGCGGAAGGGGTCGAAGATGGCGGGCTCGATTCTGGGGCTCTCTGACGCGACCGCTGAGGACGAAGCGCCACGGAAGCGGCGTGGTTTTTGGGGCTTTGGGCGGCGGACCTCCGAACGAAAATAACGCGAAGGCGCATTGGGAGCAGGACGGCAGGCGGAACGATGTGCCGTAGCGCGCGGGCGATGCGAACCGAGCACTTGTGTCGGGCAAGTGCGCGGGGGAGCAGAGTAAGCTAAGGGAATCATGAGCCTGACACCCGCAGCACCCCAAGTGAAACTTGTGCAGACAGACGACTACCGGGAGACCTACGCGAACAGCGTGCAGGTGCGCGTGAGCGTGTGGGATTTCCAACTGGTATTCGGTCTGGCGTCCAGTGAGACCCCGGAAGAAGTGACGATCCGGAATAACCAGGCGATCTTCCTGAGCCCGCAGCAGGCCAAAGCGCTGTGGAATGTACTGGGGCAGAACCTGTCGCAGTATGAGCAGGCCTTTGGGACACTGAGCCTGGAGCCGCATGGGCCCACGTTTTCGCCAGGGTCGGTGAACTAGGGCGTGGCGCGAACCCTTGCATCGATGCAGCGAAGGCGGCGGCTGAGTGGACTGCTGATGCCGCGGATGGACCGTCCGCTTCCGTCGTGGATGATTTTCCCGGTGATTTTTGCGACGCTTTATGTGAGCCATTCCACGCTGCTGCGGCTGCCCTACTACTGGGATGAGGCAGGGTATTACATTCCGGCGGCGTGGGATTTTTTCCGCACGGGTTCTCTGATTTCGATTTCCACTTTGAGCAATGCGCATCCGCCGCTGCCGAGCATTTATCTGGCGCTGTGGTGGAAGCTTTCGGGGTTTTATCCGGAGGTGACGCGCGAGGCGGTGCTGCTGGTGGCGTCGCTGGGCCTGCTGGGGGTTTGGCGGCTGGCGATGCGGCTGGTGGGCGTGGCCAGCGTGGCGTTCTGGACGGTGGCGCTGACGGCGGTGTACCCGGTGTGGTTTGCACAGAGCACGCTGGCGCAGGCGGATATTTTTGCCGCGGCGTGCACGCTGTGGGGGCTGGTTTACGCGCTGCCGCAGCGGGAAGGCGAGGGCGCGGGGAATGCGTGGGCGGCGGCTGTGTGGTTTGCGGCGGCGGCGCTGTGCAAGGAGACGGCGATCGCGATTCCGGCGACGCTGGCGGTGGTGAGCGCGGTGGCGGCAATGCGGGAGAAGCGGCCGGAGCGCTGGCGCGATGCGGCGTGGCTGGCGAGCCCGGTGGTTCCGCTGGCGTGCTGGTACCTGTGGTATCACGCGAAGACGGGCTGGTGGTTCGGGAATCCGGAGTTCTTCCGCTATAACGCGGAGGCGACGATGGAGCCGGTGCGGATTCTGGCGGCGCTGGGCTACCGGGTGCTGCATCTGACGGCGCACATGAACCTGTTTGTGCCGGTGCTGATGATGCTGGCGGCGTGGATGCTGGATGTGCGCAAGGATGGCGCGGGGCGGGAGCGGGCGACGATTTGCGGGCCGGCGCGGCGGCAGATGTTGCTGCTGCTGGGGGTGAATGCGGTGGTGTTCAGCGTGCTGGGCGGGGCGCTGCTGACGCGATATTTGCTGCCGATGTATCCGCTGGTTCTGCTGGCGGCGGTGACGGCGTGGTATCGCCGGGTGCCGTACTGGCAGGGGTTGGCGGTGTTTTCCGCGGGGGCGTTTGTGCTGGGGTTGTTTGTGAATCCGCCGTACCGGTTTGCGCCGGAGGACAACCTGGAGTATGCGCGGGTGGTGCGGATGCACGAGGCGGGAATTGCGCAGCTGCAGGCCAAGTATCCGGAGGCGACGGTGCTGTCGGCGTGGCCGGTGACGGACGAGTTGACCAAGCCGGAGCTGGGCTATGTGCGCAAGCCGTGGGACGTGTACCGGCTGGAGGATTTTACGGCGGCGGAGATTGCGAAGGCGGCGGCAGACCCCGGAGGGTACTCGGCGGCGCTGGTGTTTTCGACGAAGTATGATCCGCCGTGGCTGCCGTGGCGGCTGGGCGCGAAGAGTGAGGCGCTGGACGAACGGTATTTTGACCTGCACCATGACCTGCCGCCGAAGGTGATTGCCGAGCGGCTGGGCGGGACGATGGTGTGGAAGCGGGAGAACGCGGGAATGTGGATTGCGTTAATCCGGTTCAACCGGCGGCTTGTGGCGGCGGCGCGGATGCCGCAGCGTTAAGAGCGAGGCGAAACACCTATAATCAGCCTTGTCGTGCTTTCTTTTTCCTCATATCGCAAAGAGTGGGTGCGGGCGCTGGGGCGCTGCGCGTGGTTGGCCGTGGCGGTGGCGCTGCTGGCCGGGGCGCAGTTGCGTGTGGCGGCGGCGCAGGAGACTGGCGCGGATGGGGCGGGCGCAGACGGAACTGGCGCGGGCCGGGGCCGGATTGTGCTGGTGCTGCCGTTTGACAACCGCAGCGGGCAGCCGAGCCTGGAGTGGGTTCGTGAGGCGGCGGCGGAGTTGCTGACAAGCCGGTTTGCCTCTGCGGGTTTTTTGCCGCTGAGCCGGGAGGACCGGCTGTATGCGCTGGACCATCTGGGATTGCCGGAGGCCTTTCAGCCTTCGCGGGCGAGCAGCCTGAAGCTGGCGCAGACGCTGGATGCAGATGCGATTGTGGTGGGCAGCTTCAAGACAGAAGGCAACGAGATTGAGGCCGAGGCGCGGGTGGTGGACGTGCCTCACCTGCGAATGAGCGATGTGGTGACGGTGCGGGGCGCCTTGCCGACGATGATTGCCGTGTTTGACCGGCTGGCGTGGAAGCTGACGCGGGTGATGGACCCGGAGTTTGGCGGGGCCGAGGAAACATTTGTGGCCGCGGGCAAGGACATTCGCGTGGACGCGTTTGAGCAGTACATCCGGGGGATTACGGAGCCGGACCAGGCGGAGCGGCTGCAGCACCTGCAACTGGCGGTGAAGCTGAGTCCGGGCTTTGGGCCGGCGTGGATGGCGCTGGCTCGCGAGGAGTACAGCGAACAGAAATACCAGCAGGCGGCCGCGGCGTTTGCGAAGGTGGAGCACAGCGAACCGGATGCGCTGGAGGCGGGATTTTATCGCGGGCTTTCGCTGCTGTTCTCTGGGAATTATCCGGCGGCACAGGAGGCCTTTGCGGGGGTGGCGAGGATTCTGCCGCTGGCCGAGGTGCTGAACAACGATGCGGTGGCCATCAGCCGTCAGGGGCATGACGGGAGCGCGCTGTTTCGCAAGGCAGTGGCGGCGGACCCGAACGCGGCGGACTACCACTTTAACCTGGCGGTGAGCCTGAAGCGGCGCGGAGATACGGCGGGCGCGGAGGCGGAGATGGCGACGTGCCTGAAGCTGCGGCCGAACGACACGGAGGCGCAGAGCGTGCTGAAGGCGTGGAAAACGCCATTGACGGGCGCGGCGACGGATCTGGAAAATGACGCGAGTGCGGACCCGCTGGAGCGGATTGTGCGTACGTTTGACGCGGTGGCGTTTCGGCAGGCGGCGCTGGTGATTGACCAGATGGCGGCGAGCCGGCTGGCTGCGCTTTCTCCGCATGAGCGGGCGGTGAAACTGGCGGCGCAGGCAAAGACCTACCTGAACCGGGGTCTGCTGCTGGAGGCCGAGCGGATGTACCAATCGGCGGTGGCGGCGGATGGCACGGTGGCGGCGGCGCATGCGGGTTTGGCAGAGATTCGGGAACGGGCCGGAGATGCGGCTGCAGCCCGCAAGGAAGCCACGACGGCGCTGGCGCTGGAGCCCTCGGCCGCGGCGTACCTGGTGCTGGGGCGGCTGGACCTGGCGGCGAATCGGCTGGACGAAGCGAGCCGGGAGGCGAACGAGGCCTTGCAGCTTGACCGGGGAAGCCAGGCGGCGCAGGATTTGAAGCGGCAGATTGCAGCGCGGTCTGCAAAGAAGGACTAAGATGGCCCCGGGAATGGGTCCGTTGGGGGCATGCCATGCGGAAACGAATGAGCGGGTTTCGGTGCCTTAAGTGGGTAAGCGCAGTCGCGCTGGCGGGGCTGGCACTGGGCTGGTGCGGCCGGGCGAGTGCGGAGCGGCCGCTGGTGGACAAGCTGGTGCTGGACGACACGATTCAGCCGGTGAGTGCGTCGATGCTGGAGCGTGCGGTGCAGCAGGCGAACACAGACGGGGCCGCCGCGCTGCTGGTGCAGATGGACACGCCGGGCGGATTGCTGGAGTCCACGCGGGCGATGGCGGGCGCGATGCTGCGGTCGCGGGTTCCGGTGATTGTGTATGTGGGTCCGGCGGGCGCGCGGGCGGGTTCGGCGGGGTTTTTTCTGCTGGAAGCGGCAGACGTGGCGGCGATGGCGCCGGGGACGAATGCGGGCGCGGCACATCCGGTGCTGGAGTTTGGCAAGCTGGACGCCACGATGAACGAAAAAGTGGTGAACGATGCGGAGGCGTTTCTGCGCTCGTATGTGACCAAGCGCGGGCGCAACGCGGAAGCGGCGCAGGCTGCGGTGCAGTCGTCGCACTCGTATACGGCCGAAGAGGCGCTGAATGAACATTTGATTGACCTGGTGGCGCCGAGCGAGGAACAACTGCTGGCCGAGGCGGACGGGCGCGTGATTACTCGGATGGATGGCACGAAGCAGACGCTGCACCTGGCGAATGCGCGGGTGGTGACGCTGCGGCCGAGCCTGCGCGAGGAGCTGCTGGGCTGGCTGGTGGACCCGAATATTGCACTGCTGCTGCTGGTGAGCGGGGCTCTTCTGATTTATCTGGAGTTCAACACGCCGGGGACGATTGTGCCGGGGACGCTGGGCACGGTGATGGTGCTGCTGGCGATTTTTGGTCTGAACCTGCTGCCGATTCGCTACACGGCGGTGCTGCTGCTGATTGCGGGGCTGGCGCTGCTGGTGCTGGAGGCGAAGTTTGGCGGGCACGGAGCGCTGGCGATTGGGGGAATTGTGTGCCTGACGTTTGGCACGCTGACGCTGGTGGCGGCGCCGGTTCCGGAGATGGGCGTGAGCCCTTGGGTGGCGATTGGCTTAAGCCTGGGGTTTGGGGTGATTACGGTTTTCCTGGTGCGGCTGGCGGTGCGCGCGCGGCGAAGAAAGGCGCGGCTGGGCGCCGATGCGATGGTGGGCAGCACGGCCGAGGCGATGGAGGACCTGAACCCGGAAGGGCACGTGCTGGTGGATGGCGAGATTTGGCTGGCGATGGCAAGCGAGCCGGTGGCGGTGGGGGCAAAGCTGCGGGTGGTGAGCCACGAAGAGTATCTGCTGCGGGTGGAGCCGGAGGAAAAAGTGCGCAAGGCCGAGCCGGTGGCGTAAGAGCCTGAGAGTGCAAAGGGAGTACAATCCCTGCTGAGTGAGGGAGAACCCATGTCCACTACGGATTTACCGATTCCGACTTTGATTTTTCTGGCGATTGTTGTTCTCTACTTGATCAACTCGATCAAAATTCTTCGCGAATATGAGCGCGGCGTGATTTTCCGGCTGGGCCGTGCGCTGCCGAGTCCGAAGGGTCCGGGCCTGATTCTGGTGTTCCGGCCGCTGGACCAGATGATTCGGATTACGCTGCGCCAGCAGGTGCTGGAAGTGCCGCCACAGGACGTGATTACGCGGGATAACGTGACGCTGAAGGTGAATGCGGTGGTTACGTTGTATGTGGTGAGTCCGAATGATGCTGCCATCAAGGTGGAGAACTACGCCTATCAGACATCGCAGTTTGCGCAGACGACCCTGCGGAGCGTGCTGGGCGAGGTGGAACTGGACGAGGTGCTGAGCCATCGCGACAAGCTGAACCTGAGGATCCAGACGATTATTGACCAGCGTACGGAGCCGTTTGGCGTGAAAGTAATCTCAGTGGAAGTGAAGCAGGTGGACCTGCCGGAGCAGATGCTGCGGGCGATGGCGAAGCAGGCCGAGGCGGAGCGCGAGAAGCGGTCGAAGATTATCCATGCGGAGGGCGAGTTCAGCGCGGCGCAGAAGCTGGTGGATGCGGCGGAGCTGATGGCGACGCAGCCGATGACGCTGCAGTTGCGCTATCTGCAGACGCTGGCCGATATTGGCGTGGAGAAGAATACGACGATTGTGTTCCCGCTGCCGATGGAGCTGCTGACGATCCTGAATAAGCTGGGAATGACAGACAAGCCGCCGATCGAAGGCAAGTGAGTTTGCGGCTGGAACAAGAGCGAAGGCACAAGGCCCCCGGCAGTCAACAGAGCCGGGGCCGGCACGAAACCAACCCTGAGGACAGGCATGCGACGTGGGTTTGACGGAGAGGATCTGGAGCCGGAAGAGGACGGGCAATCCAGAGAACTGACGCTGGGGCCGGTGATGCTGCTGGCGTTGTTGTGTGGACTGGTGCTGCTGTGTGGCTTGTGCTTTGGACTGGGCTATACGGCGGGAAGGCGGAGTCCGATGCCGACGGCAGCAGCACCCACTGGTGCGCCGGCGACGCAACCGGCGAGCACGCTGCAGAAGCCGGCGGCCGCGGGCGTGGTGCCGTCGGTGCAGCCGCCGGCTGTGCTGGCGGATTTGCCCCAGCAGGGGGCAGGGGCAGGGAGCGGAAGCGGTAATCCGCTGACTTCGTATGCGCCGACGGAAACGCAGACGAATGCGGTGGCGGGACAGTCGCTGGTGAGGCCGGCGCTGACGCCGGGGCCGGAGGCGGCGCAATCAGGAACGGCGCAGCAGGGTGGCGCGCTGCAAGTGCAGCCGGCGCTTTCGCCATCCGCGGGCATGATGGTGCAGATTGCCGCGGTGACGCATCCGGAGGACGCCAACGTGCTGGTGAATGCGCTGCGCAGGCGGGGTTTTGCGGTGACGGCGCGGCACGAGGCGGAAGACAGCCTGATTCATGTGCAGATTGGTCCGTTCCGCACGGTGCAGGAGGCGGACGCGATGTGTCAGCGGCTCCTGACGGACGGCTACAACGCGGTGGTCGTGCCGTAGCGCGTCAGGCGCGCATCCATTCGGGCAGTCCGGAGGCGATGGCCTCACGGATGGCGAGCATGAGGTCTTCCCGCGATGCGAATTGGGCGGGGTACACGGGCGGGTGGAAGGTGATGTATGCGACGCCTCGGCGGGCGCGCAGGCTGCCCTTGGGCAGGATGGATTCCGTGCCGTGGATGGAGACGGGGATGCAGGGAGCCCCTGCTTCCATGGCCAGATAGAAAGGGCCTTTCTTGAAGGGGAGCATGCGGCCGTCCGCGGAGCGCGTGCCCTCAACAAACGTGGTGATGTGCAGACCTTTCTGGAGCACGGCTTGGGCGGCGCGGACGCTCTCCTTTGCACTCTCAATGCGGCCGTCGCGATTGACGGCGACAAATTCGCCGAGCTTCAAACCATAACCGAGAATGGGAACGCTCAAGAGCGAGCGCTTGAGGAAGGCGGAGGTGCGCCCGGGAATGCAGGGGAGGAGCGCGGGCGGGTCGAGGTTGGAGACGTGGTTTGCCATGAAGATGCAAGCGACGCCGGGAGGCACGTTCTGTGTGTCCTGGACCACGACGGGGATGCGGGCGCAGCGGAAGGCGATGCTCGCGATGGCCATGGCGACGCGGTACAGCGGCGTTGCGTTGCCGGTGAGCAGGGCGAGAGGGATGAAGACGACGGCTGCGGGAATGGACAGCAGGATGATGACGGTGACCAGGGTGAGAGAGCGAATCATGCGGGAGACCCTTCGCCGGGGTGGTCCTGAAGGAGACGCGCGGGCAACTTTTCATAGATGCCGTCGAAGCCGCCGTTGGACAGAAGTGCGACGACGTCGCCGGGCTGCAACTGCGGAGCGATGGAGTCGACGATGGCCTGCGCGTCGGGCTGGAGATCTGCAGGCGTTCCGGCGGCGTTTAGCGCTTCGACGACTTCTTCGGGGTGGAGGCGCTCGGCGTCCGGGATGCGCTGCTGCTGGTAGACGCCAGCGAGGAGGACGCGGTCGGCGAGGCGAAGGCTCTGGACGAGATCGGCGGCGAGGACCTTGCGGCGGAGGGTGTTGGAGCGGGGTTCGAGGACGGCCCAGAGGCGCGAATGCGGGTAAACGGCGCGCAGGGCGCGGAGGGTTTCGCGGATGGCGGTGGGGTGGTGGGCGAAGTCCTCGATGACGGTGATGCCGGCGATGCAGGCGCGGACTTCGAGGCGCCGTTTGACGCTGCGGAAGCCGGCGATGGCGGCGAGGATGGCGGCCTTTGGCACGCCCTGAGCGAAGGCAAGGGCGGCGGCGGCGGTGGCGTTAAGCGCGTTGTGCTCGCCGGCGAGCAGCATTTCGAGTTCAGCCCAGAGGGCGCCGTCGTGCCAAACCTGCCAGCGGGAGAGGCCTTCCTGAAAACGCAGATTGCGGAGCTGCCAGTCGGCAGTGGCGGAGAAGCCATAGCGCTGGACGCGGGAGAAGGCGTGGGCAATGCACTCGGTGACGTTCTGGCTGGCGTCGTAAGCGACGATGAGGCCGCTGCGGGGGACGAGGTTGACGAGGCGTTTGAAGGCGGTCTTGACGGCGTCGAGGTCGGCGTAGATGTCGGCGTGATCGAACTCGACGTGGGTGAGGATGAGCGCGTGAGGGAAGTAGTGGAGGAACTTGGGCCCCTTGTCAAAGAAGGCAGTGTCGTACTCGTCACCCTCCACGATGAAGGTGCGCGTGGGACGGAGCTGGAAGCTGGAGCCGAAGTTTTCCGCGACGCCGCCGATGAGGAAGGACGGCTCGAAGACGGGGTCCTGTTGCGCGGCGGTTTGGTAGATCCAGGCGAGGATGCTGGTGGTGGTGGTTTTGCCGTGGGTGCCGGCGACGACGAGCGAGTCGCGGCCCTTGAGGAACTCCTCGCGGAGGAGCGCGGCCATGGAAGTGAAGGGGATGCGCTGGTCGAGGACGTACTCGACCTCCGGGTTGCCACGAGAGAGCGCGTTGCCGATGACGACGAGGTCGGGCGCGGGCTGGAGGTTGGCTTCGGAGTAGGGCTCGAGGATGGGGATGCCGAGGGCGCGGAGGAGATCGCTCATGGGCGGATAGGCGGCCTTGTCGGACCCGGTGATGCGATGGCCCTGGAGCTGAAGAAGCCCGGCGAGCGAAGCCATGGCGGTGCCGCAGATGCCGCTGAGATGGATGTGGCGAGGGAATTGGCTCATGCGGTCACCGCCGGCTCCAGCAGATGCAGCTGGGCGGATTCCGCGGCGACGAGGCGCGACTGGACGCCAAAGGTGAGGGTGACGTTGGCGCGCGAGACGTGGCCGCTGCGCAGTCCGAGGGCGATGGGGAAATCGGAATCCTGGAAGGCATGGAGGATGACTTTTTCGAGGAGATCAGGCGAGGCGCCGGGGGAGACGCAGTCGAGCATTTCTCCGAAGACGATGCCGCGGATGCCCTGGAGTTTGCCGGCGTGGCGCAGCTGCCAGAGCATGCGATCGATTTGATAAGGCTTGGCGCCGACGTCCTCGAGGAAAAGGAGTTTGCCCTCGGTGGCGGGCTCCCACGGGGTGCCGAGGAGGGAGACGAGGATGCTGAGGCAGCCGCCGTAGAGGATGCCTTCCGCGGTGCCGGGGCGGAGGGTGCGGAGGCCTTCTGACGGGCCGAGCGAGTAAGGCTGGCCGGCGAGCGCGGCGTGAAAGCTGGGGAGGTGGACGCCGTCGTCGAGGGCGAAGTCTGCGGCGGCCATGGGGCCGTGGAAGGCGGGCAGGCCGAGCTGATCGAGGAGGCGCAGCTGGATTCCGGTGAGGTCGCTGTAAGCAAAGAAGGGCTTGGGGTGGCTGCCGATGTGGGCGAGGTCGAGGCCGGGGAGCAGGGCATTGGAGCCGTAGCCGCCGCGAATGGCCATGAGGAAGGCGGAGTCGGGGTCGGCGAAGGCGGAGTGGAGATCGGCGAGGCGCTGTTGCGGCGTACCGGCGAAGAAGAGCGGGCCGCGTTCCTGGGCGTGCGGTGCGAAGGCGGGCTGGTAACCGAGGGCGCGCAGGTGGGCGATGCCGCTTTCGATTCGGTCCGGCGCGGCAAAGGAGGCGGGCGCGATGATGCGGATGCCGGGGTCCTGCCCGGCGGAATTGGGCGGAACGGCTGCGGGTTTGCGGAGGGCGGTCATTCGGGCCAGGCCTCGCCGCGGGCGATGAGCGCGGCCGGGCCGGTGAGGAAGAGCTCGGTTTCTGTGCCGGACCAGGAGACGGATTGCGCACCGCCGGGGGCGAGCACGCGGAGCGGAGATTGGCAGCCGTGAAAGGCGATGGCGGCAGTGGCCGAGGCGGAGGTTCCGGTGCCAGAGGACGAGGTGGGCCCGACGCCGCGCTCGAAGATGCGGATTTCGATTTCGCCGGGGCTGAGGAAGCGGAGGAATTCGACGTTGGTCTGGTGGAGGAAGTCGGGGTGGATGCAGATTTCCGCGCCGATGGATTGCCAGGAGCGACCGTGGAGGGTGAAGTCAGGGTTGTCGACGAGGAGGACGAAGTGGGGGTTGCCGGTGGAGACCTGCGTGCCGGAGATTTCTGCGCCGCTGGCGAGGCGGACGGTGTGCGACTGGAAGACGGGGACGCCCATGCCGGTGGTGACATCGACGGAGAAGCCGGAGTCGGCGTGGATGGCGTCAATGCGGCAGGTGCGGAGGCCGGCGTCGGTTTGAATGTGGATCTGGTCGCCGGGCTGGGAGCCGAGGGATTGGGCCATCCAGGCGGCGACGCAGCGGGTGCCGTTGCCGCTGATTTCGGCGATGGAGCCGTCGGCGTTGTGGAGGCGGATGCTGCCGGAGGCGGGCTTTTCCTTGCGGAGCCAGGCGAAGAACTCGATGCCGTCGGCGCCGATGCCGGTGTTTCGCGGGCAGAGGCGGCGCGCGAGGGTGGCCCAGTCGTGCTGGCCGGCGGCGTCTTCCGTGATGATGAGGAAGTCGTTGCCGCAGGCGTGCGCTTTGGTGAAGGGAATCAAACTTCCTCCGGATGGCTGGAGTGGAGCGCGCGTGCCTGCGCGGCTGAGCAGTACGGGGTGCGCGGGGCGGATGAGGCTCCGCCTTGGGTGATGCTATCACCGCGCGGGAGGGGCTGTTGAGGGTGGTCAGGGGTGGAGTTGAGGAGAGGTGCCGGAAACGTAAATTGTGGCGCTTGGCTGGCCGGCAAAGGTGAAGTGGCGGACGGGGGTGAGGCCCTGGGGGTGAGCGTGGACGGCCTGGTCGATCTCGTCTCCATGGAAGGCGAGGACGATGGCGGCGTGTGCAGCGGGCGCGGCGAGGGCGGCGCGGTAGAACTGCTTGTCGCTCTCATTGATGGTTTGGCGGAGGGGGATGCCGGTGAGGGTGACGAGCTGGGGATAGACGGAGGTGTCCATGAGGATGGTGCTGCCGGGGCGGGTGGCGAGGAGGGCGCGGAGGACGGGGGGAATCTGCTGCTGGAGTGGACGGCGGGCGTTGATGTTTTTGGTGCCTTCGACGTAAGTGATGGGCCGCTGGCGCAGGATGAGGTCGGCGTTGATGGCGATGAGGGCGAAGAGGAGCGCGGCAGTGTAGAGGGTCCAGCGGGGTTTGAACTCGCGGGTGGCGCCGAGGGCGAAGTGGGCGGCGAAGCCGAGGCCGAGGGCGAAGGCGGGGAGCATTTCCATGCCGTAACGGGTGTTGTAAAAGGAGTGCGGCCACCAGACGGGGAGAAAAATGGGGACTGATCCGTAAGCGATCGAGTAGGCGTAAAAGGGGACGGGCATCCAGAGGAGGAGGACCCAGGAGAAGGCGCGGCGGCGCGCGATGAACCATCCCCAGGCGGTGCCGAGGGCGCTGAGGACGAGGAGGAGTTTGCCCCAGGCGAGTGCGGCGGCGTCCATCTCCGACGCTTTGAGGAAGAAGAGGAGGCCGACCCAGGGGTTGTGCCAGCCGGGATGAGGCGGTCCGGAGCCGGGTGTGGCGGTGCGGATTTCAATGGCTTTGGCGGAGTATGGGCCGCGGGCAAAGTCGAGCCAATCGCCGAAGACGGTGGCGTTGTAAACGAGCCAGACGATGGGCGCGGCGACGACGAGAACGCTGGCGAGCCAGAAGGTGCGGGAGCGGAGGCGGCCGAGGCGGAGGAGGGTGAGGCCGATGGCGGTCCAGGCGAGGAGGGTGAAGATCCAGCCGTCGTAACGCGTGAAGACGGCGGCGACGAGGATGAGAGCGATGCGCCAGAGGAGACTGTCGGCGCGGTGCGGGTTGGATTCGACAGAGGAACGCCACTCGACCAGCCAGACGGCAGCCCAGACGATTTCGCAGAGGAAGAGCGGCTCGGTCATGGCGGTGGTCTGGAGGTAAAGGAGGTTGGGGTTGGCGGCGAAGAAGGCGAGAGCGACGGCAGCGGGGGCGGGGCGGAGCCAGTGGCGCGCGAGGCGGTAAATGCCTGCGCAGGAGGCGAGATAGGCGAGGGCGGAGGGAATCATGCCGGCGATGCCGTTGGCCCACCAGCTATAAACGGCGACGAAGGGGATGAGGAGCAGGTGAGGCAGGGGGAGCCAGACGGAGCCGAGCTGCGAGAGGCCGGGGCGGTGCGAGTCAAAGACGCGGCGGGCGATGTGGAGATGGGCGACGGCATCGCCGTAGTTGAGCATGGCGCCGTGGGTCCAGCTCCAGGCGACGGCTGCCGCAGACACCGCGAAGGAGGAGGCCAGGACGGCCATCCACTCTGCGCGGCGGACGGGAGGTTCAGTCAAGGTGTGTGAGCTCGCGGAAGAGGGCGAAGCGGTCATCGATCTGCTGGCGCGTGAGCTGCTGCAGGCTCTCGGTGCCGAAGCGCTCGACGGTGAAAGATCCCATGACGCTGCCGTAAAACATGGCGCGGCGGAATACGGCGGGCGTGAGCTCAGGCTGCGAGGCGAGGTAACCGAAGAAGCCGCCGGCAAAGCTGTCGCCCGCGCCGGTGGGGTCAGTGACCTGATCGAGCGGGAAGGCGGGAGCGCGGAGGTCTGCGCCGCGGGCGGCGGGCGTGTCCGCATGGAAGAGGGTGGCGCCGTACTCGCCGTGCTTGACGACGAGGGAGCGCGGGCCAAGGGCGAGGACGGCGCGGGCGGCCTGGACGAGGTTGGTATTGCCGGCGAGCATGCGCGCCTCCGTGTCATTGATGAGCAGGAGGTCGAGGCCTTTGAGGACTTCCAGCAGCGCGGGGCGGTGATCCTTGATCCAGTAATTCATGGTGTCGCCGGCGACGAGGCGGGCGTGGGGCATGGCCTCGCGAACGCGGCGCTGGAGGACGGGATCGATGTTGGCGAGGAAGAGGAACTCGGAGTCGCTGTAGGCGTCGGGGATTTTGGGCTGGAAGGCGCCGAAGACGTTGAGCTCAGTGTTGTGGGTCTTGGCCTCGTTGAGGTTGTCGAGGTAAGAGCCCTCCCAGAAGAAGCTTTTCCCGGGGGCGTGCTCGATGCCCTGAATGTCAATGTTGCGGGCGAGGAAGACGGCTTCCTGGCGGCGGCCAAAGTCCTCACCGACGACGGCGATGACGCGGACGGTGGTGAAGAAGCTGGCAGCGAGGGCGAAGTAAGTGGCCGCGCCGCCGAGGCAGCGGTCGCGGCGGCCCGCGGGGGTCTCAATGGAATCAAATGCGACGCTTCCGACGACGGTGATGGACATGGGCGAATTCTTTCCGGGTGAAGTGAAGTTAGCGAGGTGGCCGGTTGGGAAGTTATGGAGTTATCGAGCGAAGTTAGGTTGCGAGATACTTTCCGAAGAGTAAGTCTACTTTGGCGCGGGTCTCGGCGGGGATGAGATCTTTCTGCGTGAGGACGGCAAACTGGGCAGCGGAGGCGCAGGCGCATTGGCGCTGCGTGGGCATGGCGGCAACGGCGGCCCTGACGACGCGTGCGGCGTTTTCCGCGTTCTGGTGGAGGACGGCGATGATTTCCTCGATGGTGACGGAGTCATGACCTTCGCGCCAGCAGTCGTAGTCGGTAACCATGGCGACGGTGGCGTAGCAGATTTCGGCTTCGCGGGCGAGCTTGGCCTCCTGCAGGTTGGTCATGCCGATGACGTCGGCTCCCCAGGAGCGATAGAGGTTGGACTCGGCCTTGGTGGAGAACTGCGGGCCCTCCATGCAGACGTAAGTTCCGCCGAGCTTGCCGACGACGCCGGCGGTGGCGCAGGCCTGGGCGGCGGTATGGGCAACGGTGGCGCAGACGGGGTCGCCGAAGGCCACGTGGCCGACGATGCCCTCGCCGAAGAAGGTGGAGACGCGATGGAAAGTGCGGTCGATGAACTGGTCAGGGACGACGAAGTCGGTGGGCTTGTGCTCTTCCTTGAGCGAGCCGACGGCGGAGACGGAGAGAATGCGCTCGACGCCGAGTTTCTTGAAGGCGTAAATGTTGGCGCGGAAGTTGAGTTCCGAGGGCAGGATGCGATGGCCGCGGCCGTGGCGGGCGAGGAAGGCGACCTTGCGGCCCTCGAGCTCGCCGAGGACGAAAGCGTCCGAGGTTGCACCGAAGGGCGTTTCGATGCGTTCTTCGTGGACGTTGGTGAATCCGGGCATGGAATAGAGCCCGCTGCCGCCGATGATGCCGATTTCTGCCTGAGCCAATGCGTTTCCCTTCCAATGCGTTCCCGTTGTGGACGGGCTGCGGGCGCATCCCCGTCGCGTGCCATTCTCAAGCATCCAGTATAAAGGCCGGGCAGGGGGCTACCCGGGAGCTGGAGAGGGGTGAGGACGAAGAGGGAAATCGACCCCGAGATCGATCTACCTCTAGACCATGGGCACCACGAAGAGGGTGATGGACTGCGCCGGGAAGGTGGCGGTGAGGCTGCTGGAGGTGCCGCCGCCGGAGGGCGGCGTGACGGTGACGTCCGGCTGGGCGACGATGGCGGACGGGTTGGCGTTGCTGTAGAGGTAGGTCTTGGCCGCGCCGTTGGGCGTGAAGTTGGCGAGGGTGAGGGTGCTGGTGAGGTCGCCGTAGGTTTTGTTGATAACGACGACGGTGACGGTGTGGTCGGCGGTGCGCAGAGCACCGTACACAGAGAGCTTTCCCTGATCGGTGCTGGTGGATGTGAGGGCCATGTTGCCGAACTGGGAGTTTGCGCCGTCGTAGTTGCGATAGACCTCAAACGCGAGGAGGCCTGGGATCTGAGTGGTGGGATCTGGCGGGCCCCAGAGGGTGCCAACGTCGAGGCCTTCGCGGCCAAAGATGCCGAGGATATCTGCCTGGGCGAGCGCGCCGTTTACGCTCTCCTGGCCGCCCCAGTTGTATTCAGTGATGGCGAGCTTGGTGCCGGGATAGTCGTTGTTGACCCAGTTGTGCATCATGGGGATGACTTCCGGCGCCTGGGGGGGGACGTTGCAACTGGAGGTGTAATTCGAGTCGGTGATGTAGTTGGGCTGAGGGAAGTTGGGATCGGTGTAAGTGGGGTCCCAGAAGACGCGGGTGGAGTTGAGCCGGGCCTGCTGGAGCGCGGTATCGCCGGAGGTGCTGAAGGCGAGATTATCGGGCGCGAAGTAGGTGTGGAGGTCAAGGTAATCGAGCAGACGGATGTGGTGCAGGTCGTCGTAGGCCTTGAACTGCTGGAGGTAGTACTCGATGAGCGGGATGCCGTTGTGGGCTTCGCGATCGACGGGGTTGGACCAGGGTTGCCAGCAGGGAGCGCCGCTGTGCCAGCCGGACTCGACGTCCTTCTTGGAATAGAAGTAGTTCCACCAGTAGTCCATGACGGGTCCGCTGACTTCTGCGGTGGGGTCGGCAGCCTTGACAGCCTCCGCGACGGCGATGCCGTTGTTGGTGACTTCGTCGTAGGTGAAGGGGCTGGGATGGACATCGCGGTGGACGGCGTCCCACCAACTGGGCTCGTTGTCGAGGTCGTAGATGGCGACGCCGCCGCTGGCCGCGTTGCCGAATTTGCCGACGAGGTAGGTGACCCAGTTGCCCGCCCATGTGGCGTCGACAGCCTGACTGGTGTCAGTGGCCGCGTTGCCGGTGATGGCTGACTGGTCGAGATTTTCGCCGTCGCCGCACTGGCCGCTGTAGGGGTCAAATGCGTATTGCATGGGGTAAGTCGACTTGGGGAAGCTGCAGGAAGTGCCGTCCTTGGCAACCCATCCGAGGACGGGCACGGTGCCCATGGTTTTGGCGCCGACGGCTTTGTCGGCAGTGACCTGGGCGTTGAAGGCGCTGGTGTCCTGCTGGCCGGTGTTGCCGATGTGGTTCTCGAAGTACCAGTCACTGGCGGAGTTGGTGACGTCGAGGACGTAGTTGTAACGGGAAGTGGCATTGCCGCCCCAGCGGTCGACGGAGAGATTGACGGCCTTGGCTGCAGTTGGGCTGAGGGTGTAGAAGTTCATGCCGTAAATGAGCGGGTTAATGGGGCGGGTCTGGTTGCCGGCGTCAACGGTGATTGTGGGTCCGACGGCGACGGCGGGAGCGCTGAGCGTGACGGTGACGCTGCCGGAGACGGTCGTGTCCTGTTTGCTGGTGGCGGTGACGACGACAGCCGCTGGGGCGGGATAGGGCGTGGTGTAGAGGCCGGTGGAGGAGATGTCCCCGGGACTGAGGGCGCTGCCACCGGCGGCTGTGACGGACCACGTGACGGAACTGTCAGTGACGGCAGGGCCAGAGACGGCGGCTGCAAGCTGGAGGGTGGCGCCGATGGTGGCCGCGGCCGGATTGGGCGTGACGGTGACGGAGGTGACGGCGGCGGTGGTGTAGTTTGCCGTGGCGGTGGTGTTAGCGGAAAGGTTGACTGTGCATGTGACCGCGGCAGCGGAGGAGCAACCCGACCATGAGGAGAATTTGCTTCCGCCGGCGGTGGCGGGCGCGGTGAGGGTGACGCTGGCGCCGGAGTTGAACGTGCGGGTAAAGCTGGTGGAGCCGGAAGCGGCGCCGTTTTTGTCTGCCGGGGCGACGGTGATGGCCACGCCGGAGGCGGGATTGGTGGAGTTGACGGTGAGGGTATAGGTGATGGGGGGCGGATTGTTGGTGGAGGTGGATCCGCCGCCGCCGCAGCCGGCAAGAAAAAGGGTTGAGGTTGTTGCGAAGACGAGGAGGGACTGCGCCACTTGCTGCCACCGGAAAGAAATCACGTCGAGCTCCAGATTCTGTCGTGAGGTTCTGCGAGGCCCGCCAATGAGAATTTGGCTGTTGTGCTCTCCAAAACCGTTTTAGCGGAGCAATCGTATCACGAGAAGGAGTGATTCGGCGCGGGATTAGACCGTCTGGGCGATGGTTGCGTTTCCAATGGGGATTTCCGCGGCGCGCTCGGCTATGGCCCAACCGGCGAGGAGCAGACTGGGGGCCTGGGTGGGCGCGGCGCTGCCGAGGTGGTGGAGGGTGGTGAACTCGACGTGCTGGTCCGGCTGCGCGGCGCGGGAGACGACGGCGCAGGGCAGGTCGGGCGAGAGGCCCTCCTGCAGCCACTGCAATGCGAGAAGGCCGAGGTCGCGGCCGGGCATGTAGACAACGCGAGTGGCGTCTTCCTTCTGAGGGAGTGGCGCGTGGTTGTGCGACTGGGCGTGATGGCCAGTGGAGAAGAGGACGTTGGAGGCAGCGGAGCGGCTGGTGAGCGAGCAGCCGACGGCGGCGGCGGCGGCGAAAGCTGCTGAGACGCCGGGAACGACTTCAAAGGGAAGGCCGGCGTCGGCAAGGGCGGCGATTTCTTCCGCAGCGCGGCCGAAGAGAAGGGGATCGCCGCTTTTGAGGCGGACGACGGTGCGGCCGGCGCGGAGGTGGCCGACCATGAGCGCGTGGATTTCTTCCTGTGTGATGGTTTTGGTGCCGCAGCGCTTGCCGACGTTGACGATTTCTGCGGTGGGCGGGGCGAGCTGAAGGATGGCCTGGGGCACCAGATCGTCATGCAGGATGACCTGCGCGGACTGGAGGATGCGCAGGGCTTTGACGGTGAGCAAGTCCGGGCTACCGGGGCCTGCGCCGACGAGAAATGCCTTGGCGGGAGCGGAATCTTCCGCGAGCGGCGCCTGACTGAGTGAGGCATGGGCAAGCTGGCGCGTGGGGCAGGTGGCAGAGTCGCAGAGCGGAAGATGTGCGAGCTGATGGAGGAGTGCTTTGCGGGCGTCGCCGCGGGGTTGGGTGGCGATGACTTCGCGACGGAGACTGCCGAGGCTTTCAAGCCAGGGGCCGAGGTCGGAGGGAAGTTGGGAGTCGATTTCGCGGCGGAGGCGCTGGGCGACGGCGGGGCCTTCTCCGGCGGTGGAGATGGCGATTTGCAGGCTGCCGCGGCGGACGACGGAGCCGAAGAAGAAGTCGCAGTTGGGAATGTCGTCGACGCTGTTGCAGAGGATGTTGCGCTGGACGGATTCGCGATAGACGGCAGCGTTGACGGCGGGGTCATTGGTGGCGGCGATGACGAGGAAGTTGCCGTCGAGATCGCTGGGCTGAAAGGCGCGCTGGATCCATTCGAGCCGGCCTTCGGCGGCAAGCTCGAGGATTTCCGGCCGTGCGTGCGGCGCGATGACGCGCAGGACAAGACCGGTCTGGAGCAGGCTGCCGATTTTGTCGAGCGCGATGGTGCCTGCGCCGACCAGCAGGCCGCGGCGGCCCGAGAGTTTGAGGAAGATGGGCAACAGGCTCATGCGGAATCCTTAATCGGCTGCGCCGTGCGGGACGCGGCCGGTGGGCAGGTCGCGCTCGACGGGGACAAGGACTTCCCCGGCGAGATGGGCGCGGAGTTCGTCGTTGGAGTGGCGGCCGAACCAGGCGCGCAGGTTTTCCTGCGACTGGCGTGTGGCCATGTATTCGCGGAGGAGGCGCTCAATGGCCTCGGGCACGAGGGGCGCGGGGCAGCGATAGCCGACGGGGCGCGCGATGCCGGCGTGCTGGCCGACGGAGCCGCCGAGGCAGAAGTAATACGCGTCGGTGAGTTTGCCCTCATGCTTGATTTTCTTGCCTTCGATGCCGATGTCGGCGATCCAGTGTTGGCCGCAGCCGTTGGGGCAGCCGGTGACGTGGAGGCGGAGTTGCTGATCGAATTGAGGGACGCGCTCTTCGAGCTCATCAACGAGCCAGCGGGTGAAGCCCTTGGTCTCAGTGATGGCGAGCTTGCAGAACTCCGTGCCGGTGCAGGCGACGGCGCCGCGCCAGAAGGAGGAGCCCTCGACGCGGAGGCCGATGAGGCCGAGTTCGCGGGCGAGGTCGCCGGCCTTTGCCGTGGGAATGTCGATGAAGAGGAGGTTCTGGGCGACGGTGGCACGGAGGTTGCCGCTGCCGAATCGGTCGGCGAGATCGGCGGCGGCTTCGAGCTGCTCGCCGGTGAGCCGGCCGCGGAGGACAGATGCGCCGACGTAGCTGAGGCCGGGTTGACGCTGCGGATGGATGCCGACGTGATCGCGGAAAACATCGTCGGGCACCTGCTCCGGCACGCCGGGGAGGAGTTGGAAGTCGAGGCGCGACTGCAGCTCGGCGAGGAAGGACTCGGGGGTCCAGCCTTCACGCATGAAGAGGTACTTCATGCGGGCGCGGTCGCGGCTTTCGCGCAGGACCTGCTGGTCGCGGAAGATTTCAGTGATGGCGCGGACGGCGGGAACGGCCTGATGGGGCAGGAGGAACGCGTCGAGGCGCACGGCGAGGTGCGGCTCATTGGAAAGACCTCCGCCGACGCGGAGCGAGTAGCCAACCTGCCCGTCGTGCCGGACGGGCGTGAGTGCGATGTCGTTGATCTCCGGATGGCAGCACCAGGAGGGGCAGCCGGTGACGGCGATTTTGAATTTGCGCGGGAGGTTGTAGAAGTCGGGATTGGCGGTGAGGAGGCGCGCAATCTCGATGGCGAGGGGGGAGGCGTCAATGAGTTCGTCGGCGGCGACGCCGGCGAGGGGGCAGCCGGTGACGTTGCGGACGACGTCTCCGCAGGCGCCCTTGGGCGAGAGGTCGATGGCGTCGAGCGCGGCGACAATCTCCGGGAGCGACTCAATGGTGAGCCAGTGGAGCTGGATGTTCTGGCGGACGGTGATGTCGGCGAGGTTGCGCGCATACTTGCGGGTGATGCCGCCGATGGCGCGGAGCTGCGACGAGGTGAGGATGCCGTTGGGGATGCCGATGCGCATCATGAAGTAGTCGGTGGCGAGGCCCTCGCCGCCCTTGCCGCCGACGGCGCCGACGCCGTCGCCCTGGGTGTAAATGCCCCACCACTTGAAGTAGGAGGAGGCCCACTCCGGCAGCACGCTGGCACGGCCCTGGCGGGCGAAGTCGCGGACTTCGTCGAAGGCTTCCCAGGGGTTCTTTTCGCGCTTGAGGCGCTCGGCTTTCTGGGCTTTGGTTTCTTTTACTGGGACTGCTTCTGTCATGGTTTGCCTCTTGGCCGGGGTGCATTCACTCGGCAGGTAGAAATAGAAAACCCGCGGCAGCGTTGGCTGTGTCGCGGGCAATCATGAAACCTTGGGAATTACGGTCGAACTCTTAGACCCAGGTCACCTGTGCGCGCGAAGCGGCGTACAGAGGCGACAACAGAGGCGACCATCCATGGACTAATGATTGCAGGTGATGGGACAAAATGCAACTTGCCTGAGACGGGCGGGCCGAGTGCGAGGGCTGGAAGCGCAGGACTGGAGAGGCAGGAAGCATTTTGTTTGCAGGGGGATGAGCGGGCAGTGATGGAGGAATGCTGAGGGAGTCATTCGGCCATTCTGCGGGCGATGCGGAAAGGCCGCCGCAGCCTGGGAAAGCTGCAGCGGCCCTTTCGGTGGGTGGGGAGCTAGTTGCCGTTCGGGTTGTCCGCCTGGGGATGGAGAACGCGGAAGAAGGATCCATTCTTTGTCCAGACGAGGAGGAGGATGTCTTTTCCCGGCGGAATGGCGTGCACCTGGTTGACGAAGTTATCGGCATCCTGCACGGGGTGGCGGTTGATTTCGGTGATGACCTCTCCGGCAGCGAGGCCGGCATTGTCTGCAGGACTGGCGGGACGCACGCTCTCAATGGCGGCGCCGTGCACCTGGTCTGGCACGCTGAGTTGGGCGCGGATGTCGGGCGTGAGGTCAGTGACAGAGAGGCCGAGGCGCCCGCGCTTGTTGGCGCCGGAGCCGCCGCTTTCCGCCACATCGCTGGTGCCGTGGTACTCGCCGACGGTGACGTGGATGGTCATGGGCTTGCCATCGCGGAGAATGCCGAGGGTGATCTGGTTGCCGGGGGCGATCTGCGTGACGGCGACCTGGAGAGCGCTGCCGTTGTCGATCTTTTTGCCGTTGAGCTCGCGGAGGACGTCGCCGCTCTTGAGTCCGGCGCGGCCGGCGGGCGAGTCTGGCGTGACCTGACTAATGATGGCGCCGGTGGCGTCCGGCAGGTTGAAGAAGCTGGCATTGTCGGGCGTAACGTCGTTCATGCTGATGCCGAGGTAGCCGTGGTGGACGACTCCGTCCTTGATGATGGAGTTGGCCGAGGCGCGCGCGATTTGCGAGGGGATGGCGAAGCCTGCGCCGGCGAAGGAGCCGTTGTTGGTGATGATGAAGGTGTTGATGCCGATCAGTTCGCCGTGGGTATCGACGAGCGGGCCTCCGGAGTTGCCGGGATTGATGGCGGCGTCGGTCTGGATGAAGTCGCCGGGCTTGCGTGCGTTATCGGAGTAGGGATTGGGACGGTTGATGGCGCTGACGATGCCGCGCGTGACGGAAAACTGGAAGTAGCCGAAGGGGCTGCCGAAGGCGAGCACGGTTTGGCCGGGATGGAGCTTGGTGGAGTCGCCCCAGGCGATGGGCGTGAGGTTGTCGGCCTTGATTTTGATGACGGCGAGGTCGTTGAGCTTGTCGACGCCGATGAGTTTGGCGGGGAAGACGCGGCGGTCATCGAGGGTGACGCGGATTTGCACGGCGCCGTTGACGACGTGGTCGTTGGTGAGGATGTAGCCGTCGGGCGAGATGATGACGCCGCTGCCGATGCCGTGCTCAAACTGCGGCTGCTGCTGTTGCTGCTGGGGCATGCCGTTGCCGAAGAACCAGCGGAACTCGGGTGGAATGTTTTGGGGCGTGGCGCCGGAGTTCTGGGCGCCCTCTGCCGCGGTGGGGCGCGAAGTGACGGAGACGTTGACGACGGCGGGCGTGACGCGCGCGGTGATGGCCTCCATGGCGTGATCGAGCGCGACAAGCGAGGAGACGCTGCTGTTGTCCAGCGGCGCGGCAGCGGTGACACCGGCGGCGTGCGCGGCGTTGCGGCCGAGCAGGCAGGTGAGTGCGAGCAGGACAGTGGCCGCGAATCCCGCGGGGATGACGAACCGCTTTGCCTTTGCGACTAATGAATTAGTTGGTTGTTTCATAAGGCCCTCTCAGGTTGAGTTGAATTTGGATGTTTCTAGAGCTGAAGCACCAGCCAGCCGTCACGCATGGGAATGGCGTGCGGCGCGGCGGACGCAGAACCTACGGGAAGAACGCGGAAGATGAGGCGCGTTACGGTGAAGCGAGTGGTGGCCTGGCGGGCGGAAGTTTGCGGAGCCGTGACGGGAGATTTTCCGCCGCTAGCCTGCGGTTGGGTGCTGGGCTGGGCTGCGGGCGTAGTGGTTTGCACCTGCTCCCAGGCGGTGAAGACGATCCACTCCTGAGTCCCGGAGTGGTTGTTGGCGGTGGCGAGGGTGTTTTGCGCCTGGAGATATGCAAGGCCGGCTGGGAGATGGGCGGCAGCTACGAGCGGGTCTGGAGAATTGGAATCCAGCAGATGCGGCGCGGAGGAGTGCAGCACCGCCTCAAGGGGAGCGGAAGCGGCCGGCGGCCGGACGGGAACGGACGCGGGGCGGGTTTTGGCGCGGAGGCGCAGCGCGTGCGGGGCAGCAGCACGCAGGGCAGCTGTGCGCAGGCGGGCGGGCTGAGCTGCATGGAATTGGATGCCGGGCTGGGCGAGAGAACTGGATGCGGCGAGCTGCGCATGCGCCGGACGTTCCGGCACAAAGGCGACGAGTTGCGGGCAGCGGGCGAGCTCGACCGAGCCACAGAGGAGGCCGCAACCGAGGACGGCGAGAAGGGCGCGGGTGGCGAAGGGATTGAGCGCGTGCTTGCGGAGCAGAAGGGTGTGCACGCGGCGGGCGAGCTCGGAACGATGCTGCCAGGCGCCGAGAGACAGGGCTTCTGTGCGGTGCTGGAGGCCGCGCTCCGCGAGGCTGGCCAGGCAGGCGGCGTAGGCACGGGGTGCGCGAGTGACGCGGACGACGCCCTCGTCGCAGGCCATTTCACGCTCCTGGCAGAGGCGGCGCTCCATCCACCAGAGGGCGGGGTTGAGCGGGAAGAGGACGAGGCAGAGCTTTTGCAGGAGGTTGGTCCAGTCGTCGCGGCGGCGGAGATGCTCGGACTCATGGAGGACGATCTGGCGGAGTTCGCCGGGGGTGAGGCGGTGGAGCAGCCAGTGGGGAATGAGGATGCGCGGGGCGAAGAAGCCGATGACGGAGGGGCGGTCGAGATCGCGGGTGGTGCAGAGCTGCACGGCGCGGCCGTGCGGCGCGGGCAAGCCGGCGAGGGCGGCGATGCGGGGATCGGCGGCGGGGATGGGCTGGGCGGAGCGCCAGAGGCGGCGCAGATGGAGCGCGTGCGTGAGCAGATCGAAGGCGCGCCAGAGGGATGCCGTGGCCCAGAGTGCTCCGAGGGCGAGGCTCCAGCGGATGTCCAACTGCAACCAGGGGCCGGAGGAGGAGCCGAGAGCCGCGGAAGCGCGGGAGGCCGCAGCGGGAGCGACATGGGAGGCGAGGGGCAGCAGGGGCAGGCTGAGGAGCGCGACGAATCCGGCGGCCCAAACGGCGAAACGATGGGCGGCGGAGATGCGCGGGGCGAGGCGGAGGCAGATGGCGAGTGCCGCGGCCAAGGCGATGCTCTGCCATAGGCTGGCGACCACCACGGGTGCCGCAGCATGGCTGAAGGCGCGGAGGGTGTGCGGTGCTGCGGCGAGTTGCGACTGAAGGAGCGGGAAGAGGGTGGGGAGTGACATGGGCTAGACTTCCCCCTGCTTATCGAGCCCCGGCTTATCGAGCTCTGGCTTATCGAGCTCTGGCTTGTCGGGCGATGCGTGGCGGATGGTTTCCTTGAGACGTTCCAGCTCGTCGGGCGAGAGTTCCTGGTCGCCGAGAAGGGAGAGCAGAAGGCGCTCGCGGGAGTTGCCGAAGAATCGGCTGAGGACGTGGCGAACCTCTGAGCGGCTGGCCTCGTGCTCGGCCACGCAGGGGCGGTAAATGAAGGCGCGGCCCTCCTGGCGGTGGTCGACGTAGTTTTTCTGCTCGAGGATGCGGATGGTGGTGAGGACGGAGTTGTAGGCCAGGGCTTCGGTGGGCGGCATGGCGGCCACGAGGTCAGTGACGGTGGACTCGCCGCGCAGCCAGAGAATCTTCATGAGCCGGAGCTCGGCTTCGGTGAGCGTGTTGGACTTTTTTGGAGGCATGTTGATCTTAAAAAAACTCCAAATGAGCAAGACCGCAACTGGGTGGCATTGCTCAGACAAGGAATGGACGAACAACTAAAGGATTAGTTAGCAGAACAGTCGATGATTCCTCACTGGCCTGTGGAAAACGGAGGTGGTAAGGGGGATGCCTGGGCGGGAATGGGCGGCGTCAGGCGCCGGTGTAAATGCGGCGAGGGCGAGAGGGCTGGAGGAACCGGAGGGTGAGGGCGAAGGCGGGCAGCAGAAAGGCGATGGAGCCGACGACCCACATGATGACCGCGCCGAGGACCTGGTCCGGCAAGGGAGCGATGTGGAAGGGGTTGGGGTGGTCGACGTAATAGGTGTAGACGGGGCGGCTGCAGAAGGCGAGGAAGGCGGAGAGGGCGGTGTTGACGCCGTCCGCGGTGACGAGAAAGAGGAGGATGGACCAGTCATGCTGGCGGCGGGCGGCGGGCCAGGGGCGGATGAGGCACCACCAGAAAAGCATGGAGCCGATGAGGAAGCAGAGGTGCTCGATGTCGTGGACGGTTTCGTTTTCGAGGGCGAGGTCATATGCGGCAGGGACGTGCCAGCCGAGGAGGGCGATGTTCAAGGCGAGCCAAGCGACGGTGGGGCGGACGAGCCAGTGAAAAAAGCTGCGCAAGGGGCGGAAGCGGATGAGCGGACCGGCGACGCCCTTGCGGAGGAAGCGGGGAAGGCCGCGGAGCAGCGGCACGACGGGCTGACCCATGAGGACGAGTGGCGGCACGACGGACATGAGAATGAGGTGCTCGACCATGTGCGCGCTGAGGAGCACGTCGGCGAAGGCGTCCATGGGGGAGCCGATGGCGAACCAGAGGCTGGCCATGCCGGAAAGAAACCAGGTGAGCCGCATGCCATCAAACTGCTGCGGCCGGGTGCGCCGCAGGGCAAGCCAGCCGCGCACGTAGACCACGCAGGTGAGGACGGTGAGGGTGGTGAGCGGGACGGGCAGGGACCAGTCCTCAAGGACGGATTGGACTGCGGGCGACATGGTTTATTGCTCTGAGGATCCTCCGGGGCCGACGGGGACGCGCAGGGCGCCAACATGGGTGAGGTTGCGCGAGGCGTCGATGGCCGGGGTAAGGTGGTTTCCGCGCAGGGTCATGAGAAAGCTGACGAGGGCGCGGGTTTCCGCCGGGCTGAGGGCGTTGCCGTAGGCGGGCATGTTGCCGCCGCCCTGCAGGACCTGGCGAATGATCTGGTCTTCGGTCATGCGGGAGGCGACGGAGTCCAACGCAGGGCCGCGCATGCCGCCGACGCCGCCGAGGGCATGGCAGTCGCGGCACTGCTTGTTCTGGAGCACGAGGGCGCCCTGGCGCTCAAGCGGCGAGCGGTGGTCGAGGTAAGCCACGGGCACGGGGGCTGCAGACCATGCGTCCATGATGGGGCTCCATGGAGTGTAGGTACCGAGCTGGGTGAAGATGCCGAGGGCGACGGCGATGACGGCGACCATGAGGACGGCGACGGGCCGGCGGGACCAGTGCTTTTCGCCTTCGCCGGCGACCAGAGGCAGCAGGAGCATGGCGCCGATGATGATGACCGGAGCAATGAAGAGGACGGGAGTTTCCATATACGCCGGCAGATAGGCGAGGACAGCGAAGATCCAGAGGAATGCGAAGTCCGGCCGGGGCGCAGTCTGGATGATGGTGGGGTCCGGCTGGCCGGTGGGACCGAAGGGTCCGAAGAGCAGCGCGCAGGCGATGACGGCGAGGATGATGGCGGCGGCAAAGACGGCGTCTTTCCAGGCCGCGTCGGGTACGAAGGGCACGCCGTCGCGGGCGATCTCTTCGTGGTATTCGCGCTCGTAAGTGGCCTTGCGGACGATGCGGCCGGGCATGGGCCACTCACTGACGCCGAGGCGCAGCACCATGAGCAGATGTAGGCCGACGAGGGCGATGAGCAGGCCGGGAATGATGAAGACGTGGAGGGCGAAGAAGCGCGCCAGGGTGGGTCCGCCGATGATGGGCCCGCCGAGGAGCATGTGCACGAGACGGCCGCCGATGAAGGGGACGCGGCTGACGATGGAAGCGCCGATGCCGAGGCCCCAGTAGGCGTCCTGGTCAAAGCGGAGGACCTGGCCAGTGAAGGCCATGCCGAGGGTGAGCAGGAGCAGGAAGACGCCGATGATCCAGGTGAGCTCGCGGGGGAACTTGTACGACCCAAATAGAAAGACCTGTGCCAGGTGGATGAGCACGATGGCGATCATGAAGTCCGAGCCCCAGCCGTGCAGGGCGCGAATGAACCAGCCGAGGGTGACGTTGTGGTTGAGGAACTCGAGGCTGGCCCATGCGCCGCCAGCTGAAGGCGTATAGACGAGGGCGAGAAGGATGCCGGTGACGACCTGCAGCACGAGCAGGACGGTGGCGGCGCTGCCGAAGACGTACCACCAGCTGGCGCTGCTGGCGGGGATGGGATGCTCGGCGGCCTCAATGGCGGGCTTGCCGAGGCCGAGGCGGTGCTCAAACCAGGCATAGGTCTTGACGGCGGCGGCGGTGGTGCGATCGATCAGGCTGGCCATTCGGAGGACCTCGTTTGGGTGTCCGCCTGCGCGACGGCCTGGGACTGAGCCTGCGGATCGATTTGCACCAGGGGCTTTTTCTGGTTGCAGGCCTCGTTGGAGAGGGTGGGCAAGGTGCCGGCCTCGATGAGGAGGTGGTCGCGGGCGATGGTGTACCGGTACTGGAAGAGGCCGCGCTCGGGCGGGCCGGAGGCGCGGGAGCCGTCCTCGTAATAGGCTCCGCCGTGACAGGGGCATAGGAAGAGATGGGACTGCGCGAACCAGCGGACGGGGCAGCCGAGGTGCGCGCAGTTGATGGCGAAGACCTGGAACTTTTTGCCCTGGATGCGGCGGACCCAGCAGGCGACGTTTCCGGTTTCGCCGTCGGAGGCGGTGGTGACGGGATTGCGGTAGTCGACGAGGCGGGTTTCGCCCTCAGGGAAATCACCGAGGGGGCCGAGCGAGACCCAGGAGTCGAAGCTGGAGTTCTTTTTGAGCGCGGGTCCCAGGATGTAGCCAAGGATGGGCACGGCAAGCACGGCCCCGACGGCGCCGTTGAGGAGCAGCGACATCTTGAAGAGAAAGGCGCGGCGAGAGTGACGGTCGGGCTGCGGTGCGACCGCGGTTGTCCCTTCTGGCTGCGGGGGTTGGCCGGGATGCTGGGGTGTGCTCATGGCGTCTCCTTGGCTGGTGGTGCGAGGGCTTGTGGTGCGGAGTCTGGGGCGTGTGGGTCCTGGGCCGCGGGCATGGCCGCGGTGGAGCGATGGGCGGTGAGCCAGGCGACGACGTCGGAGATTTCCTGCGGCGTGAGGGCGTGCGCGCCGGGGCCGGTGAGGTAGCCGCGCCAGTCGGGGATGTGCTGCTGCGCATGGCCGGCGAGGACGAAGCTGCGGATGCCCTGGTCGCTGACGAGCGCGAGGTAGGATTGGTCGACGATGGAGCCGGTGGTGGTGTTTGCGTCGGCAGGTTTGCCGCTGGGCATGGGCTTGACGCCGGTGCCGTCGTCGCCGTGGCAACTGGCGCAGGCGGCGGCGAAGACTTTTTGCCCGTTGGCCGGATTGCCGGGAGCGGTGGCGGCGTAAGGCGGCAGGGAGACGTGCGCGAACTCGGCGGGGCGGCCCCATTCGGTGAGCATGCCGTGAACGAGGGCATCAATCTGCTGATCGGTGAGCATGCCGCCGGCACTGTGGGCGAAGGGCGGCATGAGCGAGCCTTTGACGCCGTCTGCGATGACGTTGCGGAGGTTGTCGGGCCCGACAACGGCGAGGTACGCGGCGTTGTTCATGGGAAGAGCGGCGCCGCTGTGGCCGTCTGTGCCGTGGCAGCCGGAGCAGTTCTGCTGATAGAGCGTGGGGAAGTCGAGGACAGCTTCGGGCCGCGGGACTTCCGGGCCGGGTTTGGGGTAGCCGGGCACGCTTTTGCATCCGGCGCTGAAGAGGGTGGCCGCGCAGAGCAGGAGAAGAGGCAGAGGTCGGAAGGAGTGGTTCATTGCTGCCCATCCTTCCGGTCTGACGCGGATTCGGGCTCTCCCACGCCGCCATGCAGACCGGCGCGCACGGCGAAGGGCAGCGCCTGGAACTGCGGCGTGCGGACCTTGGCCTGCAGGTTGACGACGAAGCCGCAGACGAGCCCGAAGGCGATTTGCGAAGGGATGAACCAGAACCAGTTGATGCGATCGTTGAGGATGGGGCTGACGATATTGAGGGTGGAAGCGAGCAGGCCGGTCCAGAGCAGAGGCGCGAGGAAGCCGGCGGTGAGGATGGGCCACTTGGGGAACATGGGCAGCATGGCGCCGTAAAGCAGGCCGACGAGAAGCGAAGCGACGGCGTGAATGGCGAGGGCTGCAAGGAGCCCGCGGAGATGAAACTCGGCGAGGAAGGCGTTGCTTTGATTTGCCCAACTGAGGAAGCCGCCCGCGGCCATGAGGTTCATGGCATACCAGAGGCTGTGGTATTTGATGAGGCTGAACGCGGTGGCGGGAACGATCATGGCAATGCCGCCGGCGATGCCGCCCTTGATGCCGGTGGTGAACTGGAAGGTTTCCACGGGAATCAGCTTGCGATGCAATGGGCCGATGGGGAGGCGCTCGATGGATTTGCGCGCGGTTTCAATGACCACGGGCTCATCCTTTGCCTCGACCATTTCATGGGCTTCCTCGGGCAGGACGGCGCGGAACCAGCCGATGCTGGAGAGGACGCACATGACCAGCCCGAGCAGGCTGATGACGGCGCTGGTGACCATGCCGGTGAGGATGAGTGTGAGTCCGAGGGCCAGAACCATGGGCCATGCCGTGGAGGACGGCATGTGGACCAGGGGATGACCGGACTCGCTCTTATGCTCCATTTCGTACCTCGCTTGCAGCCTTATCGACCAAGGACATAAACCACGGTGAAGACGACGACCCAGACGGCGTCGACAAAATGCCAGTAGAGAGAAAGGACCTCAAGCCTTTCGGCGTGATGGGCGGTGACCTTTCCGCGGAGAGAAAAGATGAGTGTGAGCGCGAGCATGAAGAGGCCCACGATGACGTGCGACGCATGGAGGCCGACGAGGGAATAAAAGGTGGTGCCGAAGAGATTGGTGCGGATGGTGAGGCCGTCGATGTAGATAAGGTGGTACCACTCGATGGCGGTGTCTGCCAGAAAGATGCCGCCGAGCAGGATGGTGGCGGCCAGCCACGCAGAGCAGCGCCGAATTTTGCCTAGGCGGAGGTCATGTACGGAGAAATGCACGGTGATGCTGCTGGAGAGCAGACAGACGGTGGCAAGGATAGGCAGCTCCAGCACATCACTCGGCCTGGGGCCGGCTAGGCTTTTGCCGATGTAATAGATGTAAGCCACGACGAAGATGATGAAGATGGCGGACTCGGCCGCGATGAGGCAAACCATGCCGACGATGCCTCGGGAGGGCTGGGTCCACTCCTGGTCGGGCTGGTGCGGGATTGCGACTGCTGAACTCATCTGCGTACTCCTGTGGTTGCTCCGGGGTCGATGTCTATTCGTAGTTGGTGTCGGGGTCCTCAGGATGCTTGAGGTCCCAGAGGGGGCGGCGGCTCTCGACGGTGGGCTCCGCGGCAAAGTTGTAACTGGGCGGCGGCGAGCTGGTGGACCACTCGAGGGTCCAGGCATCCCACGGATCCGGGCCGGCGATTTTGCCCTTGAAGTAGGAGTGGACGAGGTTGTAGACGAACAGGAGGGTGGCGATGGCCTGAAGGAAGGCGCCGCTGGAGACGATCATGTTCCAGATGGCCCATCCGCGATCTGCCTCGTAGGTGTATACGCGGCGGGGCATGCCGAGGAGTCCGGGGATGTGCATGAAGTCAAAGGTGAGATGGAAGCCGATGAGGAAGAGCCAGAAATGCCATTTGCCGAGCTTCTCAGAAAGCATGCGGCCGGTCATTTTGGGGTACCAGTAGTAGAAGGCCGAGAAGATCATGAAGAGGATGGCGCCGACCAGCACATAGTGAAAGTGGGCGACGACGAAGTAGGAGTTGCCGAGTTGCCAGTCAAACGGTGAAGCCGATAGCATGACGCCGGTGAGGCCGGCGATGAGGAACTGGAAGAGGAAGGCGATGGCGAACATCATGGGCGTGGCGAAGTGGATGTTGCCGCCCCAGAGGGTGGCCAGCCAGTTGAAGATTTTGATGCCTGTGGGCACCGCGATGATCATTGTGGAAAGGGTGAAGAAGGTGTTGGCTCCGGGGCCCATGCCGACGGTGAACATGTGGTGCGCCCAGACGCCGAGCGAGATGAAGCCGATGGCGACAGTGGCGGCGACCATGGCCGGATAACCGAAGATGGCCTTGCGGGAGAAGACGGGGATGATCTCATTGGCGAAGGCGAAGGCGGGCAGGACGAGGATGTAGACCTCGGGGTGGCCGAAGATCCAGAAGAAGTGCATCCAGAGGACGGCGGATCCGCCGGCCTGGGTGTCAAAGAAGTGTCCGCCGAGGTAGCGATCGATGAGGAGCATGATCTGCGCGGCGGTGAGCGGGCTGATGGCGACAAAGGCGATGCAGCTTGTGACCAGGTAAAGCCAGACGAGCAAGGGAAGGCGGCTGAGCTTCATGCCCTTGCAGCGCATGCTGAGCGTGGTGGCCACAATGTTGAGCGCGGTGCCGAGCGAGCCGATGCCGCTGAGGAGCACGCTGAGGGTCCAGTAGTCCGTGCTGTGACCGGGCGAGAAGACGCGGGAAGTGAGCGGGGCATAGGCGAACCAGCCCACGTCCGGCGCGGTGCCTGCGCCGTACAGGCCGCTGCCGGCGAAGTAACTGAAGTAGAGCAGGAAGCCGGCGAAAGCGGAGATCCAGAAGCTGAAGGCGTTGAGCCGGGGAAAGGCCATGTCGCGCGCGCCGATCATCAGCGGCACAAGGTAATTGCCGAAACCAAAGAGGATGGGCATTCCGACGAAGAAGACCATCGTGGTGCCATGCATGGTGAAGAGGCGGTTGAAGGTTTCCGGGGAGACGAAGGTGTTGTTGGGGACGGCGAGCTGGATGCGCATCAGCAGGGCTTCCACGCCGGCGATGACGAGGAAGAGGAGCGCGTAAACGATGTACATGATGCCGATCTTTTTGTGATCGACGGTGGTCACCCAGTCCGTGACCAGTGCGAAGAAGCCGCCGTGCGCGCCGGCCGGAGCCTGGTGTGCGGTTGCGGTCACCGAAGTTTGAGTTGCCATGGTTTCCTCGTGTGCTGGCGGTTAACGGAGGGACGTGAGATAGCGCGTGACGGCGTCCAGGTCGTGGTCGTTGAGATGCATAGCCGGCATGAGGGCGCCGGGTTTGAAGTTTGCCGGGTTGTCCACAAATAGGCGAATGTTTGCAGGCGTATTGGGCACGGAGCCGGAAGCGATGGTGGAGCGGCTGGCCAGGTGGGTGAGGTCTGGACCGAAGTGGCCCTGTGCGGAAGTTCCCTGGATGGTGTGGCAGTTTACGCAAGCGTTATGAAAGAAGACCTGGCGGCCCTCGGCGGCGCTGGGGTCCTGGGCGGCGGGGCGCTTTTGCTGTGCGACCCAGGCGGCGAACTGAGTGGGCGTATCGGCGTAGACGCGGATGAGCATTTTGGCGTGTTGGACGCCGCAATATTGCGCGCACTGGCCCAGATAGAGGCCGGGTTTTAGCGGATCGATCCACATGGTGTTGACCTTGTTGGGAATTACGTCCATTTTGCCGGCGAGCGCAGGGACCCAGAAGCTGTGATCCGTGTCGGCCGAGGTCATGGTGAGGTAAGTGGGCGTGGGATGGCTGGGATCGCTGACCGGGACGTGGAGTTCATTCGCGGTGACGATGCCAAGCTTGGGATAGCGGAACTCCCACCAGAACTGGTGGCCGACGACGATGACATCGACCGCGTCCTTGGGCTTGTGCGCCCTTTCGGTGACGTAGATGACGCGGGTGGTGGTGAGGAAGAGCACCACGATGATGATGACGGGAATCACGGTCCAGGAGAGCTCGACCTGGTTGCTGCCGTAGATCTGTGGGGGTTCGCGGTCGGAGTCGCTTGGGCGGTGGCGATAGCGAATGATGGTATAGAGCAGGAGGCCAGCGACGACGAGGAAGATGGCCGCACAGATGGCGAGCACGAACATGGAGAGGCCGAAGATAGACTGCGCGGGCGTGCCTTCCGGGGCAAAGATGTTGGTGGGCGACTGAAACCAGTTTTCCGCCAACAGGCCGGGAAGACGGACGATGTGCTGGTGGACCAGCCGGGAAGCCATGGATGCGGGGCCGCGAAAACTGCTTGCCAGCAGGGTTCCAGCGACTTCCATGTTCATGCACAGTGACATCATTTTCCTCGTCAAAATCGGGAGCGGCGCTTGCGTTGCCGGGGCGCCACCGGAAGTGGACGGGCCCCGGCGGGTTGTAACACGGAGCCTCCGGATCTCAAGAAGTGGGATCGTTCAGCGCCGGGAGTTGCAGGAACCGTGGAGTACTCCACGCGTGGCCTGACAGTGCGGCACAGCAGCCGCGAATATGCCTGGGGCGGTCCGGCAAAGAGATTGTGGGCAGACATGGCGGTAAGAGCGTGGCGCATGTCCCCTTCCGTTCGGTTATGTTTCACACGGAGCGTGGTGAACCCCGTCTCCGAAGTTGCACCCTTCCCAGAAAAGAGTCGCGCAATGGCGCCCCGAGACGATTCCCCTGAACCGCCGAAGGCGCTCCGGGCGGAGAACTCGGCATGCGGAAGGTGACAAGGTACTCCCGTGGCGCGCAGAGCGACCGGCCAGATGGCCCTTGCAGTGTGAGTGAAAGCTGCCAGACGAAACACACCAAAAGGCCTCGCCGGGGAAGCCAGCAACTCGACCCATCTTTTGTAGAGATTACCATGTGGGCCGAATGGTTTCGTTTCGTGACGAGGCAGGTTTTGATGGCACGGAAAGACACTTCAGAGGCCCGCAAGAGGGGCGAAGGTGAGGATGATACGGCGCACCTCGATGGAACTGATCAAGGGATGTTGGAGGGAAGCGGCAGGCCTGGGACAGGAAGGTGCAAGCCAGAGCTTAGGCAAGTGAGGCTCCGAGCGAAAGTGCGAAAACCCTTGTCATTGGCGGGTGCGGCAGATGCAAGCGATGGAAGATTCGACGGACGCGATCGGCAATTGTGACTTGAGATGGGACGTTGGTTCGAGTGCCTGCGGCGAAGAGACATGTCGTTTCCCGTGTCCAATTCAAGCAGGCAGTGCGGGCAAACCCGGGCATGAAAATGGCGCGCGAGGTTGTGGAAAGTGGACACTGGGTGGATAAAGACCTGTCCCGAAATGTGGCATAGAGCAGGGAGGGGATGGCGTCCCCGGAGAGGCCGTTGAGGCTGCCGGCAAGCGGCCGATGCAGCCACTTCTTCCTGCGGAAAGGGCCCGTGAGCCCGTGCAGGCCGCAGAGTGCGCGGGCGGTCAGGTCGGGGTTCCGGCCTGAGGCACTACACTTGTGAGCTATGAGCGGAGGGCCGGAAGGCGGACGCGGACGCGCAGACGAGCAGAAGTGGAGGGTGGCTGGGCTGTGGGTGAGCGGACTGTGGGTTCTTCCGCTGCTGGCGCTGGCGTATTGGCTTCTTCCGGATTCTGAGTCCCTGAGAGCGGCGGCAGCGCTGATGGCTCTGTTGCTGGCGCCAATTCCGGCCCTGCTTGCTGGCCGGAGGCAGCGCAGCCGACTGCTTGCCCGCTCGGCAGAGGCGGAAGATGATGTGGAGCATCTGAAGCTGCAATTGGACACGGTGCGGTACCGGACGTCGCGGCTGCGCGAGGAATTGCAGGCTGCCGATCGGCAGGCACGGCTGAGCCACCAATTGACGCTATTGGGCCAGTTCACGGCCGGCTTTATGCACGAGTTCAATAATCCGCTGGCGATTGTTGCAGGACGGCTGGAAGTGCTGCTGGATGAGCGCAAGGAAGATGCGGAACTTTGCGCGGACCTGGAACAGATGTTGAAAGAAACGCGCTACATGAGCAGGATTGCGAGTACGCTGCTGCAGGCGCTTCGCCGGGAGCGCGGAGGCGAGGTGTTTGAGGCGTCTGTACCGCAGAAGGCGGTGGAGGACGCACTCACGGCGCTGGGGCCTTTGGCAAAGAACCTGAGCGTGCAACTGGAGCGGGAACTTGCGGAGGTTCCGCGCGTGGATGTGCCGGAGCATGTGGTGGGAGAGGTGGTGCGCGGCCTGCTGAGCAATGCGATTGCAGCCTTGAAGGAGCGGGATGCCGGCATTGTATGGGTGCGGCTGGATCCCTATCGGACGGCGGGAGCGAAGGTTGTGCTGAAGGTTGAGGACAACGGACCGGGCGTGCCGGAGAGTATCCGGGCGCACCTGTTTGAGCCGTTCATCTCCCAGAGCAGCGGGCGAGAGCGGCTGGGGCTGGGGTTGTTTCTGGCAGCGAGCCTGCTGGATATGTATGATGGCCGGATTCGCTACGAGACGAGAGATGATGGAGGCGCCAGCTTTGTGATCGAGCTCCCGCCTGCGCGATTTACGCGCGGCCAGCCGTATCACTGGTTTGCCGGGGGAGCGACGGAGTGAGCCAGATTGTGGTGATTGACGATGAGGCTGCGCTGGGGGAGAACATTCAGCGGATGCTTCGCGTGCCGGGGACACAGGTTGCCACCTATGACGACCCGAAGAAGGGACTGGCGGCAGCGCTGGCGAATCCGCCGGACCTGGTGTTGCTGGATGTTCGGATGCCGGGCATGTCGGGAGAGGAAGTGTTTGCCCGGCTGCATGAAGCGTATCCCAAGCTGCCGATTGTTTTCCTGACGGCATTTGGATCCGTGGAGAGCGCCGTGATGGCCATGCGCAACGGGGCATTCGATTACCTGCAGAAGCCGTTCAAGCGGGAAGACCTGCTGCTGGTGGTGAATCGGGCGCTGTCGCACGCGACGCTGGAACAGGAAGTGGCCCAGCTGAAGGGCCGCCTGGAGCAACTTGGCGAGGCGGATGCCGCACAGAGCCGCAGCGCCGCAATGCTGGACCAGTTGGAGATGTGCCGGCGGGCGGCCGGCACGGACGCGACGGTGATGATTCTGGGCGAGAGCGGTACAGGCAAGGAAGTGACGGCCCGATTTCTGCATGGGCAGAGCCAGCGCAAGGATGGCCCTTTTGTGCCGGTGGAGTGCAGCGCGATGCCGGGTTCACTGATTGAAAGTGAATTGTTCGGCTATGAGCGTGGCGCTTTTACGGGCGCGGAGCGGACGAAGAAGGGGCTGATCGAGTCTGCGCACGGCGGCACACTGTTCCTGGACGAAATCGGCGACCTGGGTGTGGAGTTGCAGACGCGGCTTTTCCGCTTTGTGGAGGAACGGGCGCTGCGCCGGGTGGGCGGATTGTCCCAGATTCGCGTGGACTGCCGCATCGTGTGCGCGACGAATCAGGATTTGCGGGCCAAAATCAAGGGTGGCACGTTTCGCGAGGAGTTGTATTACCGGCTGAGCGTGGTGACGGTGAAGCTGCCGCCGCTTCGCGAGCGGCCGGAGGACATCCAGCACCTGGCACGCTTCTTTCTGGAACGTTTTTCCCGCCGTTACGGGAAGAGCATCTCCGGCTCGCCGCAGTTCTACGAAGCACTGCTGCGGCAGAGCTGGCCGGGCAACGTGCGCCAACTGAAGAACGTGATGGAGCGGATAACAGCGCTGCATCCGGGGGGCGTACTGGGCTTCGGGGACCTGGAGGAGGACGCGCCGGAAACGGAGCTTTCCAGTGCTCTTTCTCAGCTGCCGTGGAAGGATGCGCGAGAGCAGTATCTGTCCAGCTTCGAGACCAGCTATGCGCAGGCCGTACTGGCACGCTGCGGGGGCAACGTGAGCGCCGCGGCGCGTGAAGCGGGGGTGGATCGCAAGACTTTCTATGTCCTGCTGAAGCGGGAACGCGAGCAACGGCCTGGGGAATCCATTCCCCAAGATGCGCTGGAAAGCGAGGAATAAGTTCCCCAACTTCCAGGTGATTATCGCTGTAAATATATGAAAATAAAGAACGATAAGTTTGGCTTCTGGAATGCTTTCAAAGAGTGCAGGAGCGCACGCAATGAAAGTCTGGAACTCAGGTCTCAACGCAATCCTGTTGGTCATCGGCCTAATTCTTCTTATGCCCCAACCGGGCCATGCAATTCCGGCGTTCGCGCGGAAGTATGGCGTCAAGTGCTACACGTGCCACACGATTCCGCCAGCGCTGAACAAGAACGGCTACATGTTCAAGCGTCTTGGCTACCGGATGCCGCCGGACGAGATGGACGGGACCAAACCGGCCCCGAAGATTTCGGCTCTGGACAAGGATATTCGCTTCAGCATTACCAACTCCATGGCGCTGTTGCTGCAGGGCAGCGTGACCGGGGACAACACCATCGCCGATAACGGGGACGGCACTTCGACATCGGATACCACTTCCAGCTTCAACATCGATGAGGCAGCGCTGTTCTTGGCCGGAACCGTTCCGCAGACCGGTTTCTCCTACTTCGGCCACTACGAGTTCTACCAGGACGGCGACAGCGGTCTGGAACAGGGCTTTGGCGTCTACACGGGCGGCCGGGCCAACAACAGCTTTTTCGTCAAGGGCGGCCAGATCCATCTGCAGGAAGGCGAGGGAACGCGGGCAGCCATGTTCTATAACCTCTTTCCGGATCCGGCATACATACTGACGAACACCGACCCGGAGGGCGTCTCGCTCGACCAGGCCCCGGTAGGTGTGGATGCGGGATACACCCATGCGACGAACTACTTCCAACAGGCATTTTCCGTGTCGGCCAAGGTGACGAACGGATTGGACGCGGATGGAGCGCCGATTCTGCAGGGCTCGACCACGAATAACAAGGATGTGTGGATCGATGGGGATTACTGGTTTGGCCCTGACGGCGGCGTGACCGGGATCTACTACCGAGGCAGAAAAGACCAGGTGCAGAATGCGGGCGCGGATAACGAGTTCACCTTCCAACCGACCTTTTACCGCTCCGGCGTGATGGGTAATTACCTGTTCTTCGACAAGCTAGACCTGCTGGGCGGCTACATCCACAGCAATGATGAATGGCTGTGGGATCAGGGTGGGCCGATGTCGCATTACGTTGCGAACACCTACCACGGCGAGGCGGACTACTACATCAGGACAGGAACGGCGCTGATGGCGCGCCTGGACCGCTCAAACCAGAGCATCGATCCGCAGCCGGTGATGCATACGCGGGCATGGGGTTTGGGCATTGAGCACTCAATGACGAGCCTGGGCAATGTTGTGATGCGCGCAACCTACAATCAAGAGCACGATGGCGACCCGGTAAGTCTGGTGGGTTCGACCGACAAACTCTTCAAGCTGGATTTCCGGTTCATGTGGTAAGGAGAAGCAGAGATGCATAAGGCGATTCGACTCACAGCAGTTGCAATTTTTCTTGCGCCCCTGTTCCTGGTTGCGCAAACCAGCAACGTCACACTTCCGCAGGACAAGGGACCGAGCAAGATTGATGTGTCCGCTTATCCGCCGGCACAGCAGAAGGCCTACAAAACGTTTGTGAGCAAGTGCTCCAAGTGCCACACGATTGCGCGGCCGATCAACACGACGATGACGAAGGCGGAGTGGGAGCGCTATGTGAAGCGCATGATGCACAAGCCAAACTCGGGCATCAGCAATAGCCAGGGAAAAGATATTTTTGAGTTCCTTGCCTACGACCAGGAAGTTCGGAAGGACAAGAATCCGTCGGCCTTTCACAAGTTCCTGACCGATGATGAGATCGAAAAATTGAAGGCGCAGCAGCACTAGAGCGACCTTTTGGGGGCAGTGGAGCTTTTACCTCTTGCCCCGGCCAGCACTGGCCCGCTTGCCGGGGACTTGTTTTCAACTGTTTTGAAGTATGCAGGCCGCGTGGGTGGAATGCACTTGACGGGAAATCCAAGAGACGGGGAAGCAATGAGCTATTCCATCACGGTTCCAGACCAGGAATACTTCGACAAGAACATTCCTTGCCAGACAGCCTGCCCGATCCATACGGAGTGTGGGCGGTATGTGCAGGCCATCGGAATCTCAAAGGATGAGGAAGCGTACCTTCTGGCACGCGCGCCCAACCCCTTTGCCTACGTGCTGGGCAGGATCTGTGCACACCCGTGTGAAGACAATTGCCGGCGCGGCAAGATTGACGAGCCCATCGCTATTTGCGCGCTGAAGCGCTACGCCACAGATCGCCATAACCTTGGCGCGGGCCACGATCCGGCAAGAAAGGCGTTGCCGCCTGCACCCAAGCGCGACAAGCGAGTGGCGATTGTGGGAGCTGGCGTGTGCGGCCTTACCTGCGCGCATGATCTGGCGCTTCTGGGCTACACGGTTGAGGTGTTTGAGTCGGCGCCGGTGCCGGGCGGCATGCTCTACCTGGGCATTCCGCAGTTTCGCCTTCCGCGGGAAATTATCAAGATGGAAGTGGACAGCATTCTCGCAATGGGCGTGACGCTGCACACGCGCGTTACGGTAGGCCGAGATATTTCCTTCGC
>DATKTQ010000006.1:0-9702 GCA_035531055.1 Occallatibacter sp. | reverse complement strand
ACAGAGAGCCTCCCGGGAGACTGGTGCAGGTCCGAGCCGCGCAGGAAATAAAAGATGAGGCCGATGGCAAGGACCGGAGCCTGGGTGGGAAACCAGTAGTAGAGGTAGGAGTTGTTGACCACGTAGGAGCTGCCGGTGGCGAGCCAGCTCACCACAAACGTGCCCGTCAGGCAGAGCAGGCCGCCCGCCGCCAGCACGGCAATGCGCCGGCGGCCGGGACTGACCACCCAGAGGAACGGTACCAGCAGGTAGAAGAACATCTCTACGCCGATCGACCAGCCGCCGGGCACAACCGAGTTGTTGGCCGAGGGGATCCAGGTGTGCACGAAAAGCAGGTTCGCCGCGATGTTGGGAATCTGCGTGAGGCCGCCGTAGCGGTGATGGCTTGCCTGGTAAATGGCGTACTGCTCCACGGGGTAAAAGAGCGCCGCGAAGTAATAAAGCGGAGCGATGCGGAAAAAACGCTTGAGCAGCCAGGCAAACTGCGACCGCGCGCTCCTGCCGAACTGGCGGATGTGCGAGTCGTACGTGAGGCTGATGGTGAGCGCGCTGACGAGGAAGAAAAGCTGCACGCCGTACTGTCCCGCGCCAGCCATCTCTCCCAGCGGGCCGCGGCTGTGCGCCACCTCACTGGAATGCACGGCCACCACGCCCAACACGGCCCAGCCCCGGAGGGCGTCCAGCCAGTTCAGGCGCTTGGTTACGGGTTTGCTCACAGACGCTTGTGCCATGCGGGAGGGGGGTGCTCTGCAGTGGGATCGGAAGCCCGTCCTACATTGCTTCTCTACTGCGCCAGAGCCTTCTGAATGCCCGCCTCGGCCAGCGGAGCCATAATCGCGTAGCCTGCCGCCGTGGGGTGCACGCCGTCCTTGCTCAGGCCCGGCCCCATCCCGTCCGCGGCATCCTTCAGGGCGGAGTGGTAATCGACATACGCATAGCCCTTTTCCGCGGCGTATTGCGCAATCCAGGTGTTGAGCGCGTCAATTTTCGGCGCGGGCTGCTGGCCGGGGTGCCATGGGAAATCCACCGACGGCGTCACCGAGCACAGCACCACTTTGATGTGGTTGGCCGCGGCAAGGTCGGCCATGGAGGCCAGATTGTCTTCCATCTGCTCCAGGGTTTCCGCACCGGTGTTGCCGGCAATGTCATTGGTTCCGGCCAGAATCACCACCACCTTTGGGTCCAGATGAATCACGTCTTGCCGAAAGCGAACGAGCATCTGCGGCGAAGTCTGCCCGCTGATGCCGCGGTTGATGTACGGCTTGCCGGGGAAGGACTTGGTGAGGTCCCAGCCCTCGGTGATGGAGTCGCCCATGAAGACCACGCGATTTTCGCCCTTGGCCGGGGGCTCCAGTTGCACGTCCGCCTGGTGGAAGCGGGAGAGCCAGGGAAAGTCGTTGAGCAGCTGCTCTTCATGCGTCTTCCAGTGCACAATGCCGGAGGAGTCGGCTGCGGTTGTCTGAGACCGAAGTGAAACAGGCAGGAGCAGCGCAGCAAGCGCCGTCGCGGCAAATGCCATGCTCAATGTGCGTGCAATCATCATGGAAATCTCCCCGAAGAATTTTGGTGGTGCAGATTCGGTGTTGCCCTGAGCGATAACGATTATAGGTGTGCGCGCGGCCGCTCGGAATTGTCGGCGCTTTTCCACACAACCGGCCCCAATCCGCACCGGAGCAGGAAGGCCGCCCATGCGCTAGGCTGGAAGAGCGATGAGTGTATGCCCCATCTGCGGCGGCGTGGGCCTGGTGCCTGAGCTGACCGCCTCCGGACTGACCGTGTCCCGCCCCTGCCGCTGCCAGCAGGCCCAGCGCGAGGAGCGCCGGCTGGCGGCCGCGCACATTCCCGAGCGCTACCGCGACTGCACGCTCGACGCTTATGAGATGTATCACGGGGCCGATCCTTCGCTGGGCCTGGCGCTGCAGACCGCGCGCAAGTTTGTGGAAGCCTACCCGGTGGACACGGCGGGCAAAGGGCTGTTGCTGACCGGCTCCATCGGCGTTGGCAAAACGCACCTGGCCGTGGGCGTGCTGCGCCGGCTGGTGCAGGAGCGCGGCGTCAAAGGTCTCTTCTGCGATTATCGCGAGCTGCTGAAGAACATCCAGAACAGCTATAACCCGCAGGTGAACACCACGGAGCTGGAACTGCTGAAGCCTGTCTTTGCCGCCGAGGTGCTGGTGCTGGACGACCTGGGCGCACAGAAGCCGAACGAGTGGGTCTGGGACACCGTGGCGCTGATTCTGAACACGCGCTACAACGACCGGCAGTCCACGCTGATTACCACCAACTATGCTGACCAGCCCCCGGGCGCGGGCGCAAAGAGCGACGCCGAACGCGCCGCCCGCGAGCCCACGCTGGGCGACCGCATCGGCGAGCGCATGCGCTCCCGCCTGGCGGAGATGTGCGTGCGCGTGGAGATGACGGGCAAGGATTTTCGCCAGACCGTGGTTCAGCGGGCGCGATTCGGCTGATAGCCGGTTCCGGTCGGCGAGAAACGGATGTATGCTTGCCGGGAATCTCAAGACCTTTGCGTTTTGAAGCCGGAGGGAGCCCGATGCGCCGCTCGCTGGAAACCATCGCGCTGTTCGCCCTTGCGTTGACAGTGTGGATCACCTACCGCGCCCTGGCCGGGCCGGTTCGTCTGCCGGACCGGATCCCGGTCCACTTTGACGCGGCGGGCGCCGCGAATGGCTGGGGATCGCCATCCATCCTGCTGCTGCTTCCCGTCATCGCATTGGCCATTTACCTCATGCTGACGGTGGTTTCCCTGTTCCCGGTCACCTTCAACTATTCGGTGCGGGCGACGGAGCAGAACCGGGGAGAGCTGCAGCGCATTGTGCAGCGCATGTTGCTGTGGATGAAAACGGAACTGGTCTGCCTGTTTGCCGTGCTGCAGTGGGCCATCATCGAGGCAGCGCGCAGCGGGCAGGGACACCTGTTTCCCTGGGTTGTGCCGCCCTTTTTGGTACTGCTGTTTGGCACCGTGGGATGGTACATCGTGGCGATGTTTCGGGCGTCTTTTGGAAGCAGAGTCAGGCCTTAAAAGACCCACACGGAGAGCAGGACCAGCAGAATCGAAGCAATGGTGATGACCTGGTAGGAGAGGTCTTCCTTTCGCCGGGCAGGGGAGAAGCCGCGGCCGTCGGAGGCAAGCTCGGAGGATGCGGTCTCGGCGGTGGGCTGCATGCGGTTTCGATCCTCCCTTGGTGGCGTTGGTGCCGGTTTCGCGTCTGCGGTCCGGCTGGAATCTGCCGTGATTCTGACTTCGCGATCGAGCCTTGTTTCTTCCCGCCGCCAGTCCGCAATGCTATTTAGATACGGAAACGGGGCGGAGGGAAATCAAACAAAAGTTGCAGAAGCTCACTTTGGTGCCTGGATTGTCTATCGGCCCCAATGCTGCGCGTCTTCACAGAATCTCTTCGCTCCTAATGTAAGAACGAAGAGCAGGGGAGATTTCCTTTTGCAGGCGGTGTAAAATCCGCTCGTGAGCACTGAGAAACCATTGGGGCTGATGCCCGCGGAACCGAAGCGGGAGCGCAACTGGCTGCCCCTTGCCATTGCCGCCTTTGTCGTTGTTGCCGTGGCCGTGATTTTTACCCTGGCCCTGAAGCGCGACAGCAACCAGACAACCACCGTGACCCCGATTCGCACCGCGGCCGATCCGTACGCCGCGAACCTGCCCATCTCCGGGCTGGCGATGAGCGAGTCCACCAACTTTGTCGGCAGCAAGATCACCTATGTGGATGGCCACATGGTGAACAAGGGCAACCGGACCATCACCGGCATCACGGTGCAGACGCTCTTTTACAACTTTGCCAAAGAAGTGACCCAAAATGAGACCCAGCCGCTCAAGTTCATTCGGACGCGCCAGCCGTACATTGACGTGGAGCCGGTCTCCACCGATCCGCTCAAGCCGGGCGAGGAGCGCGATTTCCGACTGATCTTTGACGGCGTTTCGCCGGACTGGGACGGGGCCTATCCGCTGCTCCGCATTGTGCATGTGAGCTTCCAGTAAGGCCGACGAAACCCTCTTTACCCGGTAGAACTTACCGCACCCTGCAAAAATTACCTGATTCGCAGGCCGCCAAGGCCGGCCCGGCGGAGCTTTGGAGAGATCATTCTTTCTTCAAGCCTATCTTATTCAACAGTTTAGAGAATTAGGCCTCAGTCTGGCGGGTTTGGCACGAGCCTTGCAATCTCTAAAAGCGAACGACAAGCACGATGGCTCCACACCCGATTTGCGGTCGAAACAAGAAGAGGCCAAACGATCATGAAGATTGAACTCGCAGCACGCAAAGTTTTCCCCAGCCAGATTGCATTTCTGCTGCTGGCTTCCGCGCTCACCATTCCCGCGATGGCGCAGCAAGCGCAACCCGCAGGGGAGCCCCAGGATGCCCCTCCAGCAGTTTCGCAACAGCCCGCCTCCCCCTCAGCCTCCACAGCGAACACCGACAAAGAGGGGTTCTGGGGACACCTGAACCCGTTTGCGCGCAAAAAGTGGGTGCACAAGCGGATTGATCCGCTGAATGACCGGCTGAGCGAGTTGGACGAAGTGAACGCCAAGAACGCCCGCGACATTCAGGACGTGGACGGCCGCGCGCAGGCCGGCATTTCCAAGGCACAGTCGGCAGCCGACCAAGCCAACCAGGCCGCACTGGCCGCCGGTTCCCAGGCGCAGGCCGCCAACGGACTCGCGCAGGGCGCCTCCAGCCACGTGGACCAGTTGAACGGCACCGTGCACGGGCTGGACCAGTATCACCAGATCAACGACGTGGACGTGGCCTTCCGTTCCGGGAGCCCCATCCTCTCAACCTCAGCGCGTAAGCAGCTGGACGACCTGGCAGCAAACCTGACCGGGCATGAAGGCTACATTCTGGAGATGGAAGCCCATGCCCCGGGCCGTGGCTCGGTCGGCATCCAGCACTCGCAGCGCATGGCCGAGGCAGTGGAACGCTACCTCGTCACTGAACATCAGATTCCCGTCTACCGCATGCACTTTGTTGCGATGGGCAACGTTCGCGCGGCGCAATCCGGTTCCGATGATGCCACCGGCCCGGTTCGCCACAGCAGCGTGCACATCCGGTTGATGGAAAACAGTTTGGCGGCCCAGGAAACCGCATCACCCCATGGTGTGGCTTCTTCGACGGGTGCGGAGCGGCCGTAAGGCCGCGCAGCCACCCCCCCTGAGGCTCCTTCCGCCCCGACGGCTCCCCGGCCGTCTGGCCGCCAAAAAAGCTCTCGCAACACGAGAGAACCAAGGCAACTTGGCCCCCGCCAAAAACGGGGGCCGATTTTTGTCTGCAAGCAACAATTCTGCGAGCGACAGGGTCTGCAGGAGACAAGGCCGAGCTGTGCCGAGGATTCGCCCCTTTCAAAGTGAGGAGATGACCGAGACCGGTCGCTCCATCTCTCGATTCTGAGACATGAGAAAGCACGAACCCATCCCCGCCCGCTCCCCCAAAATTTCTCCGCCCCGTTTTGCCGATCATTTCCCCCTCCCGGCGCATACTGGACGTGTACATCGCCCCTCGTCGCTGACCACGCGGCATCCCAGCCAGGATACGGCTAGCAGCTAGCGGCTAGAAGCTGGCTCCTCACAGCGGACCCCCCCTCCCCCCATATTGAAAATTTGCAGTTTTCCACAGCAAATTTGCCGATAATTTCGAGTTCGTCTCTGCCAAATCTTCGCCTTCTTGCGTCGCGTCTGTTCGTCCGCCGCAGCCCAGACGCCACAAGGCGAGCCTGCCTCCGCCGTCTTCTCCGCGAGCCTCTGTGTCGTCTAGGCCAAAACCGGTAAAATCAGGCCTGTATGAACACCACCAACTCTGACAACGCCGTTCAGGAAACCATCCTGGAAGGCAGCCGTTTTGTACGCGCCTGTTTGCGCCGTCCCGTGGACCGCACGCCCGTCTGGTTTCTGCGCCAGGCCGGACGCTATATGCAGGAGTATCGCGACGTCCGCAAGCACCACACGCTGGTCGAAATCTGCAAGCAGCCGGAGCTGGCCGCGGAGGTCACCATCACGGCCGCCGAGAAGCTGGGCGTGGACGCGGCCATCATCTTTGCCGATCTGCTGCTACCCCTCGAGCCCATGGGACTGCCGTTTGAGTTCATGGCCGGCGAAGGCCCCGTCGTGCATCATCCGGTGCGCACGGCCGAGGATGTTCGCGCGCTGCGCACGGACCGCGCTGGGGACCTGGCGTACGTGGCCCGCGCGATTGAAAAAGTGGCTGCGCATTTTCGTGACCGGCTGGGCGTCATCGGCTTTTGCGGAGCGCCGTACACGCTGGCCAGTTACATGATTGAGGGCGGCGGCTCCAAGAATTACATCCACACCAAACAGATGATGTACGGCGACACCTCCACCTGGCGGTTGCTGCTGGACAAGATTGTTGTGGTGCTCACCGAGTATTGCCGCTTGCAGGTGCAGGCCGGCGCGGACGTGATCCAGATCTTCGATAGCTGGGTAGGCTCGCTGGGGCCGGCGGACTATCGCGATTACGCATTTGAAACCAGCAAGCGACTCGTGCGCGCGGTGCAGCAGATGGGCGTGCCGGTGATTTATTTTGGCGTCGAGACGGCGGGCCTGCTGAGCGCGATGGCTTCAACCGGCGCCGACGTGATGGGCCTGGATTGGCGCGAGCCGCTGGACGAAGGCTGGCGCGCGGTGGGCGAGGGCTGCGCGGTGCAGGGCAACCTGGACCCGATTACCCTGTTTGCGCCGGTGGAGGTGCTGGAGCAGCGGGTGCATGAGATTCTGCGCGCCGCCAACGGCAGGCCCGGCCACATCTTCAACCTTGGCCACGGCATTGTTCCCGGCACGCCAGTGGAGAATGTGCAGGCGGTGGTGCGGATGGTCCGCGAGTTCCGCCTGGAGTCCGCCAATGCCTAAGCAGGCCGTGCTGCTGCTGGCTCACGGCACGCCGGAGACCGTGGAGCAGATTCCCGAATACCTGCGCAACGTGGTGAGCGGGCGGCCGCTGCCGCAGCATGTGATTGAAGAGATTCAGCACCGCTATTCGTTGATTGGCCGCAGCCCACTCACCGAGTTGACGCTGGAACAGGGCCGGCTCGTGGAGGCCGATCTGGCTGCCGGCGGCTTGGCGGTTCCGGTGTACGTGGGCATGCGCAATTGGCGGCCGTACATTCCGGACGTAGTGAAACAGATGCGCGCCGACGGCGTGGAGGAGGCGTCGGTGATTTGTCTGGCGCCGCAGAACTCCCGCACCAGCGTGGGCCTTTACCGCCGCGCGGTGCAGGCCGAGGCGGGCTCGCTGCGCTTTGATTTTACCGAGAGCTGGGCGCACCATCCGCTGCTGGCCGAGGCGTTCGCGGAGCGGCTGCGCCCGGCTCTGGCGCGGCTGACGGCGGAAATCGGCGCGCCGGTTCCGGTGCTGTTTACGGCGCACAGCGTGCCATGCCGGACGATTCAGACACCGGCTGCCAGCGAAGGCCAGCCACGCCTGTGGCCCGGCGAAGGCGCGGACCCCTACGCCGAAGAGGCCAAGCAGACGGCCAAGCGGGTGGCCGCGCGCGTGCCGGAGATTTCGCGCTGGGGTTTTGCCTTCCAGAGCCAGGGCGCAAGCGGCGGGCCGTGGATTGGTCCGTCGGTGGAGGCCACGCTCGACGCGATGGCGGCCGAAGGCGTGAAGACCGTGATGCTGCAGCCCATCGGCTTTCTCTGCGATCACGTGGAAATCCTCTACGACGTGGACATCGCCTTCCGGAAGTACGGTCAGGAGCATGGCATCCGGGTGGAGCGGCCCGAGTCCTTGAATGCCTCTCCGCTGCTGGCCCAGGCCGTGGCGGACCTGGCGCGCAAGGGGCTGGAGCGGCTGCAGGCGTAACGCGCCGCCCGCCTGGCGGAAAAGGTCGCGGAGGCGGAGACGCCGAAAGGGCTTCCGCTGCCTGAGTCACCGGTCACCTCCGATGGTGCTCATTTTGAGTTACGGTCGTGCATGCGTGCCGAAGGTTTCGGTTCCCTGAAACACTTTGATTTGGCTAGTCTCTAGGCACGATACCTTCCTGTTGTCTGCCCGGTGAACGGCACCTCGGTTCTCTCCCGCGACGGAGAGTGACGCGGTGCACTGTAGTGTGGTGGCCCGGGTGGAAAGATTATGGGATCTTGGGACCAAGGAGGTGGAAGCGTCGTGGGCGGGAGAAATACTGTTCCCGGCGTTTCGACCGATACATGAGGAAGGCCTCGTAGTGCGTTTTTCCTGAGCAGGAAGCACGATGCAGAAGGCCACGAAAGGAATAATGTTGCCCAGTTCGCCTGTTTCCAGTTTCGTCTCGGATCACTCAGAGCATTCGGAGTTTGCATGTCCGAGCTGCGGCAGCAACAAGCTTCGCCGGTTGCCGCGCTTCGGCTTTCTGCAGCAGAAGGTCTTCCCGATCTTTGGCTTTTTCCCGTGGGAGTGCCCCATCTGCCGGCAGACGCGGCTCTATCGCAAGCGGGGCAAGCGAGTGCGGCGTCACTCATCCGACAAATAGCGGACGGGTAGCGGCGGGCAGCTACTCGCGAAAGAAATTCCTGGCCAGGAACAGGACGTTGGCGGGGCGCTCCGCCAGCCGGCGCATGAAGTAGGGATACCACTCGCCGCCGAAGGGGATGTACACGCGCACGCGGAACCCCTGAGCCACCAGCTTGCGCTGCAAATCGCGGCGCACTCCGAACAGCATTTGAAACTCGAAGCGATCCGGCGCAATGCCGTGGTCGCGCGCGTAGGCTTTGGCCGCGTCCACCATGGCCTCGTCGTGTGTGGCCAGCCCGTGGTAGATGGAGCTTGCCAGCAGCGAGCAGCTCAGGCGGATGTAGTTTGCGTCCACGTCAGGCTTGTGCGGGAAGGCCACGCCGGCCGGTTCCTTGTAAGCCCCTTTGCACAGCCGGATGCGAATGCCGTCGGTCAGCAACTGCTCCACATCGGCTTGCGATCGATAGAGGTACGCCTGGATCACGATGCCGATGGCGTCGCGCAGGTCAGGCCGCGCGTGCAGTCGGCGCACGATGTCCAGCGTGATCTGGGTGAGCGAGGAGTCCTCCATGTCAATGCGGACAAAGCTGCCGGTTGCAGCGGCGTGGGCGGCGAGTTTGGCGGCAATCTCCTCGGCCAGGCCCGCGTCGAGCGAGAGGCCCATTTGGGTAAGCTTGACGCTGATATTTGAGTCGAGTTTGCGCTCGGCAATCTGGTCCAGCAGGCGGTGATAGACGTCGGCGGCGCGATGAGCTTCCTCAGCGGAGGTGACGCTTTCGCCCAGCGAGTCCAGCGTGACCAGCATGCCCTGCTTGTTGACGGCCTCGGCCACGCGCAGGGCATCTTCGATTTCGAGTCCCGCCACAAAGCGGGAACTCAATTTGGTGCCGATGCGGGAGCGCTCGCTGAAACGGCGCAACGGACGATTGCGAGAGAGCGCGATGAAGGCGGAACGAAGAAGGGCCATGCGCGGCAAAGTCCTTGCGGCGGACGGAAACGGGTACACAGCCGGCCGCCGGACTCATTAGTTTCGCACAGGAGGGCGGGTTGTGGCGGTGCGCGCACGGCTGTGCTGCACAGTTTCACAGGATCACAGCTTCACAGTTTCACAGTCGAAAATGAGGGTTTTGGGCTGTGCTGCACAGCTTCACAGGCGATTTCTGCACCTTCGGTGCAGCAATCAGCAATCAGCAATCAGCTATCAGCCGTCAGCTTGTTTGTGGCGGGTGGA
>DATKTQ010000005.1:0-2351 GCA_035531055.1 Occallatibacter sp. | reverse complement strand
CATCTGCCTCGGGCACCAGCTCACGGGGCTGGCGTTGGGTGGAAAAACCTACAAACTCAAGTTTGGCCACCACGGCGGCAACCACCCGGTGCGCAACAACGCTACCGGCAAGGTGGAGATCACGGCACACAACCACAACTTTGCCGTCGATCCGGACTCCATCAACGCGAATGAAGTGGAACTGACGCACGTGGACCTGAATGACCAGACGCTGGAAGGGCTGCGGCACAAGACGCTGCCGCTGTTCAGCGTACAGTATCACCCGGAGGCCGCGCCGGGGCCGCACGACTCACATTACCTGTTCCGCGACTTCCGCCGGATGATGGAGGAGTGGAAGGGATGACCAGATCAAGCCGAAAGAAGCGGAATTGCTGCACAAAGGCGGGGCCAAGGCTCCGCTGTTTTTTGGATGCAGGTAATCTTCTCAACTCAACCAGCCTGCTTGGGAATGGCTGAAAGAACTATCGAAACGCTTCGTTGAAGAGTGGGATATGCCACGTAGAAATGACATCCAGAAAATTCTCGTGATCGGCTCTGGGCCGATTGTCATCGGCCAGTCGGCGGAGTTCGACTACTCCGGTACCCAAGCCTGCAAGGCGCTGAAGCAGGAAGGGTATGAAGTGGTGCTGGTGAATTCCAACCCGGCCACCATCATGACCGATCCGGAGCTTGCCGACCGCACCTATATTGAGCCGCTGAGTCGCGAGTACGTTGAGGAAATCATCCGCATTGAGGCGGAGATGCTCAAGCTCGGCTCAGGCAAGTTCGCCCTGCTGCCCACTGTGGGCGGTCAAACGGCGCTGAATCTTGCCGTGGACCTGGCCGATGCGGGGGTTCTGGAACGCTTTAACGTCGAGTTGATTGGCGCCAAGCTCGAGGCCATCAAGAAGGCGGAAGACCGACTCCTTTTCAAGGATGCCATGATCCGCATCGGGCTGGACGTGTCCCGTTCGGCGCTGGTGAACAATCTTCGAGACGGTCTGGATTTTGCCAGCAAGCTGGGCTTCCCGGTACTCATCCGGCCCAGTTTCACACTCGGCGGCTCGGGCGGCGGCATCGCATACAACCGCGAGGAACTCATGGAAATTCTCGCGCGCGGACTAGACCTTTCTCCCGTGCACGAGTGCCTGGTGGAAGAGAGCGTGCTCGGCTGGAAGGAATTTGAGCTTGAGGTGATGCGCGACCTGGCGGACAACGTCATCATCATCTGCTCCATTGAGAACTTTGATCCGATGGGCGTGCACACCGGCGATTCCATCACCGTGGCTCCGGCGCAGACTTTGACCGACCGCGAGTACCAGAAAATGCGGGATGCCGCCATCGCCGTGATGCGTGAGATTGGCGTGGAAACCGGCGGATCCAACGTGCAGTTTGCCGTCAATCCAGTCGACGGCCGCATGACGGTGATCGAAATGAACCCGCGCGTCTCGCGCTCCTCCGCACTGGCCTCCAAGGCTACGGGCTTTCCCATTGCGAAGATTGCGGCCAAGCTGGCCGTGGGATACACGCTGGACGAGATTCCCAACGACATCACGCGCAAAACGCCCGCCTGCTTTGAGCCCACCATTGACTACGTGGTGGTGAAGATCCCCAAGTGGCAGTTTGAGAAGTTCCCTGGAGCCGATGACACGCTTGGCCCGCAGATGAAATCCGTAGGCGAAGTGATGGCTATGGGCCGCACCTTCAAAGAAGCCATGATGAAGGCGTGGCGCGCGCTGGAGACTGGCAAAAAGACCGGCGCGGAAGTGCTGGAGCCGCGCAGGCTCACGCAGATGCTGGTAACGCCGCGTCCGGAGCGGTTGGGCTACATCCGGTTTGCATTTGAGCGCGGCATGAGCGTGCGGGAAGTGGCCCGGCTCACGGGAATGGACCCGTGGTTCCTGCATCAGTTGCGGGAGATCACGGTCGCCCAGATGGGCATTTCGCGCACTTCGCCGGAGCTGGTCGATGACGAGACTTTGCGGCAGTGGAAGCGCCTTGGGCTGAGCGATGAGCGCATTGCCACAGAGTGGAAGCTGGAAGGCCATGCGGGCGTGCAAAAGGTGAGGAAACTGCGCGAAAGCAAGGGCGTCCGGCCCGTGTTCAAGCTGGTGGACACTTGCGCTGCCGAATTCGAATCGATGACGCCCTACCTCTATTCCACCTACGACGAAGAGGATGAGGCCGCACCGACGAGCCAGCGAAAAATCATCATTCTGGGTTCCGGTCCAAATCGCATCGGGCAGGGAATTGAGTTCGATTACTGCTGCTGCCACGCCGCGTTTGCGCTGAAAGTAGACGGCTACGAGACGATCATGGTCAACTGCAACCCGGAGACGGTTTCCACCGACTATGACACCAGTGACCGCCTC
>DATKTQ010000004.1:0-50145 GCA_035531055.1 Occallatibacter sp. | reverse complement strand
GCAATGGACCGATGAGTACGTGGATGAGCACACTCGAGCTGCAATCTTGCGCGGAGGGAACCATTACCAACCACAGGGCTCCATCTGGTACTTCCCGCAGGCCTACAAGAACGATCAGCATGGCAAGCTTCTGCTGATGGCTCCAAGTTACGACCGCTCCGGTGGCGTGGGCTTCCGTTGCGTGAAGGACGCGGCATCGCAGCCCTAATCTCAGGCTTCTGGATGGGCCGATGAGGTCTCTGTCGGCCCATCCACTGTCGTTCTCTTTTCGTCCCTTTATGACATGGCACTGCGGGAACATGCTGCTGCTTTCACGCTGCACTGCAAATATGTATTTCGCAGCAAGGACTAACCGTCCTTGTTCTCGGGATTTCGATCGAGAAAGCTCTGAATTTGCGCCGCGGCCTCTCGATCCCTTCTGAGATCGATCAAAAGAAGTGGAAGGATCATCTCCAGAGATAACGTAGGCTATTTTTCGCACATTTGATTTTGGTTTTAAGCTTGGAGGTTGGTACGAAGCAGCGGTTCGGCTTTCGCGTTTTTCCCAAGGTGGAAGTAGCTCATGCCAAGCGCGGCAGACGCAGACGCCATTCCGGGATCGAGTTCCAGGCAACGCCGGAATACTTCAACTGCATTGGTGTAGTCGTGCTCATTGAAGCAAAGCATGCCCAGGTTGTTGTAGGCCGCGGCGAAATGCGGCGCGAGTGTGATGATTGCCTGGTACCTTTCAATGGCTTTCGCACTGTCGCCGAGCTCGCGGGCTGCGATGGCCTGCGTTTGCAGATTCTGCACTTCGGGCGTCAATTCTTCCTTCGCCTGGCTGGCAATGGCCGGAGTTGCCAGAATGATGAGCAACCACACCGCCAGAACATGAAACGCCCACTGAAGCCGTGCAGTTGGCCGTTTAGTCCTCACGGCAAATCACTATAAGCATTCCGCACCTCATTCCGCACACATCCTGAGCGAGGCGGTCATTGAACTTGGATGTGCCTCCAATACGAATTTCCTGCGTAATGGTTCGGCACCAGGACCAGGTCGTAGAGCCGGATTACGGCCGGCTGATTCCTGTACTTTGCCAAATTGACCGAGATATGCTCCCAACGTCGCTCGGACGCGCTCTTTTGCGTCAGCGAGTCCCCGGCGATCGGCCGGTCAAGGACCTTATCGTTGTTCACATAGACGACTAAATGCCAGGTTCGGCCTGCATCGGCGCCCGCATCGAAGGTGAGATACGGACGCGCGCCCAGTTCGACGGATCGACGCAGCAGCGCCCCGCGAACTTCATCGCGCGGCCAGAGGGCCAGTGTGTCGCCATCCAAGTACGTGTTGCCGCGAATTCCAGCCAGGCCACCTCCCGCACCGCCGAAGCCAGCCCGCTCCAATGACCAGTCGGGATTCCACCATTTCGTCAGATCGGAAAGCTTGAACAGTTCAGGGGCCTGGGTTGTGGGTTGCTGGACGGGAATCTCCAGCTTGCCGCCGTCAAACCTGGCCCCGTTCTCCAGGAGAATCTTCTCGCCGATGGCGGCCGTCCGCGCCGCAAGGGCTGAGATGCTCTCATCCACGGGGGGCGTCAGCTTGAGGGGGCCCATTGTCGCGCCGTAAATCCGATCGTTCAGCTCCGCCACATCCTTTGCTGGGAGTGCAGACATTCCGTGCATGGCAGCCACCACCGATCCCGCATTGGCGGCATTGCAGTCCGTATCGGCAAAGTCTGCTGCCGTGAACGCCAGGTGTTCGGTCTTGAGAAAATTGCCCTCTCCGAACCAGATGCTTGTGGCCACAATCCCCCCGTTCACCACTGCATTGTTGGTGGCCGGATATTCAATACCCCAGCGTTCAGTAATTGCGCGGTTGATTTCCTCTACCGACTTGCCGGCCTCGGCCATGGAAATGACCATGTCGAGACACTGACGGTAGGGAGACAGCGGAGAAATGAGGCGGGCTGCCTTGCGCACGATTTCCCTGGTGTCTGTTTCGACAAATCCAAGGCTGATCATTCCGGAAACAAACACGGCGCCGTCGGTGCCTTCCGCGTAGCCATTGATATGCGTCAATCGCCGAGCCATCGCTGCGGCCACGTTGGGCATACCCGGCGCCAACGCCCCGTAGACATCACTGCTGAACTGAGGTCCGATGGTCCACCACAGCTTGTTGTAACGCGGGCTACCGGTATCCGGAGCCTTCACTCCTCGTTTCAGCAGCAGGAGCGCCTGTTCACTGGAGCCCCACGAGCCGGCGTTGTTTTCAAGCCACTGCGCTCCCAGTTGTTCCACGGTGAGATGGGTTCCGTACTTTTCAAAAGCGCGGATGGCTACCATCTCGTAGTAGTAGTCGTCGTCGATCGGCGCATAGCCCTTGGCGGGCCTGAGCGGAGTGTTCTTTAGGACCGAGGCAACCTGGTGCTCAAAGAGAAGCCCGGTCCATTGTCCAAGCATCTGTGCAGTCCATATGGCCCTGACACGGTCCAGGTATTCAGCTCTTGCTATTACCAGCCGCTTGGCTTCCACTGAACCGGATTTGGATAATGCAGCGCACACATGTGTGCACGAGCCTAGAATGACGGCAATCAAAAATACCGGGATCCTGGTGCACGGTCCCTTCTTCATTGATATGCCTCCTTATAGATCGGATCTCGGTGAGCTGCAGTGAGTCAGAGCCTTATCTGACATCACTCTTTGCCGGACCCGGCCTCGTGCCGCGGCGTCTTTTCAATGTAGGGCCAAGTCGGAATCCGTCAGGGGGAGGCGCGACCGAATGCCGAAGTTTGAGTGATGTTTCGAGGACAAGGTGCTTTGCAGGACCTTTGTCGCCCTCCAAGCGGTCAAGCAGAATGCGTGCAGCGGCTGTTCCGAGCTGGTATCCAGATTGGGAGACGGACGAAAGCGCAGGATTTGTCGTTTCGGCCAGATCAAGGTCGTCGAAGCCCATTAGGGACACGTCTTCGGGGCAGCGAAGTCCAGCCTCGCGGATGGCGATTAGTGCGCCAAGAGCAATCATGTCATTGCCCGCGAAGATGGCAGTAGGTCTGGGGATCAGACGCAGCAGAATAAGTGCCTTAGCGTGCCCCCCCTGTTTGTCGAAGGTGGTCTCTTGGACATACTCCGGGGCAAGATGGAACTTGGCCTCTCGCACGGCACGCTTGAAACCGCCAAGGCGCTCTTTAGCGTTTGTCAGATGCAGTGGACCGGTGATTGCAGCGAGCTCTGTATGCCCGATCTGGAGAAGATAACGGGTAGCGTTATAGGCGCCTTCCTCATTATTGGCGGTGACGCTGTCGCCGCTCCAGTTCTTCGGAAGCCGGTCTATGCAGACCACGCCTGTGCCAGCTCGGCGGTACGATTCTGCCTGAGCAGTAAGGTCGCTGAAATTAGACGGGATCACGATGAGGCCAGCAGGGAGGTAGGTGCGCAGCTCGTTCAGGTGAACCAATTCTTTGGAATGGTCATTGTCCGTATTGCAGAGGATCAGACGATAACCATTGGAGAAAGCTACGTCCTCGGCGCCGCGAACCACGGCCGGGAAGAATGGATTGGTAATGTCCGGTATGATCATCCCGATCATATTTGTCTTATCGCGCCTAAGGCCGCGCGCGAGCTGGCTCGGCTGATAGCCGGCGGCCTGCACTGCTTCAAGAACGCGCTTGCGCATCGACTCCCGCACGCCCGCGGAGTTGTTGAGCACGTGCGACACCGTGCCAAGCGAGACGCCGGCAATCCTTGCGATGTCCTTCATATTAGCCATAGCGCTCTTTCCGGGTGTGCCAAACTGGCTGTACGGAAGTCATTGCCTTTATGGGAAGTCTAAAATATACGAGCACTTGAAAGCGTTTAAAAGTGCCAATGATTGAAACAATTCATAAAAGCAAGCCCCTGTTAGACGCATCCACGGACGAAGGTCAAGGAAAGACGGACTGCTGCCCCATGGCGTCCATGTGGCTCAAATGGGCTGAGTCGATCGGGCCTTTTTTGAGAATTCAGAACGAAACTCGACGGGAAAATCCGATCGCGCAAGAATCGTCTTGACAGAATCTTTGCCACAGTATTAGATTGCTCCGTAGCAAATTGAAAGCTTTCAAACGGGCGGCCGTCTTGGGCTGGTCAGCCCAAGGTTTCTGGGTCAACAAATTCCTGGAAGCAGGGCCGGTACTTGCGAAAGAGTTTGGAAGGTTTCAACGAGAGGGCTCATCGTCGCAAACTGACAGCCGATTTCCAGTCGACTCGGACATTTGTTTGATGGAGGAAAGTGATGCGCCGTGGCTTCGGAATACTCATCATCACCCTGTGCGCGCTGGCCGTTTCCGCACTCGCGCAAGTCGTGATTACCAGCACTATCGTCGGAACCGTTACCGACCCGCAAGGGGCCGTCATTCCAAATGCGAACGTGACACTGCGCAACGTAGATACCGGCGTCCAGTGGACTGCGGCCACCGACGGCAGTGGTGCCTACCAGTTCCCCAACCTAATTGCTGGTCACTATGAAGTGGAGGTCGTAAAAGTAGGATTCGCCAAAGCCACTTCGACCGCCATGGCTTTGCAAAACGGAACCACCCAGCGCATCAATTTTGCCATGACAATTGGATCGACTGAGGAGGTCGTACAAGTTTCCAGCGCTGCCCCTCTGATAGACACTGAAAATGCAGACGTATCAGGAGTCATTGATAACAAGTTTGCGGAGAACCTGCCCATCGCAGGCCGCAACTACCTGAACTATGCGCAAGTGTTGCCCGACTTTAATAGTGGCACGGGGGATAACTCGCGTATGCACTGGGGGTTGGCTTCTTCTACCATGCCGGGCGCAATGCAGTTGAATGTAGGCGGTACTGAGTATGGCGTAGGCTATTATGTCGACGGTCTGGACAATAATGACAATTGGGTGGAGGGTCCACTCATGAACGTAAACCAAGACACCATCCAAGAAGTTAAGGCTGTGGTTTCCAGCTACTCAGCGGAATACGGCCGCGATGTAGGCCAGATCGATGTCACAACCAAGTCGGGAACCAATCGACTTCATGGTTCCGTTTACAACGCCTTTCAGAATGCGGGCTTGAACACCGTCGATCCGTACAGCAAGTACCAGGGGATCCCGCGCAGCGCATATCACCAGAACCAGTATGGGTTCACAGTGGGTGGCCCGGTTTTTATCCCCAAGGTATTCAACGGAAAGAATAGGTTGTTCTTCTTCGGGTCTTTCGAGCGCCTGCGCAATCGCGGTCAGAGCCAGTTCACAACCTATATCCCCACTGATGCCGAACGAACGGGCGATTTCAGTGCCTGGCTTCAACGGTTCTCGGTAGATCCGACGCAATGCGACGGTTCTTCGAATGCACCGGCTAACTGCCGATTCGTGATATACGATCCAACCACATATAATCCGACTACGCAGTTGCGCCAGCCATATCCCAACAATGTAATCACGAATCCTGCTCCCGCAGCTCTTGCTTACCTTTCTCACTTCCCGGAGCCGAACGGGTACACGTCTCCCGCACAGGGAGACTACGACAATTACGCCGGAACCACCATAGCGGGTCTCGACAACAACAACTACACGATTCGTGCCGACTACAATTTGTCAAGTCGCGATAGCCTCTATTTCCGCTGGTTTCGTGAAAATGGAACCGTGCTCGGCTCCGGAGGCCTGATCCCGGCATTGGCCATGGGCGATGGCCCAATGCACCGTATGAATACCTACCAGGTCCACTACGTGCATGCCTTCAGCCCCACATTCAATAACGAGTTCAACATCAGCTGGATGAGGGGTTACAACTTCAGCAACAGCCCCTCTCAAGCAAGCAGTTTTGCAAACACATCCTGGATCCAGGACCTCTTCCAGAACTCGTCCACGGGCATGGCCGGCTTTACGCCGTACGACAAGAGCCTTTTCGGCATCGCCAATGACGCAACATTCAGCGTGAATCTTGGCTGGGATAGCAGCTATTTCGCGCATGGGCTGAGCACGGGGTCGACGGAGTATTGGTATCAATACGTGCCGATCTTCCAGCTCACCGATAATGTTGAGAAGATTCTGGGGCGTCATTCGCTCAAATTCGGCTACTACATGGCGAGACGTTCTGAGCGCGACAATGACATCGTTCGTTCCACAACCTTTGCGGGAAATTACACCAGCAAGGGCCCCAACATTGGTGATGGCTCGGGGTTCAACACGCTAGCTGAGTTTGAAACCGGATTTGTAACCGATATGGGACAGCGCACTCCCGTCGCGAGCGGCGATGCCAGCCTCTATTTCGGTATGCCGGAGTACGCCCTGTTCGTCAACGACTCCTGGCAAGCGACACAAAAGCTAACCCTCAACATTGGTCTGAGGTATGACCTGCCGATCCCCGCTTACTCCATAAACAGCTACTGGGGTGTCCTGGATCAGACCTATCCCGGATGGCGGATGATCATGCCCGGGCTGACTCCCGAAACAAATTCGCACCCATTCTCTGCCGACAAGAAGGATCTAGCTCCCCGCATCGGGCTCGCCTATCGATTGGACAACAGGACGGTCGTGCGTAGCGGTTACGGGGTCTTCTATGAGACCGGGCGCTTCAAATTCATGGACCAAATGTTCTGGAACTCGCCGGGTTATGGGGGGGCCGACTACAACTCCACCTACATGGTTGCGGACCCCGCCGAAACGTACTACACAATCAACGATGTGTGGCCTGCTGCCACTGCAGTCCAAAGGGGGGAGTGGCCCCTTCCCCTTGGCACTGATGGTGGCACGCTGTGTGACCGATGCGATACCGCAACCACCGACGCGAAGAGCTGGCAAACTCCGTATCTGCAACGCTGGAGCCTGGACATCCAACGTGAAATCGGCAAGTCTGTCGTAGCCACTGTTGGATACGTTGGTTCCAAAGGTACGCATTTGCCGATTCAATATGACTTGAATCTTCCGGCCCAGGGCACCTACCTGAACAGTAACTCCTTCTATGAGGCGCGGCCCCTCACCTCGGTTGCGCCTGACCGTTGGGGAGCCATTAACACAGTCCGCGGAATTAGGAATAACAATTACAACGCCATGAACGCCGCTCTCAGGATTCGCAATTGGCACAATCTGACCAGCCAGCTTTCCTATGCGTGGTCGAAGCAGATGGACACGCTCTTTGGTGAGAACGGAGAAAGTGGCACACATGCGCTAGGCGGCCAATGGCACCCGGAATGGTCGTACGGACCTTCCGACGCGAACCATACCAATCGCTTTGTTGCTGCCTTCACGTATGAATTGCCAGGTCAGGCTATCGGTAATCGCCTGGCTCGGGAAGTGCTCGGGTGGTGGCAGATAAGCTCGATCAGCACCTTCGAGTCAGGGGCCCCGACGACGGTCTGGAACGGCTACACCAGTTCCTACGACTACATGGGGGATGTCCCTGACTTGACGTGCGGCGGTAATCTCTCCCGCGGCAAGAGGAACTTTACTCATTACTTCAACACCAGTTGCTATTCGGAGCCGGTTGCCAGCACAGACCAGAATCTTATCGCGCAGGGAGTCACGAACTTCGCGATACATCGGGGTAACGAGCGGCGGAACAGTCTTACCGGACCGGGAATCAACAACTGGGATTTGGGCCTTCAGAAGTCACTTCCGGTGATCAGGGAAAGCCAGCAGTTGGTGATTCGTCTCGATGCATTTAACGCCTTCAATCACGCACAGTGGTCATCAATCAATACGTGGGACGACCGAGAAGTTAACCCCGAAAGTCAATTCGGCTGGGTGACGGGTGCCCGCCCAGGACGTCGGTTGCAATTGAACATGCATTTTGTGTTCTAGCCTTTGACTTGGCGCGCGCGGACTTTTCTTTGGTCCGCGCCACTAAATCTGTTTGCAGTAAGAGCGTTTTCAAACGATTGGGCGAAGGGCATGTATCAGCCAGAAGTGTATGGAATCGCTTTATTTCTCATGATTCTCAGCATGCTGTGCTGGGGCTCGTGGGCCAACATGCTGAAGCTCTGTCCCAAGTACAGATTTCAGTTGTTCTACTGGGACTACGTGGTCGGGTTGATTCTCGGCGCGCTTGTATGGGGATCGACGTTTGGCAGTTTGGGCAGCACCGGCAGGGCATTCTTTGCCGATATTTTACACTCAGGCCTGCACCCCATCCTGCTGGCGGTCACAGGCGGAGTAATCTTCAACATCGCCAATCTTCTGCTTGTGGCAGCCATCGATATCGCCGGCTTGGCAGTTGCGTTTCCCATCGGAATCGGATTGGCGCTGGTCATCGGCGCGGTTAGTAGCTATGTAATCTCTCCCAAGGGCAATCCGCTGCTGCTCTTTGGTGGAATCGCACTAGTCGCCATGGCAATTGTGTTTGATGCAATTGCGTACAGGCTGCGCGACGCGGTTCGTCCCGCGATGACCAGGCGAGGGATACTCATCAGCCTGATCGCCGGTGTCTTGATGGGGTGCTTCTATCCGCTTGTCTCAAAGGCCATGACGGGCCCCGTTGCGACAGGTCCCTACGCGGCAATGCTTTTCTTCGCGCTGGGCGTGACGGTGTGTTCGATCCCGGTGAATTACCTATTCATGCGCAAGCCTCTGGACGGACGCGAGCCTGCCACGATGAACGAGTACTGGCGCGCTCCGGCAATCTGGCACCTGTGGGGCATTTTAGGCGGATCAATTTGGTGCACGGGCGCCCTTGCGAACTTTGTGGCCTCCCAGGCACATATCGTGGGTCCTGCCGTATCCTATTCGATTGGCCAAGGCGCCACCATGATCTCGGCCTGCTGGGGCGTTTTCATCTGGCGCGAGTTTTCCGAGGCCACTTCGCGCTCCAAGGCGTTTCTATCTTGGATGTTCTTTTTCTTTTTGTGCGGGCTCACGGCCATCGCCGTGGCTCCGCTCTTTTTATGACCCGTCAATTATTTCAGACGCATATTGAGGAGAACTCCCGTGCCGGGGAAAAGCCAGTCGTAGTCGTTGGCAGTATCAATATTGACCTTGTAGCGCTCACCAGAAGAATTCCAGCGGTGGGCGAGACGGTCACCGGAACGGACTTCCAGATCCATCCTGGCGGTAAGGGTGCAAATCAGGCCGTGGCCGTGGCCAGGCTTGGTTATCCTGTGCGACTCATTGGACGCCTGGGCAGCGATCCCTTCGCAGCGCAACTGAGAACCCAGTTCCAGAGTGCCGGAGTGGACATCGCCGGCGTGTTGTCAAGGCCGATCTGGCCGTCACCCGGTTCTATGCTCCCCAGCACGTCTACCAAATCATGCGCAAAATCCATGAGTTCGATGCAGCCCTTCGCGAAGCATTCGAATCAGGCGCCCATGATAAAGGCGTGTACTTCATCCAGCGCGACGCACAGAATAGGGTGATTCCTTGCTCGCCAAACAAGTTGATGTTCTCAGAAGTGGTAAGTATCAGGCCGGGGCGTAGATTGCTGCCGACCGGCTTTCAAACGGTTGCCAAGTCCGTCGGGAAAAAGTGCCTCCAGACATTGGATGACCGGATTACAGCGGAGTTTGGGAAAAGCGCCGAAGGGCCGATTCTCGTTCCAGTGGAGAAGGCTATGGAATTGTTGGAGATGGCCTACGCTAACCTCGAATTTGAAGAGCCCGGAGACGACAGCCGGAAGGGGTATCTGGCAGCACTGGAACACCTTTCTCGGACTTCAAGGAACCCCGACCTCCGGGATAACGTATGGCTGCTTACGGCCACGGACCGCAACACGCCTAGATATTTCTCCCAGGGGCGCTTCTCCAACAACCCTGATACGAAACAGCAAGCAGATGTCCTGGCTCCAAAGGTGGACGAAATTCCAGCTTTGATGCTGCTCCGCCAGAACGGTGAGGAGGTGAAGGGGTGGCGCGGTTTGCCGTTCTGGTGGCCGGTCATCGTGACGCCACGGTCGGCTATCACGTCGATCTTTGCCAGCGATGAGCCAACGGTTTCTTGACAGTGCACGGATAGCGAAAGGGGATTGAACCTAATGAACGCCCAGACTTTCCGGAGACAACAGTTGCCTACCAAATTATGGTTCGCGAAGATCAGCAATCGGGACATAGGCATACTTCGCTTCAGCCGCGATTCCTGCGACTGACGCGACGGCGAAGTCTGATGCTCGTTCGCGGGCTGCGTCGATCAATGCGTTTCTTCTGCCGATATTTGCCTGAGTTCGTTGACTACACGCTCCAATTCTCCAACGATCCGGCCCACTCCAGTCGACTTGTAGACGGCCAGGAGTTCATCGAGATAGCAGATCTGGTCATTCCTGCCCCTCTTGAACCGTTCCCAGACCTTTGGCCCGATCTCTCGGTAGTCCTCGAGTATGGCTCAGGCGTTGTAGAGCTTGTCGGCAGCCGAGATGAGCTGGACATCAGCCGGCTCATCTCGGCTGCCTTTGAATAGAGGCGTGCTTGCGCTCCGACCAAGGTCTCTTCATGCTTGAATCTTCGGTGACGAGAGGAAGCGGATCATTGGGTTATGAGTGCTCAACCTATTGAGAATCACGGTGCAATTGGCAATATGCGCTCCGTCGGTTTGTCGCAGTGGACGGTTCGATCGATTTCCTTTCGGCTTCATCAAACGCGGATGACCTCAATGCCCAAAGCCTGAAAGGGCGCGATGCTCGAGTCGTCGGCTCCGGTATCCGTGATGATCGTACTGACTTCCCCCGCGGGGCACAGCACCCAATGGCTCTGGTTGCCGATCTTGCTGTGATCCGTCACGACCACCTTGCGCTTGGCGTGCTGAGCCATCAAACGAAGGTACTCGGCCTCCTGCGAGTTCTCGCAGAAAAGTCCGAGCTGGGCGGATATTCCGTCTACGCCGAGGAACATGATGTCGGCGTACACCATACCTGCAGCGATATTGGCCAACGGCCCCACAAGCGTGAACCAGTTTCCGCGCAACACGCCCCCGGTCACGACCACCTCGATATCTTTGCAGGCGCTCAACTCCATTGCGACGTTCACTGTGTTGGTAATTACGGTAATGCCCCGAATCGTCATGAGGCTTCGCACTACCTCGGTGGTGGTTGTGCCGCCGCTGAGGGCCACAGTGTCGCCTTCCTTCACCAGGTGGGCGGCTGCGCGGGCAATTCGCCGCTTCTCATCGGCAAAGCTGCCGACCTTGTCCTGGAACGATGAATCATGACGGAAGGGCTCGTAGAAGAGGGGCCCCATCGTTACCGCGCCGCCACGCGTGCGCCGCAAAAGGCTGCGGTCTTCGAGTTCCTTCAGGTCTCGACGGACCGTTGCAATCGAGGTCTGCAGGGCGTCGCAGAGATTCTCCGTGGTGATTGACCCCGCGGACTGCAGAATCTGCAGGATGGTTTCGTGGCGGGAAGCGAGTTCGTCCGACCGCACTTTCATATGAAATAGAATAGCCCAGCTTTTGCTCACAGAGAGGGGAAACTTCCACTTATGATGATTTGTTTACACAGTTCCGAGCATCAATTGTGATTTTAATGTTGACATGCACTCATCACCCCTGATAGCGTTGCCGGTCGTGACATGTTCGTCCAATTCTCGGGCCTCAAGCGGAGAGCCATTAATTGGCACAGGTTCTTCAGCGTGGAAGCGCCCCTTTGGTCTGTTGGCAGCACTGTGGGCTTCGGCGGGCACCGCGTCGTGGGCCGCCGGCAGCTGGAGATGGCGCCGGAGCGCAATCGGAAGGACCCAATTTCAAGTGCTCGCGAGCGGTTCATGCCGGAACTCGCAGACCAACGACAGAACCAACAAATGGACCAATTTGCATAGAAGTGCAAGGCACTCAGGAGCTGGAGGCAGGATGACGCTCAAGTTGAATCGATTCATGCTCGTCGCAACCGCATTGCTGATCGCGGCGGTCAGCGCGTGGGCACAATTGGATACTGGCACCATTCAGGGATCCGTCAAAGATCAGACCGGCGCGCTGATACCGAACGCGACCGTGACGATTACCAATGCAAGCACTCAGGCTGCGCATGTGGTCCGCACAGACAGCGCGGGCGAATACACGCTGCCTGCCCTGCCTGCCGGCCAATATGTCGTGGTCGCAGTCGCCAAGGGATTCACCGTCGGACGGGTGACAAATGTCGCGCTCAACGCATCGGAGCTGCATCGTGTGGATGTGGTGTTGAAACCGGGTGCGGAAACAGAGACCGTCACGGTGACCGCCGACCAGGTCCAGGTGAACAAGCTCAGTGCGGACCTTGGCACAACGATCGGGTCAGACCGAGTCAGCAATCTGCCGCTGAACGGCCGCGACTTCACTGATCTTCTGGCCCTGGTGCCGGGCTCGGTGACGAGCGGGCAGTTTGGCCAGACCAGTTTGGGCGGCGTTGAGACCAGCTTTGCGGGCGTGAATATGCTATTGGACGGCTCTGACTCGTCGCGCATCGACATCAACGCAACTTCCATCCAACTAGGCCGCGAATCGGCACGCATCACCCGCTCGAGCGTCGACTCCATTGCGGAGTTCCACGTGCTGCAGGGAAACTACTCGGCCGAGTACGGGCGCTCGATCGGCGACGTGGTCAACGTGATCACCAAGTCCGGCGGCAACCAGATCCATGGGGAGGCCTTTGAGTTCTTTCGCAACGATGCCCTGGATGCGCGCAACTATTTCGCCCAGCCTGGCGCCAGCACGCCACTGCGCCTGAACCAGTTCGGCGGCAACCTTGGCGGTCCAGTCAAGAAGGACAGCCTGTTCTACTTTGCCAACTACGAGGGCGTTCGCCAGTCGATTACCAATACCGGCATTTATGATGTGCTAAACGCCGGCGAACGGGCCAAATTTGTCTCCTCGATGGCACCCGTGGTGGCGGCTATCCCGGTGGGGAATCTCGGCCCCGACCCCAACGCATCTTCGGTGTTTGACCTCTACAGCGCAAACCTTTTAAACACGCTGCGCGAAGATACGGGTTCGGTTCGCATGGACTGGCAGAAGTCGCCGCGTAGCAAGTTCTACCTGCGTTACAACATCAACGACTCGAACACCAATACCACGTACGGGCCGGCCATCGGCCAGGTGGCACCCACGCCTGCGCGCACGCAGTTCGTCAAGATCAGCAATACCTTCACATTCAGCCCGAACATTCTCAATGAACTTGGCGCCTCGTTGAATTCCAACAAGGTGGAGTCGTACGGGGGCGGCGGCAACTTCCCCACGCTCAGTGTAGGCTGCTTCTTCTGCAACTTCGGTGTCGGCCCCGGCCCCGCGCTGTTTGCAAGCATCCGCCCACAGACTTCTTATGAGTTCACCGACAGTCTCACGGTGCTGCGCGGCCGAAACTCGTTCAAGTTCGGCGCGGACGTCCGCAACAACCTTTCCGACAACATTCTTGGCCTGCAGGAGTTCCTATATTACGGCAGCATCTCGGACTTTGAAAATAACAACGGCTTTGCCTTCTCCACGCTCGGCAACCCGGCACAGCGCATACGCAACAGCAACTGGGACTTCTTTGCGCAAGACGACATCCGCCTGCTGCCCAGCCTAAACGTCAACGTGGGCCTGCGGTATGAGTACAACACGGTCCTGCACGAACGGGACGGCAAGCTGGCGAACTTCGATATCGCTACGCAGACGGTGGGCACGCCCGGGGCCTCGCTCTATAGCCCGACCTATACCAACTTCGGCCCGCGCTTCGGTTTCAGCTGGGACCCCTACGGCAAAAGCATGACCGTGATCCGTGGTGGTTTTGGCATTTTCTACAACCCGTCGCTGACCGGCGCAGTCTTCTCCCTGACCGATAACACCTCAAACAACATCTCGGTCAACGTCTTCCAGGAACTCTTCGGTACCGTGACCTGCTCCTCCTGGCCGCTCAGCTATCCGGTGTCCAGCGTTCCCACCTGCTCCCCGCAGGTGCGCAACGTGGACGAGTTCGACCCTAAGACCAAGGACAGCTACGCCTACCACTACAGTTTCGGCATCCAGCAGCAGCTCATCCCGAACATGGTGCTTGATATTTCCTATGCCGGTAACCGCGGGCTCAAGCTTCCGGCGGGCGCCGCCTTCGCAGGGCTTGAATTCAACAACCTCAATCCCTACACTGGCGCGTACCCGCTCAGCACCAACTTTGCGAACGAGCGCAAGTTGGGCGATTTTCTCAACTCCAGATACAACTCGCTACAAGCGGCGCTGCGGGGCCGCCACACGCACCTGACTTACGATGTGAATTACACATGGTCGCATGAAATTGATGACACCGTGAACATCTTCAGCGCGTTTAACAACCCAACCAACCCCAATTCCGATTTCGGATCGGGCGACACAGATGTGCGCCACAATCTGACATCGGACGTCTACTTCCACGATGCCGTCATCGGTCATATGAACAACCGGCTCGGCAAGGGCTGGAATGTGGGCGCTATCTTCTCGGCGCGGACCGGCTTCCCGGTCAACATCCTCACCAATGTCGCCTCGGCAAACGGCGGGGCTCAGCGGCCAGAACTGCTGCCAAACGCCAGTCTCACGTCGCTCAATCGCGGCGGCGGGCCCAACAACCAGTTAGACGCCAGCATCTTCAAAAGCCCTGACGGTCTTTCGCCCACCAGCACTGCGACAACGCAGGGTTACGACACACTGGGGAACATTCCGCGCAATGCCGGACGGGGTCCTCACTTTGCCCAACTAGATCTTTCGCTGATCAAGAGAACGCCTATCACCGAGAAGCTGGGAACGGAGTTCCGCGCTGACTTCTTCAATATTGCCAACCACCCCAACTTTGCCAATCCTGACGGCAACCTGACAGATCCCAGCTTTGGACGCAGCACCAGCACCGTCGGCAACCTGGTGGATATCGGCACTTCCCGGCAGATCCAGTTTGCCTTCAAACTACTGTTCTGACGGCGTCCACACAGCCGCGGCCGGCCGGCGGCACACGTCGGCCGGCCGCAACCTGTCCCTTTTGGAGAAGATTATGAAATCCACCCTTGTGCGCCAGCTGCTTTCTGCGCTGATCCTGCTTGTTGCGCTGCCGGCGTGGGCAGGTAGCTGTCGTCCGGTCTTCCCGCTTGAGCATGGGCAGAAGTTGAGCTGGCAAGGCGCCGATGACGCCTATTCCATTCCCCTGCCCAACGGCAAGGATGTCTGGATCTTCGGGGACACACTCTATGGCCCAGAGAGGCTGGTTGTCGGCAACGCCCCGCGCATGACACACAGCAGTATCGGCATCTCAACCTGCGATCCTAAAACCGGCTGGCATCTTACGTACCACATCAAGCGCGATGCCAAGGGAGAGGCCACAAGCTTCTTTGTCCCGGAAAATCCGAAGCACTGGTACTGGGCGATGGACGGCTTTGTGGCCCGCGGCAGCCTGTGGATTACGCTGATGTGCATCAAGCCCGCGGAACATCCCATGCCCTGGGCGATGAACTTTGAAACTTGCGGCACCGACCTGGCGCGCATCCGCAATCCGGAGGACGATCCGCAGCGCTGGAAGATCAGCTATTTGCACCTGGTCGACGACGGCGTGAAGGCCTATCCTTCGGCCACCGCACTGGTCGAGGGAAAATATGCCTACATCTTCGCGCTTTATGAGACCGGCAGCCGGCCCTTGCTCGTGACGCGCATCCCGCTCAAAGGTCTCGACAATCCGAAGGCCCATCTCGAATATCTGGCTGCCGATAATACATGGCAGCCCGGGTTCGAGCCTGCAAAAGCTAAAGAAGTGATGCACGAGGGCACATCCGAGCTCTCGATACGCTTCCATCCGGAATTGAACCAGTGGATCGCCGTTCTGATCGATCCGAAATTCCTTTCTGAGAAGATTCTCCTCCGTACGGCTCCCCAACTGACGGGCCCGTGGACGGAAGGCACGGTCATCTATCACATTCCGGAGATGATTGCGGGGCCGCAGCACGAAAAGGACACATTCTGCTACGCGGGCAAGGAGCATCCGGAACTGGAGGCAAAGGACGATCTTCTCTTCACCTATGTGTGCAACACGATGGACGTTCCCAAGCTCATGACCGAGACGAACATCTACTTTCCGCAGGTTGTCACCCTGCCTATGCCGAAGCCTTTGCAGCCCTGATCGCCTGCAAAAGCGCGAGAGGTGGCTGACTGTTACCAAACTCCGGGTGAGCCATGGTCAATTTGAGAGATCGAGATTCAAAGTTCTTTCCTCTGCCGCATCAGTCGGTGGTTCCCTTCAGCGCGATGGCGGTCTTCGCCGATGGCCTCGATCATCCCGAGGGGCTTGTGTTTGATGCGGACGGCAACCTGTGGGCCGGGGGCGAGGCCGGTCAGATTTACAAGGTGCCGCCTGATGGCCGGCCCGAATTGATCGTGACACTGGGAGGATTCAATCTTGGCCTCTGCTTCTCACCCGCGCAGGAACTCTACGCGTGCAACTTCATGCATCGCGCCGTGATTCGCGTCGATCGCCAGGGAACGCTGATCGAGAACATTTGCGAGTTTGCAGGGCAGCCGCTCGTCCATCCCAACTTTGCTTTGTTCGATCGCTCGGGTACGCTGTATGTCTCCGATTCGGGCCAATGGGGAGCGTCCGACGGCTGGGTCTATCGCAGGTTTGCCGACGGTAAGTCCGAGCGATTCGCTGGCCCCTTCGACTTTGCCAACGGACTGGCCCTCTCCGCCGCGGAAGACAGGTTGTTTGTGGTCGAGAGCACGCTGGACCGCGTGAGCTCCGTTGCCATTGAGGCGGACGGAAGGGCAGGGAAGCGCGAGATTTATGCAAGCGGGCTGGAGCGCGTGCCCGACGGGCTGGCTCTCGACAGTGCCGGCAACCTGTATGTCACCTGCTATGCCTCGGATTGCCTCTACCGAGTGCTTCCTGATCGCAGCGTGGAACTGTTCGCGCACGATCCGGAGGGCGTGGTCCTGGCGCGTCCCACCAACGCCGCCTTCGGAGGCCGCGATGGCACCGACCTCTACGTCGCCAACCTGGGGCGTTGGCACATTACCCGTTTCCCCACACAGAACCAGGGCCAGCCGCTGGCGCATCAGCCCGCACACACAAGGGACAGACAATGAAAATCACCGACATTCGATGGACTGCAGCGTTCATCCCGATTGAGGCTCCGCTGCGCTACGCCTACGGTGCACATTCCGGAATCTCTCGCGTGATCATCGAGGTGGACACCGATGAAGGCATCACAGGGCTGGGCGAGTGCTACAGTGGGCCCAGCCGCGAGGGCCAGTTGCGCGAGATGCGTCCGCAGCTGATCGGCGAGGATCCCTTCCAGCTAGAGCGGATTCGCTGGAAACTTTCGTCGCCGAGCATGCAGAAGCTCTTTGGGAATGTCCTGGGCTACGCCGGCATTGAGTTTGCACTCCTCGACATTCAGGGCAAGGCAATCGGCCGCCCGGTGTGCGACCTGCTCGGCGGAATGGTAAGGGACCGCATTCCCTACGCGGGCTATCTCTTCTATCGCCATGCGAACGAGCGCGGCGAAGGAGCCATCTCGAATGCCGATGAGATGGTTGCCTATGCGCGCGGCCTTGTCGACCGGTACGGATTCCAGACGCTCAAATACAAGAATGGTGTGCAGCATCCGGACGAGGAGGTGGAAACCTTCCAGGCGCTGCGCGCGGAGTTCCCCCGCCATCGCCTGCGCCTCGATCCCAACGCCGCATGGTCGTTGACGACGGCAGTCCGCACCGCCAGGAAGCTGGTTGATTCCGATGTCGAGTATTACGAGGACCCGGTGTGGGGCCTGCGCGCAATGGAGCGGGTCAATGCCAAGGTGCCGTGGATGACGCTGGCCTCCAACATGAGCATCTTTGCCTTCGAAGATCTCTCGGTCGCGGCGCGGCAGAATATCATTGACGTGGTCCTGCTCGATCCCCACTGGTACGGCGGAATCACCCGTGCTCGCCACGCGGCCACGGTATGCGAGGCGCTTGGCCTCGACGTTGGCCTGCATAGCGGAGCCGAATTTGGCATCTCGCAGGCGGCGGCCATGCACCTGCTTGCCTCAGTGCCGAATTTCAGCGCCGCGGCCGACTCTCATTATCACCACCTCACCGACGACATTCTCGTCGGGGGCAAGCTGCAGTATGAGGACGGCTGCATGAAGGTCCCCCGTGGGCCGGGCCTTGGCGTGGAACTGGATCGCGACAAGCTCGCACGCTACAGCGAGCTGATCACGAAGCAGGAAATGGGCTCATGGATTGAAGACCCGACCCGGCGCGGAGTGGTGACCGTGCAGCCGAAATGGTGATCGAGCAACGATGAAAAAGACTCTGCTGCTGGCTTTGATGACCCTTGCCCTCGGCGCTTCCGCGCAGGAGCGAGAGCTGTGGCACATCGGGCAGTTCGACCATTCGTCCAACGAATTCCAGGACAGTCACGATGTCGACTATGCAGGCGATGCCGGGCCGGTCATCTACACGATTGGAGCCAGCAGGGAAGCAGACTGGAGGCGGTTTCAGCCCGGACCGGCAAACGGCCTGGCCGGCGGACGTCTTCATCCCGTCACGATCCGTTTTCATCTCGACTCCGTTCCGCCCGGCAAATACATTCTGCGCATCGCCGCGTTGTATGAGACCCCGCGCCGATCGACTCTGAAGCTTGACCTCAACGGACATCAGGGAATGCTGGTCTTCCATCCTCACCTGGACTACTCTGCCGGAGACTGGGAGGGTACGTTTGTTCCGCAGACATCGTATGACCCTCGAACTCTGACGCTGCCGCGGAAGTTTGTGAAGCCCGGCGAGAATCAGCTGACCCTCACTGCCCTGGACACTCCGTCAGCGGTGCAGATGTCGCTCGGTGACATTGCGCCCGGCATCAGCGGCATCGTCTATGACGCGCTCGCCATGAGCTATCGCGCCGGCAAGGTGGTACCCGCCACTCCGCTTGTGCAGGCCGAAGCGACGGTATTCTTCAAGCAGGCAGCAGGCGGCCTCCGTGAGGGCGTCAACATTTGCGCGACCGATTCCTTGTGGCCAGCCGGGCCGGCGAATGCGGAGCTGATCATTGCCGGCCAGAAGTACCCCGTGCCGTTCGAAGGAGGAACGGAATTCGGTGACCGCTGCGCGGAGATCTATGTCCCTGCCTGGCAGGGCGAACAGCTGGCGCGCGTCGTCGTTTACGGCCGGACAACGTCGATCCTGCTCAAGGCCCAGCGGCGCTGGACCGTGCACATCGTTCCGAATGAACACCTCGACATCGGCTTCACGGACTATCGCAGCAAGGTGGGCGAGTTGCAATCGCGCAGCCTGGACCAGGTGCTCGACCTACTGCCGAATCATCCGGAGTTTCGCTGGACCATGGACGGAAGCTGGGTCGCCGAGCAGTTTCTGGCGACGCGCTCACCCGAACAGCAGCAGAAGCTCCTCGACGCCGTTCGCGCAGGCAAGATCGTCATTCCGCCGCAATACGCCAATCAGCATACGGGTGTGGCTTCACTCGAGGGCCTGATCCATTCGCTCTATCCTTCCCATGCGATGGCGGCCCGGTACAAGCTCCCACTCGGCGCGGCGCACATTACAGATGTGCCGAGCTATTCATGGTCGTATGCGTCCATTCTGCACGATGCCGGCGTTCGCTACTTTGCCGCGGGCAGCAACAACTGGCGCGCTCCAATTCTGCTTGAGGGGCGATGGAATGAACGCTCCCCGTTCTATTGGGAAGGGCCAGATGGAGGCCGGGTGCTGATGTGGTACTCGCGCGCCTATCTGCAGGTGGCGTCCATGTTTGGCGTGCCGCCAAAGATTGAGGCAGTGCATGACGCGCTTCCCGTCTTCCTTGAGGCATACAACCGCCCGGGCTACAAGTCGGACAGCGTGCTGCTCTTCGGCAGCCAGCTTGAAAATACCGAACTTGATCCCGGGCAGGTGACACTGCCTCAGCAATGGCAGGAACAATATGCGTATCCCAGGCTGGACTTCTCCACCTTTGCCGATGCCATGCAGGAGATTGAGAAGCAGAGCGGGGGCAGCATACCGGTGGTGCGCGGAGACTTTGGTCCGTACTGGGAAGATGGCTACACTGCCGATGCAGCCGCCACCGCACAACATCGCGCAAACCAGCAGCGCATCCAGAATGCCGAGACGCTTGCAGCCGCAGTATCAGCGCTACGGTCCGGGGTGAGGCCCGAGGCAGGCCTGCTGGACGCGGCGTGGCGTAACACGCTGCTCTTCGATGAGCACACCTGGACCTATGTGGGCGCAGCCAGTCAACCTGAAAGCGACCAGACAAGAATTCAGCTCGAGCAGAAGACCGCTACCTCGACCAACGCCGCGCAAGAAATTGAGCAGTCGATCCAGCGAAGCTGGGCGCAGCTTGAACCGCTGATGGCGCAGCCGCAGCCCGCAGTCGCAGTCTGGAATCGTTTGAACTGGACGCGCGACGGATGGCTCGAAACGGATCTCAGCCAGGGCGAGGTCCTCCTCGATCCCGACACCCGCAAGCCGCTGCCCCAGGTTGCGCTAGGAGAAGAAGCGGGCATCCGGCTCCCCGGATTCGGAGGCAGAGCGGAGAGAGTAAGATTCCGCGCCACCGGCGTGCCATCGATGGGATGGCGTTTGTTTCCCATAGTCTCGCAGGCCCAGGATCCACAACGCGTGGAGATGCACGGAACCACGCTGGAGAATAAGTTTTACCGAGTGGAGATCTCACCGCAGACGGCCAGCATCGCGCATTTGATCGACAAGAAATCGGGGCGCGATTTGGTCGACCCCGCGAGCCCATATCCTTTTGCGTCGCTGGTCTATGTAACCAGCCCGGATGCAGTCACTGAGAATAGCCTCTACCGCTATGGTTCCGCGCAGCGGTTGCCGAACTTGTCCGTGCATCTCCCTGTCGATGGCAAGGTGGTGTCTCTCTACAGAGATGCGGAGGGCGAACATGCGATCCTCGAATCCGCTAACCTTCGCTTTCCGCTGATTCGGACTGAGATTCTTCTGCCCGCAGGTGCGCGTCGCATCGATCTGCGCATTACGGTTCACAAGGAAGCGACGCTGGCGAAGGAAGCCGCCTACATCGCGTTCCCCTTCCTGCAGCCGCATCCGCGCTTCGGCTACGATTCACAGAACGGGTGGATTGATCCGGCAGTAGATGAGCTGATGGGAGGAAGCCGGGAGTGGTACGCCGCGCAGCATTGGGCCTCGGTCCGCAGTGCCGGAAGCTACTCGGCGGTGATCCCCGTAGATGCACCGCTCGTGGCTCTTGGCGACATTGTTCGCGGCGTGTGGCCCACGCATTTCACGCCCAAGAGTTCCGCCATCTTTTCCTGGATTATGAGCAACTACTGGAACACCAACTTCCCGGCGCAGCAGGGAGGCACGGTGACATTTCGCTACTCGCTTTTGACCGGCGAGAATTTCGATCCGGCAGAGTTGACACGGAAAGCGCTCGATGTGATGACACCACTCGAGTTCGAAACGATGAATGGCACCGGGCGCGCTGCTGTGCCTCTTCAGTCCGCGGGAAGCATGGTCGAGACGGACACCGATGAAGTGACCGTGAGCACGTGGAAGCTCGCGGAGTTGCGTGAGGGTACGGTGCTGCGGGTGGAGGACATCTCAGGCAAACCGCACGACGTGAAGCTGACCTTTCCGCAGATGACCCTCGGCAGCGCCCACCGCTGTTCGATTCTCGAAGATGAGCAGAGCCTGCTGCCGTCCACGGCGCACGAGGTGCATCTGGCACTCAAGCCGTGGGAGATTGCAACCGTCTGCCTGTCGCCGGCAGCAAGCCGGCAGGATGAGGGAAAGAGATGAATCTGCGATTTGATGGGAAGACCGCGATTGTTACCGGTGGGGCCATGGGCATTGGAGCCGCCACGGCGCGGCTGTTGGCGGAGTTGGGCGCGCATGTCGCCATTCTCGACAGGCAGCGCGCTGAGGGTGAGGCCGAGGCGCAGATGCTGCGAACTCAAGGGCATAACGCAATCTTTGAGCTGTGTGATGTTGCTGACGAGGGCCAGGTGGCGAGTGCAGTTTCAGCGGCCGAGAAGCACTTTGGCACTGTAGACCTTATGGTGTACAGCGCGGGGATTCAGCGATATGGCGATCTGCTGCACACCACGCAGCAGGATTGGGAGGACACGTTTCGGGTGCACGTCGACGGCTGCTACTATGCAGCGCGTTATTCGGTTGAGGCAATGCTCCGCGCTGGCGGCGGCAGCCTGGTCGTAGTTGGTTCTGTGCAGACTCTGACGGCTGTCAGCAACTCGACGGCGTATGTGGCGGCGAAGCATGCGTTGCTCGGCATGGTGCGATCGATCGCTTTGGATTTTGCGGGCCGCAACATTCGGGCAAACTGCGTGCTGCCTGGTGCAATCGATACCCCGATGTTGCGATGGGCGGCCGGGCAGTCCGGCGATCCTGAGGCTGTACTTGAGACCTGCGCCCGCATGCATGCATTGCACCGCATTGGCAAGCCGGAGGAAGTGGCCCGGGCTATCGCCTTTCTCCTGAGTGACTGGGCCTCTTTTATCACGGGCGCTGCACTGCTGGTGGATGGCGGCATGCTTGTGCCGGCGGGCGGAATGGGCTTCGCCGAAGGCGGCACAGGAGCGACGCAATGACCACGCGCGCAACAGGCATGCGGCATCAATCGCGGCTGTGCGGGCGGCGCTCCGCTGGCAGGGGGCGGCGCTGATGCCTGGAACGTGGAAGAACCGCTCAGCGCTGCATTTGCGGAACGACGCATTGGAAGTCACCGTGCTGGCGTCGGGCGGGCACATTGCAACTCTGCGGTGTGTGGGTGATCCGCGCGCGGCAAATATGCTCTGGGAGGCTCCGTGGCCCACTGAAGATATCGGCACGCCGCTTCATCAACAGTTGGTGGAGGACTACGGTGGCGGCCCAACCGGCGTTTTCTTTGCCGGTTGGACGGGGCATGCGCTGTGTCTTGATCTCTTCGGCGCGCCTGACGATGGGGAAGCTTCGCAGGGGATGCCCCTGCATGGCGAAGCTGCATCCACGGCGTGGGATGTTATCGAGGCCAATGACTACCGATGCAAAATGAGTGTGATGTTGCCGATTGCCGCTCTCGCCGTTCAACGCACTTTTCAACTGAGTCCCGATGAAGCGGTTCTTTACTGCACGGAGGATGTTGTGAACCACCGCGACACGGAGAGGCCAGTGCACTGGGTGCAGCACGTCACGCTGGGACCATCGTTTCTTGAAGCTGGTGGGGCGCGGATCGGCACATCTGCGCGGAGGGGAATCACCTGGCCGCTTGGATACGAAGGCAAACCCGCGCTTGCCGATGACACCGAGTTCGAATTCCCCATGGCGCCCTGTGCAGTGAACCCCGATGAACAGCATGATCTGAGACGGCCGTTTCAGGGCAGCAACACCGGCTTCGTCGTTGGTCTGCTGAATCCCCCTGAAGAAGAATTCTCATGGGTGACGATCGTCAATCCAGTTGCCCAGGCACTTCTGGCGTATGTCTTCCGCAGAGAGGATTTTCCCTGGCTCGCAATCTGGGAAGAGAACGGTGCGCGCGAGTATAAGCCGTGGAATGGCAACACGCAGGTTTGCGGGCTGGAGTTCGGGACCACGCCTCTTCCTCTTGGCAAATCCGATACGCGCCTGCGTCCCTCCCTGTTTCACACGCCAACCGAGCGGCTAATCGGTGCAGGCGAAAGCGTGCAGGCGCGCTGGGTGGCAATCGCCACTGAGAGTTCGCCAGACTGGCAGAAGATTGAAAGCCTGCTCGTGAAAGAAGACGGAGTGGAGTTGACTGAGGGAGCGAAGACCAGGACCGTGCCGGCCTGCGGCATCCGCCGATTTCTTCGCGGAGAGAGCGTGTCATGAGTCCCATCGCATCGGGTTTTCTTCTGCTGTTGGTTGCAGGCGTCGCCAACGCCAATTTTGCCACGCCCATGAAGTTCACAAGGCGCTGGGCGTGGGAAAACACATGGCTCGCGTGGACCATCTTTGCGCTTCTGGTGATTCCTTCGATCACTACGATGACGACTGTGCCTGCGCTAGGTGAGGTGTACAGGCAGGCTGGCTGGAAGATCGTGATTGGCACTGCGCTGTTCGGCGCGGGCTGGGGAGTCGCGCAGGTGTTCTTCGGCCTCGCCGTCGATGCCATCGGCGTATCGCTCACGTTTTCGATCGTGATGGGTATCTCTGCCGCGGTCGGCTCCCTGGTGCCGCTGATGCGCCTGCATTCGGAACTGCTCTTCACGCGCATGGGCGGGGATCTGGTGGGCGGGGTGCTGATCATGCTGTTTGGCGTTGTGGTATGCGCCCTGGCGGGCAAGCGCCGTGAAAGTGCGCAGGGGCGCAACGGGGATGAAGGAAGCCATCGCTATGGAGCGGGCCTGCTGCTGGCCGTTCTTTGCGGCATGGGCGCATCCTTTGTCAATCTTGGCCTGGCATTTGGCGGAGCGATTACCGCGGCGGCATCGCAGCAGGGAGCCAGTAGCCTGAATGCGGTGAATGCCGTTTGGCTGCCCATCATGGTTGCAGGCGCTGTTCCCAATCTTGCCTATTGCATTTATCTGTTGCGCAAGAATGATTCGGTTTCGCGGTTCTGCATGGGCGGCCTATCGCATTGGTTGCTTGCTCTGCTCATGGCGGTCCTGTGGTTCGGCAGCACGATCCTTTATGGATTATCCACGGTGCGTCTGGGCGCGCTCGGAACGGTGCTTGGCTGGCCCTTGTTTATGTCGTTGATTGTGATCTCTGCCAGCGTTGTCGGTCTGCTCACCGGGGAATGGAAGAATTCCGGGCGCACTCCGATTGCCTTGCAGAGTGCTGGCGTGGGACTGCTGACCATCGCCGTCTTTGTTCTGACGTGTTCTCAGCAATAGGTGGAAGGGCAGAGGATGAAAGCACTCTCATTGGACATGGGTGGCAGCCATATTGGATGCGCTTTGGTTGAGGATCACCAGATTCTCGCACTGGGCTCACTGCCAGTTATCGAGGCGCAGGGTATTGCCGCGCTGCTCACTCCGCTTGCCGAGCTGTTGCACGCGCTTCTGCGTTCCGTCGGGAATGCAGCCACGGATTGCGCAGGGATGGCCATCGGCTTTCCAGGTATCGTCGAGTTTCGCACCGGCACGATTCATGCAACGCTAAAGAAATATGACGACGCCCGCCACATCGATCTGAAGGAGTGGTGCCGGAGCGAGTTTGGATTGCCGCTTGGGATGGAGAACGATGCGCGCATGGCGTTGCTCGGCGAAGTCAATGCCGGGGCAGCCATGGGCTATGACGATGTGACGATGATGACGCTTGGGACGGGGATTGGAGGGGCCGCTTTGATGCATGGCAAACTGGTGCGCGGACGACATGCGCAGGCCGGCTGCCTGGGCGGGCATCTGCCGGTCGACTTTGAGGGGCGTTTGTGCGCTTGCGGCAACATAGGCTGCGCGGAGGCCGAGGCGGGCGGATGGGCGGTTCCCGGAATTGCGCGCGGCTGGCCCGGCTTTGCGCAGAGCGCTCTGGCTTCGCACGATTCGTTTGGATTCCGCGAGATCTTCAATGCGGCCGCAGAGGGCGATTCTGTGGCCACAGCAGTGCGGGACCGCTGCATTGCTGTGTGGGCATCCAATGCGGTGGCCAACATTCATGCCTATGATCCAGAGGTTGTGGTGGTCGGCGGAGGCGTGATGCAAAGCGCTGACGTGATCATTCCCCGCATACAGGAGCATGTGAACCGTCATGCGTGGTCGGGATGGGGAAAACCGGAAGTGCGTGCCGCGGCTCTGGGCAATGAAGCGGGCCTGCTGGGTGCAGTGCCGTTACTGAGAGAGGTATTGCATGGCGCGAACTCCTAATTACGACAAACACCCATTCGTTCTTTGTGGCGACGCAGAGCAATGTGCCGGGGGCTGGGACGCGATCGCAGCGCGATTGCCGAAAGCCGGACTGCTCTGCGTTGAGTCCTATCCCGGAGCGGATGTCGGATCGATTGCGCAGGAACTGGCCCGGCGTCTCGCTCCCGCGGAAATGATCGACGTGCGCGAACTCTACCGGCCTGCGACGGAATTGCGCGAGCTTTTTGCGTCGTACCTCACCGACGATCGCGTTTTCGGCAGGATGAATGGATTCACCATTGCGGACTATTTCGCCGACGGCGTGCTTGAAGTGGCGAGAGATCGCGTCGAGGCCGCTACTTCCGGTGCCCTCACGCTCGTGATTGGCCCAGGGGCTTCGCTGTTGGCCCGGCCCGGAGCGGTACTCGTTTATGCCGACATGGCCCGGTGGGAAATTCAGTTGCGCTTTCGGAGCAGCCGGCTCGGCAACCTTGGCATGGCCAATGAGACGGGTGATTTTGCAAGCAAATACAAGTGCGGGTATTTTCTGGAGTGGAGGGCTGCCGACCGGCTCAAAAAACAGGTATGGGAAAGAGCAGACTTCTTTCTCGACGCAAACGACGCCGCGCGGCCGCTCATGATTGCCGGAGAAGTTCTGCGCAGCTCTCTTGCGAGGGTTGTGCGGCAACCCTTCCGGCTGGTGCCCTACTTCGATCCGGGGCCCTGGGGCGGCCACTGGATGGAAGAGGTCTGCGACTTGCCGAAAGACAAGCCGAACCATGCGTGGTGCTTCGATTGCGTTCCGGAAGAGAACAGCCTGGTGCTTGGATTCGGCGAGAAGCGATTTGAGATTCCCGCAATTGATCTGGTTTTCAGCCATCCACGCGAGCTACTGGGCAATCCGGTGCATGCGCGTTTCGGCGCGGAGTTTCCGATTCGCTTCGATCTTCTCGACACCATGGGCGGCGGAAATCTGTCGCTGCAGGTGCACCCCCTCACCGAGTACATCCAGGAAGAGTTCGGCATGCACTACACGCAGGATGAAAGCTACTACATGCTGGATGCGGGCTCGGATGCCAAGGTCTATCTCGGACTGCGCGAGGGCATCGATCCGGATGCGATGGCAGCGGACCTGCGAAAGGCGCAGGAAGGAGATGTCGAGTTTGCCGCGGCTCGTTACGTTGAGCAGTGGCCGGCGAAGCGGCACGATCACTTCCTCATTCCCGCCGGCACCGTTCACTGCTCGGGTAAGGACAGCATGGTCCTGGAGATCAGCGCGACGCCGTACATCTTCACCTTCAAGCTGTGGGACTGGGGACGGCTTGGCCTCGACGATCGGCCTCGGCCCATTCATATCGAGCACGGCCTTGCAAACATCCAGTGGAATCGCACAACAAAGTGGACACGGTCGAATCTCGTCAACCAGACCCGGCCTGTCGCGGAGGGAGCCGGGTGGCGCGCAGAGCGCACCGGGCTGCACGAGCGCGAGTTCATTGACGTGATCCGTTACTGGTTTACCGGCACCGCTCCGCTTGCCACTGGCAAGAGCGTGCAAGTGCTGAACCTTGTGCAGGGCGAAGAAGCAGTGGTCGAGAGTCCGAGCGGCGCCTTCGCACCATTTCACCTGCATTATGCCGAGACCATGATCGTTCCTGCAGCCGTCGGTGCGTGGACCATCCGGCCAGCGGGAAAAGCTGAAGGAACGGAATGCGCCATCGTTGTCGCAAGTGTACGCACGGGAGAGGAGTGCCGATGAGCTATCGGTTGCTTGGAGCCGCTACGCGCGCATGGCTTGAGGAGGTGCTGTCGGCCGCAGGACCTGACCTCACTTCGCTGCCGGTTGAGGAAGCCCGCCTAGCGATGCGACAGGGGCAAGGCGAAACCCTAAACGACGCCCGCATCAGTCTCAAGCTCCATCACTCGCCGGAGATGGACTTCTATCTCCTGCGTCCTGTGAATGCCGTTGGGCCTCTTCCCGTGCTGGTTTACCTTCACGGCGGGGGCTGGGTGCTGGGAGATATTGAAACGCACAAGCGGCTCGTGCAGCAGATCGTGCTTTCTGTGGGCTGCGCTCTGGTCTTTCCTGAATATCCACGAGCGCCGGAGTCCCCGTTCCCCAGGCCGGTAGATGCGACCTTTGCTTTTCTGCAATGGATTGCGGAGAATGGCACGACCCTGAATCTGGACACGCGCCGGTTGGCGGTTGCCGGCGACAGTTCAGGGGGCAATCTGGCTGCGGTGCTTGCGGTCCTGGCAGTGTCCCGTGGTGGTCCGGCTATTTGTTCGCAAGTTCTGCTTTACCCGGTCACCGACTGCGATTTCGCCAGAACGAGTTACGCCGATTTCGGTAAGGGATTCTTTCTCGATGCTTCGCTGATGGAGTGGTTCTGGGGGCAATACGTTCCTGATGCAAATGAACGCCTGGACCCGAGAGCCTGTCCGTTGCGTACTCCCCTGTCTCAACTGGCTGGCGTGGCGCCGGCGCTCATCATCACTGCCGAATGCGACATTCTGAGCGAGGAGGGCGAGGAATACGGACTCCTGCTTGCACAGGCAGGTGTACCCGTAACCATGTGGCGCGCATTTGGAACAGTCCACTCCTTCCTCCTCGCCAATGGCCTGTCCGCTTCCGCACCTGCTGAAAGAGCCCTCTACCTGTTATCGGCTCATCTGCGGCAGGCTCTTGGTTGCTGAACCATCCTTCGTCTTGAGCAATGCACCTTGACTGGGAGAACACTCTTGATGCTGTTGAAGAGGCTTCGAGACCGAGGATTCATCCCCGAGTCTTCTGCAGTCGGTATACAAGCAAAGTTCCGGAAAGCGGGACAAGATTAGGCATATTCCGGGAAGAGCCACCGGGCTCCAATACGGTGCGTTATGCACCCACTCGCTGCAATTCTGAACTAGCCGCTTCAACTGCGAGTTCTCTTCGCGCAACGGGCGTAGATCACACGGCGCACTGTGGCCTAGTTCTGCACCGGCGCGCATAGATGCGTGACCATGACCACATTCGGGGCAATGTCACCACTCCAAGACTTGTTGGGGCAAGCCATTGAGGAGAACCCGCACCTTGTGAAAAGCCACATATGCGTTGCTTGCCCTCCAGAGTTCAATGCCATGGCAATGCACTGCGTCGATCAATGCGTTTCTTCTGCCGATATTTGCCTGAGCTCGTTGACTACACGCTCCAATTCTCCGACGATCCGACCCATCCCAGTCGACTTGTAGACCGCCAGGAGTTCATCGAGATACCGGAGTTGCTCGTCTCTGCCCCTCTTGAACCGGCCCCAGACCTTTAGCCCGATCTCTCGATAGTCCTCGAGTATGGCTCTTGCGTTGTAGAGCTTGTCGGCAGCCGAGATGAGCTGGACATCAGCCGGCTCATCACGGAGCCTTTGAATATAGGCGTGCTTGCGCTCCGACCAAGGTTTCTTCATGCTTGAATCTTCGGAGACACTGTCCGAGAGTCCTTCGACCATGCGGGCAACATTCGGTCCGAAGTTCTGCTCGATGTCCTTCAGACGCGGCAATCCCCCTTGATCTTCGACTGCATCATGAAGAAGGACAGCGATCACCATCTCTTCGGAGACAGGGAACCCGGCGTGACCTGCCTCACCCATCACCAGGGATGCAACGCCCAGAAGGTGTGCCATGTAGGGAATGTCCGTCCCTTTGCGTCGCTCAATATGGATGTGACGCGCGTAGTCGACAGCTCTCGTGAACTGGCTGCTAAGGTGAAGCTGTTCAGTCTTCCTGTCGTCCGTCTTCTCATTCTCACTTGTCATCGTGCCCCACTGGGTTTTGGCTACGGGAAAGGGTATGCCTGAGAGTTTAGACCATGTACCGACCTCGCCGGTCACGATTTGCACTACTGCTGTCGGCTCCAGCCGCATAGACTCCGACTAGGATGAATGACTCCTCCCCACAGCCCCGTACCCCGTCCGAAGAGATCGCCGGGCTCGTGGAACGAGTCACTTTCTTCAACGAGGAGAGCGGGTTCGCCGTCCTTCGCGTGAAAGTGCGGGGACAGCGCGATTTGGTGACGGTTCTTGGCTCATTGCCCGCGGTAAGCGCCGGAGAGTGGCTGACCGCCAAAGGCTCGTGGGTCCGGGACGAGGAGCATGGTCTTCAGTTCAAAGCCCAGGTTTTGAAAGCCGTCCCGCCAACGACGGGTGAGGGGGTCGAAAGGTACCTGGCGGGCGGCTTTGTGAAGGGGGTTGGACCGGTCCTGGCGAAGAAGCTGGTCAGCCACTTCGGTGCAGAGGTATTGGGGGTCATAGAAAACAACCCCGCCGACCTGGAGTCCGTCGATGGCATCGGACCAAAGCGCCGCGAACGGATCGCCAATGCCTGGCAGGAGGGGATTCAGATTCGCGAGATTATGGTCTTCCTCCACAGCCACGGGGTCAGCACCGGTCGAGCAGTCCGCATCTACAAGACCTACGGGAATCTGGCCATCCAGACGGTGCAGGAGAACCCCTACACCCTGGCAAAGGAGATCCATGGCATCGGGTTCGCCACCGCAGACCAGATCGCCCAAAGCGTCGGAATACCCAAGGACTCGCAGAATCGAGCACGTGCTGGAGTCGACCACGCACTCCTGGGGGCGACCTCCGAGGGGCATTGTGGCCTGCCGCTGGAGAAGCTGAAGGCGGCGGCCGTAAAGCTGCTGGAAGCGCCAGTGGAGACGGTCGAGCAGGCTGTGTCGCAGATGCTGACCAATGGGTATCTCCTATTGGAGGAGATCGACGGCGAGCCGCTGGTCTTCCTGCCGCATCTGAGGAAGGCCGAGGATGGCATTGCAACGAAGATCAGGCGCCTCGCCGCTGCCGGCGTGATGGACTTCGGCGCTCCGCGGCGGGCAACGATCTTATCCAGCGCGGCGGCTATCCAGGGTAGTCTTCGGGGTGGGGTCAAGGGTAGTGACGAGCGGACTCCAGCGTAGGCCGCATCTGGTGCACGCACGGACTGAAGCCGCATCGCATCGAGAGCTTCAAGGTCAGCAACGATCCTCACTTCGCTGAGAAACTGGACGCCATCGTTGGGCTGTATCTGAATCCGCCGGAACGCGCTTGTGTTGAGCGTGGATGAGAAGAGCCAGATTCAGGCGCTGGACCGTACGCAACCCGGCCTGGCAATGAAGAAAGGCCGCGGCCACAGGCGTGCCGGTGGTGATCACAGCAACCCCACCCTTATCCAACCTCGTTCTCAGCGGTAACCCCGCTGACGACGACGTCCTCTCTCCTTTCGGTCGGTCTCGGCTTCGATGGGACGAATATTATCTCGGCCCAGCGCAACCAGATTGAGCTCTAGCCAAAACAGTAACTGGGGTTTTCCTCGGGGCAAGTCGTTGTCATGCATCCCGCCCGTTGTCATGCAAAAAGCGTCTCAGGGAACCAATTGGACGGAAAACACTGGACAATGCGGTCAATACGGAAAGCACATAAGATTATTATTATCTATGTGTTATCAATGATATCAACAAGATGCAATTTTGTATGGCGGAGAGGGAGGGATTCGAACCCCCGATAGCCTTTCGACTATGCCTGATTTCGAGTCAGGTGCATTCAACCGGGCTCTGCCACCTCTCCGAATTGGAACGGACGCACTCAGCGCTTGACGTGGAACCCGGCAGCCCACATCGATGCATCCTTGTCACTGGCGCACGGCTCTTGGCCGGGCACATTCACGGGCATGCGAAAATTGCGGAAGGAAATGCCCGCAAGCATCCTGACACCAGTACTTTTTCAGTTTAGCGGGTGCGGCTGCCGGTGGCAATGGCAGCATAGCAGTTGCGTGGCTTCCGGCAGCTTACGGAGCTGCCAAGCTTGCACATCCAGCGAGTACTCATGCTATTCGGCGCAGTCTCCTGGCAGGCTCAAGTGGTAATTTACCATTTGGCCACATTTGGCCCGAACAAATGAGTTGAACCGGAAGTAAGGGCTCTGCGCTTTCTTTTCTGCGCGGATTCTTTGCCACTCACATTCAGGAGCAGATTATCGATGATGGAGTTCCACATTTCGAAAGAGGCGCGAGATCGTTACCGGTTCGAAGACACACTTTTCTCGTACAACGGTAATGTGATCTTCGCCGATCTGAACGCCTGTCGGGTCTTCGCGCACAGGATGAATCGGATCCGGGATGTGGAGAAGTTTCCCGAAAAGGCCGTGCACGCTGGCGCGTTGTTTGCTATGGGGCTGATTGACGAGGCCAGCCACGTACTTATGGCGCAATATCGGCAGCAGTTTGACCCGGAGGTGATGACGGCCGCTCTGGACTGGTTCGCGGCCAAAGTGGGTGCCGAGGAACTGGATCGGCTGCTGCTCACCTTCGTCGAGCACTTCCCAGGCCAGAGCGTGATGCGCGGCACCGTCACGCCGAAGCAGTGGCTCGCAGGCTCCACTGAGGGATTTCCACATCGGGCCGCTGCCCTGGAAGAGTTGCTGATGCTGTGGACAGCCAATCGCAACGAGGCTTTCCAGGCGTTTGAGGAGCTGTTTGCGGAAAAATCCCTCGCAGAGAAGACCGTCTATCGAGAGGTCACGCGCGATCTTCCCGACTACTTTGCCACGCGCCCGCTGGTGCCGATGGTGGGTGCGGGCCAGGTCAACTTGCTGGATCTGCTTCGGGCTCCGGCCGTCGGGGCGCCGCGTTCGCTCAGTGAGCAGCTTGCACTCATTCGCCGTCTCTGGAAACCTCTTCTCGGCGACAGCCTGGAGCGATTTCTGCTCATCGCCGTAGAAATTCTTCGCGAAGAAGAACTCGCGCTGTGGATGCGCTTTCATCCCGAGGCAGCCGACGCGCGCGCCGCTGCCGAGGACGCAGCCCGTCGTCGTCGTGAGCGGGGCGAGCAGCAATGGCCGTCGGGCGACAGTCACTCCGAGGTACCCGTCTTTGGAGATCCAGCGCAGGAATACGAAAAATTCAGCGCAGACACCGCGTGGATGCCGAACACCGTGCTCATTGCGAAAAGCACCTACGTGTGGCTGGCGCAACTGAGCAAGCAATACGGGCGCCGGATCTCCCGGCTGGACGAAATTCCCAATGAAGAACTGGAGTCGCTTGCCCGCCGCGGGCTCAATTCACTTTGGCTCATCGGCGTGTGGGAGCGTAGCCGCGCCTCCAAGACGATCAAGCTACTCTGCGGCAACTCCGACGCCGTGGCCTCGGCCTACTCGCTGTTTGACTATCGCATCGCCGACGACCTCGGCGGCGAGAGCGCGTACATCAACCTGCGCGACCGCGCTTACCAATACGGCCTTCGTCTTGCCAGTGACATGGTTCCAAATCACATGGGCATTGACTCGCCCTGGGTCGTCGAGCATCCTGAGTGGTTCATCGCGCGCAATGAGTCTCCATATCCCGCGTACAACTTCAACGGTCCGGATCTTTCCGGCGACGGTCGCGTAGAGATCAAAATCGAGGACCACTACTTTGAGCAGTCGGACGCAGCCGTGGTCTTTCGCCGTCGCGACAAGAGCAGCGGAGAAACGCGCTACATTTATCACGGCAATGACGGCACCAGTTTTCCGTGGAACGACACGGCGCAGTTGGACTACCTGAACCCCGCCGTCCGCGAGCAGGTGATCCAGACCATTCTGCACGTGGCTCGGCTCTTCCCGGTCATCCGCTTTGACGCGGCCATGACCCTGGCCAAGCGCCATTTCCATCGCCTCTGGTTTCCCGGCCCGGGCTCCAGCGGAGCCATCCCATCGCGCGCCGAGTACAGCATGAGCCAGGCTGAATTCAATCGCGACATGCCCTTCGAGTTCTGGCGTGAAGTGGTTGATCGCGTCGCCGCCGAAGTGCCGGGCACGCTTCTGCTGGCGGAGGCCTTCTGGCTCATGGAGGGCTACTTCGTCCGCACGCTCGGCATGCATCGCGTCTACAACAGCGCCTTCATGAACATGATGCGCGATGAGGAAAACGCCAAGTACCGCTCCGTCATCAAGAACACCCTGGAGTTCGATCCGGACATCATGAAGCGTTACGTCAACTTCATGAGCAATCCCGATGAGCGCACGGCGATTGATCAGTTCGGCAAAGGCGACAAATGCTTCGGCGTGGCGGTGCTGATGGCCACTCTGCCCGGCCTTCCCATGTTCGGTCACGGCCAGGTGGAGGGCTTCACCGAGAAGTACGGCATGGAGTATCAGCGTCCCCGCTACGACGAAACACCGGACTCCTGGCTCGTGGAGCGGCATGAGCGCGAGATTGCTCCGCTGCTTCATCGGCGCTGGCTCTTTGCAGAGAGCAGCAACTTCCTGCTCTACGATCTCTACGAGCCCTCCGGCTCAGTCGACGAGAACATCTTTGCCTACTCCAATCGAAACGGAAGTGAGTCTGCGGTGGTGGTGTATAACAACCGCTTCGCCACAGCGCACGGCACCATCGACTCTTCCGCTGCCTATGCCGACAAGGGAAGCGCGCAGCTCCGCCGCCGCCGTCTGTCAGAGAGCCTTGGCATCCATGCCAGCCCCGGCATGGTGATGGCGTATCGTGACTCGTTAACGGGCCTGGAATACCTGCGCCGCGCCACGGACCTGGCCGAGCACGGGCTCACCCTCACGCTGCACGCCTACCAGTGCCACGTCTTCCTCGATTGGCGGCCGCTCTACTCCAGCGCGGAGCAGCCTTGGGACCGGCTCTGCGACTACCTCAACGGGCGCGGCGTCTCGCATCTGGAAGATGCACTCATCGATCTGGCACTCCAGCCCGTGCACAACGCCCTTCGCCAACTGCTCAGCTCCAACCTCGTGCGCCTGATGGCAGACTTCGCCGAGTATCCGCGTGGCACCATGGCAGACCGCAAGCCCATCCTTGAACGGAACACCTATGTGGAGCAGGCCTGGGTGTGCTGCGAGCGGTTTGTGCAGGAGGCGCAGTCCGCCTACCTTCTGCGCATTGGCGGTGCGGAGCGGCTTTCGACACAACCCACGGTGCCCAACCAGATGCGGGATCCGTTCCAGGAGCGCATGCGAGCCGCCATGCGCCTGCCCGTGGTGGAGACCGCATTTCCAAAGCCGTGGACGGCTGCTGCCAGGCGCGTCTTGCCCAGCCCCAGTCCGCAGTTGACCGCAACCGCCATGTGGGGACCTGTGCTTGCCTGGAGCGCGCTGGAGTCGCTGGCAGAATCCGTGGACCCCAGGAATCCTGAGCGAGCCGCGCTGGATCTTTTCGACCGTCTCCGTCTCCGCGAGCCATTGGCGCAGGCCTTCCAGGCTCTGGGGTTTGAGGGGGAAGCCGGCTGGCGTTCTGCCGCCCGCATCAAGGTTGCGCTTTTGGCCGCTGCCGGCGCCGCAGAACCGGAGGCCGCAGAACCGTGCGTCGAAGAACCAACGAATGCGCCCTTGGACATTGCGGCGGATGCTCCGTCCGTGGCGGCCGAACCGGCGGTCAAGCCGTCCGCGGAAAAGCCTGGGAAGCCAGTGCCGGCCGCGCCCGCGGAACTTCCGGAGCCGGAAGCGGAGCGTGTCGCGCTTGCTCCACGGCTCTGGCTTGACCCGGATGTGCGATGGCTGGCAGGTGTCCATGCTTCGCACGGCATCGACTACCTGGTACGCGAGCCCTACGAGGAACTGCTCTGGTGGCTGCTCATGCCTTCGCTGCTCCGCATGGCGCAGGAGAAGTCGCCTTCCACCGCGGAAGCGCACCGCATGAGCAGGACGATTGCCGAGGCGCTGGACACGGCCGCGGCCGCGCAGTATCGCGTAGACGCTCTGCTGACGTATGGCCGCACTCCGACTGCCGAGCCGGAAGACGTCCCCGGTACAGAGCCCACGGACACACCCACTGCGGCACCGGCAGATCCCGCTGAAAAGCGCGCGAAGAAACCGAAGCCGAAGCCCGGCCCAAAGAACGCCTGAACGCTGGGAGCGGCCGCGCAATCCAGTCCCGCGGCGGCTTCCGCCCGGCGATCCCCGTTCCCTCGGGCCGGGGATGGGCAGGATTGCGGTAGCCCAGGTCATCGCGATTGCGTGATGCCAGTCACATGCAGCGCCGCTGGCAGGGTATAGTAATGCTCCATAGGCCCCGTTCGGCCGCAAGCAGCGCCGGCTGGTTCCAGTCTTTTGTTATGTGGTGTCTTGTCAGGGTTTTACGGATTGCTCATGCTGCCTTCCTGCATGTCTAATGGATTGAATCGGAGTGGGTGAAACGGGCGTTCTTCCGCCGCGGCGCGGCGCCGGTCATCGGTTTGCCCGGTGCATCCATTGCACGCGGATGTGCGTCTGTGAAATCAGGAACTTGATTGCGGCAAGGGCGCCGCTCGGAACGCCTTCCCGTCTGAGGGCGTGAATCTCATGAATCGTCTGCACTGCGTCGGCGATTCCTTTGGAGTCGAAGCGTGAATGGTGTGTTTGTAGTGGGTGCCGGACCGGCCGGCATGTTTGCGGCACGGCAGATTGCTCTGGCCGGGTACGAGGTCTTTCTCTTCAACCGCGACATCAAGCCCGGCGGACTGGCCGAGTACGGCATCTATCCCGTCAAGGACAAGATGAAGTTCGGTCTGCGCAAGCAGTTTGCCCAGGTGCTTGCCCTGCCCAACGTGCACTACTTCGGCCACGTGCAGGTGGGCGACGGTTACAACCTCACGCTGGAGCAGTTGCAGTCCTTCCACCCTGCGGCCACCGTCTTTGCCTGCGGCGCGCAGGGCACACGCAGACTGGGCCTGCCCGGCGAGGACGCCAAAGGCGTTTACGCGGCAAAGGACTTCGTCTACCACTACAATCGGCTGCCGCCGTATGCCTCAATGGACTTCTCGACTGGCAAGCGGGTCGGCATCATCGGCATGGGCAACGTTGCCATCGACATTGCCCGCTGGCTGCTTGAGGACGCTCCCGACCGCGCCACCGAGCAGGTGCTCATCATCGCCCGCCGTGGTCCCGTCGAGATCAAGTTTGACGAGAAGGAAATCGGCTTTGTGGATCGCCACATCTCGCGCGAAGAGCTGGCCGCCGAACTGGATCGCGTGCGTGAGCGCTGCGAGCGCTGCAACCAGGACGTTTCGCCGCAGAACATCTTTGCCACCCACTTCAAGCACCTCAACGACGAAGACTTCGCCACCATCGATCCCCGTCTCTCTTTCCGCTTTCTGTCCTCGCCCTCAGCCATTCTTCCGGACGCAACCGGACGCATCGCCCAGGTGGAAGTCATTGAGAATGACCTCGCGCTCCGGCCGGACGGAAGCACCAAGGCAGTGAAGACGGCAGAACGCGCGCTCCTCGATCTGGACACGCTCATCTTTGCCATCGGCGATGAACACGACGCGCACATCGGCCTGCCCATGGGGCCGGAGGGATATGCCACGCAGCCCGTTTCCGGCGACTCCGCCCAGCCCAGTTACGCGGTCTGGAATCCCGACGCAGGAGAGGTGCTTCCCGGGGACTACGTCGTCGGCTGGGCACGTCGGGCCAGCACCGGCCTTGTGGGAATCGCGCGCCACGACGGCGAAGTGGGAGCCCAAAAGGTCATCGAGTTTGTGAAGCAGGCGCCGGAAAGCAGCACGCTGGATGCAGCGCAGATTCTCGCGCAGCTGCAGGCCGGGGGACTCCGGCCCGTGACCAAGGAGGACCTGACCCTGTTGGCGCGCGCAGAAGAGCAGGAAGCCGGCGCACGAAAGCTCACTTCCTTCAAGTTCGCCACGGACGATGCCATGTACCGCGCCATTGAAGAAGAGCGGGCGCGTCAAAAGCAGTCTCAGGAAAGCGAAATCATGCCGGCGCGATAGCGCCTCCGTTGCTTCCGAGCCGTGGATTCCGTCCCCATCCGGGCACCTGCCGCAAAGCGAGCGCCCGCTTTAAAAACCCGGCGGATGCTGCGCCGCCACGTGGAACGACAGCTCCATCGCCAGTCCTGCGCGGGCCACCGTCCCTTCGCCAAACAAGCGTCCAATCAGTGTTACGCCGTGCGGAACCCGCCGTGGCGGAGAGAACCTCGGCAATGGATGCTTCGGATCCGGAGCCCAATCGCTACGCGCCTCAGAGATCTCCACAAATCCCGCGCGCAGCGTCAATGAAGGATGCCCCGTAAAGTTCGTCAGCACCAGCATCTCGTCGCGCAGTGAGGGCACCAGCAGCAGATCCACTTCGCTCATCACGCGTGCCATCTCCTGGGCCACCTTGCGCCGGAAGCGGTCCGTCTGCACCATGTCCACTGCGGAAAGAAAGCGCGCCTGTCGAAACGCATTCGGCCAGGCGTCCGGCACCTGCGCCTTCATCTTGTCCACGCCATGGTCCAGCGTCAGCTCTTCAAACGCCGCCGCAGCCTCGGCAAACAGAATCAGCGTGAGCGAGTCGTAGGGCCAGTCCGGCAGAGCCACTTCCACCGGCGTCATGCCGAGCGTTCGCACCGTCTCCAGCGCGGCGCGGTCTACGTCCGTAGCTGGGCTCTCCTTCATCCAGGCAGGGAAGTACCCCACGCGCAGCCCCGCAACCGGCGCGCCTGCGTCAAACGCCAGCTTGCTTGGCACACTGGCCAGGTCGCCGCCGTCCGGTCCCGTAATCGCCTGCAGCACCAGCATCGTGTCTTCCACGCTGCGCGTCATTGGGCCCAGCTTGTCGAGTGACCAGCACAGCGTCATCGCTCCGGTGCGCGGCACGCGGCCAAAGGTGGGTCGCATTCCCGTCACGCCGCAGCGCATGGTGGGGCTCACAATGCTGCCTTCGGTTTCGCTGCCGATGGCAAATCCCACCAGTCCCGCGGCCGTCGCGGCACCGGGGCCCGCGCTTGAGCCTGAGGCGCCCTCCTCCAGCAGCCACGGGTTCATTGTCTGCCCGCCGAACCAGATATCGTTCAGCGCCAGAGCGCCCATGCTCAGCTTCGCCACCAGCACGGCCCCGGCTGCATTCAGCCGGTCCACCACCACGCTGTTCTTCGCCGGAACACGATCCTTGAATGGCTCCGCGCCGTAGGTGGTGCGTATGCCCGCCGTATCCAGCAGGTCTTTTGCGCCCCACGGAATTCCGTGCAGCGGCCCGCGATAGTGTCCTGCGGCAATCTCAGCATCGGCGCGCCGCGCCTGCTCCAGCGCGTGCTCCCGCGGCACCGTAATCAAACAGTGCAGCTGCGGGTCAAAGCGCTCCATGCGCTCCAGATAAATCTTCGTCAAGCGTTCGGACGAAATCTGGCGGTTCTCGATCCACCGCGAGAGCTGATGCACCGGCGCATAGGCAATCTCCTCGTCATTTGCGGGCAGGGGCAAATGCTGGTCCGCGCTGCGCACAAATGTGTTTTCCTGCGGCTCGCCCAGCACAATGCCCGGTAGCGCGGGATTCCATTGTGTTGCGGGCGCCAGTGTGTCCTTTAGCTCCACTTTGCGCGGTCCCACGCGCCGTTCCAGCAGGGGAGCCATCTGCTTCCGCCAGTTGCTGGCGGCCTCTTCCAGGTCGGCTTCCGTCATGGTCACGTTGGCCAGTTTTTCCGCCTCGCGGAAGGTTGCTGAAGAAACCTCCGGACCCACCGGAGGCGCCGTGCCAAACGCAGGCGGCGCGCCCGGCGGCGGCGACTGTTGCCCACCGGGTGCCTGCTCCGGAGAGAGTGGGGAAGCGGCGGCCAACAGGCTGAGCGAGCTGAGGGCGACAAAGGTTCTGCGCGAAGTGGGCATCTTTCTCCTCTGGGCAGGAGCGGTCTCGGAGAGGCTCCAGGCGGGGTTAGATGAACTATACAACTCGCCCCCGAACTCAGCCTGGCTCAAGGATTTGGCCCCCGCGCCGGCTATACGATTTGTCGCAATCGGCCCGGACCCTTAGAATCGCATGTGTGCAGTAGGCAGGGTGTGGCGCGTTTTGTCCCACACTCCTGCACACACAGGTGCCGATGAGCGAACACACGAAAGCCAGTTCCGCGGAGGCGCAGGTTGTATCGCCTGCGTGGAGCAGAATCGAGAAGGCCCGCCATCCCCAGCGGCCTTACCCCATGGACTTCATCGAACGGATCTTTACGGACTTCAGTGAGATTCACGGGGATCGCGCCTTTGGCGACGATGAGGCGGTGGCCTGCGGTATGGCCAGGCTCGGTACAGAAGAGGTTCTTGTCATTGGGAACCGCAAAGGCGGCTCCACCAAGGATCGCGTCCGCCGCAACTTTGGCATGCCTCACCCCGAGGGCTACCGCAAGGCGCTCCGCTGCATGAAGATTGCCGAGAAATTCTGCCGCCCCGTCATCAGCTTCATTGATCTGCCCGGTGCCTATCCCGGCCTGGGCGCTGAAGAGCGCGGGCAGGCCGAGGCCATCGCGCGCAACATCCGGGAAATGTCCCGCCTGCGCGTGCCTACCATCTCGGTCATCAGCGGTGAGGGCGGTTCTGGCGGCGCGCTGGCGCTGGCCGTCAGCGACCGCGTGCTCATCCTTGAAAACGCGCTCTACTTCGTCATTACCCCGGAGTCCTGTGCAGCCATCATGTGGCGCGACGCCGCACACAAGCAGCTTGCCGCGGAGGCCATGCGCATCTCCGCGCCAGAAGTAGCCGCCCTCGGCTGCGTAGATGAGATCGTGAAGGAGCCCGAAGGCGGCGCGCATGCCGATCACGAAGCCGGCGCGGGCATTCTGGGCAGGTCGCTGCAAAAGCATCTGGCCGCACTCAAGGCTCTCTCCGTGGACGCTCTGGTGGCCGCGCGCCAGGGAAAGTTCCGCAACATCGCGCAGTGCTACACAGAAGGGTAAGCTCGGTGGCACATCGGCGGTTCCGTTTTGTTCTTGTAACCCGAGGTTTTCTCCCTCGGTCTGGGGTCCTCCCCGTTCGCTTTGCGTGTCGCCGCCACTGGAGCTGCCAATGACCAATCCGCAATTCATGGGCAGCCGCCTGCGGGCCTATCTTGAGTTCGTTACCGCCGTTGTCTTTTACTTTGCCGCAGGTTCCGTGGCCAGGCACGCCGCCGCGGGCCTGGCCGGTCCCGCGTGGTCGCCCCTTGTGGAGCAGGCCATGCTGGTGTTCCTGCTCATCCTCGGGTACGCCGCCTTTGGCATCCTGTTTGACCGCCAGCAGAACGCCGTAAGCCAGCAGGGCCTGACCATGCGTGAAGGTTGGCCGCGCGAGGCCGGCATGGGCGTGGCCTTGGGCTGGAGCCTCGCCGTGGTCTGCGTGCTGCTGCTCACGCTCGACGGCGGCATCGCCATCGTCCTCAATACCCAGCTCAGCGCCTGGGGATGGCTCCTGGCCGATGCGGCCTTCTTTGCCCTGGCCGCGCTCGCTGAGGAAGTGGCCTTCCGCGGATACGGCTTCCAGCGCTTTGTCCACACAGTGGGTCCCTTGGGTGCATCCCTTGCCTTCGCGGCGTTGTATGCCGTTGTGCAAACCCTGCGCCCCGGTTCCAGCAAGGCCAGCGTTGCGGTCTCAGTGGTCTTCAGCCTGCTGCTCTCGCTGGCCTACCTGCGTACGCGCGCCCTGTGGGTAAGCTGGGGCATCAACTTCGCCTGGAAGGCCAGCCGCGCGTTGCTTTTCGGTCTTGTGATCCATGGCGTCAGCAGCCACTCTTCTGTGGTGGAGGGCGACCCCATGGGCGCTTTCTGGCTCACCGGCGGGGGCTACGGGCTGGACGGCAGTTGGATGGCCTTTGTCCTGCTGATCCTGGCCATCCCTGTGGTCTACCGCCTCACGCGCGACCTCGATTTTCGCTTCAACGCCCCCGTAATCGTTCCCGGCGGCATTCCCGTGGATCTGGATGCAGCCGCCCGCCGCCAGCATGAGGAGGCGATGGGCCCCGTTGCCGAGGCTGCTCCGTCCCTGGTGCAGATTGCCCCCGTCTCCGCGTCCGCCGCCCCTGTTCCCGCTTCGCCTGGCTCGGCCCAAAGCGGCTCCGGCACCCCCGGCTGAGCCGTCCGGGTTCCGCGCGTCTTCTCATCCCCTCAAAAGACTTTTGACCTTTACGCTTGAACAGAAGCATGGTTTGCGTAATGCTAGAGGCGTACATGGGAGGACCCCATGCATGGGTTGGCTCCAGGCCGTTTCCGGTTCCCGTCCTGGGCGCGTCTGCGTTCTCGCTTCCGGATGCGCGTCTTGGCGCCGGTTTGCCTTGCGCTGTTCGCGGCTCTGACCCTGTTCAGTCCCGTCGCTGCTCAAGTTATCACCATTGACCGCAACGGCAACGCCACCACCAGCACCGACAAATTCGAAGGCTATGTCGACCGGCGCTTTCGGCAGGTGGAGCCCACCCACGTGGAACTGCCCGCCACAGGAATCGACTCCCGCACCCGCCTTCAGCTCATCCGCGTTCTCGAAGCAGAGCAGGGATTCGCCATGCGCCCCATTCCGCGCGGCCACCGGGGGCTCACACTGGAAGCCAACGGAAAGCTCAACCCTGCCGGCGAGCGCTACCTTAGCATGGTCACCGCAGAGGGCATCTGCGCCAAACCCGGCGCTCGCGTGGTCATCACCGACGTCAAAGTGGAGCACTCGCGCATTGTCCTCCAACTCAATGGCGGGCCGGACTTCAAGCATCGCTTCCTCCGCCACATCCAAATCGGCGCCGGCCCCATGATGAATCCGGTCATCCAGGAAAGCAGCGACCAGACGCCCCAGGGTGCGCGCATCACCCTCACCTTCCATGGTGCCGTCCCGGCCATCACCGGCAAGCAGGTGGAGGCTCTGCTGGAGCCCTTGATCTCCTTCAACGTCAAAACCCCCGTCGAGGCATTCACAGATACGCTTCCGCCCATGCTCAAGAGCGCTATTCTCAGCCATCGCGTACTCGTCGGCATGAGCACGGATATGGTGCTCTTTGCCAAGGGCCGGCCGCAGCAGAAATACCGCGAGGTCGACGGCCAGATGCCGGTCGAAATCTGGATATACGGCAAGCCCCCGCAGGAAGTGGACTTTGTTCGCATCAACGGCAACCGCGTCATCGGCGTGGAGATTGGCAAAGTCGGTCAGCCGCTTCAAGTCTTCAACACGGACGTCGTGGAGGGCATGATGCGCTCCGATGGCACGCCGCTCATATCCGGTGCCGCCCGCGGCACACGCACCGTCCAGATGGGAGACGTCCAACGCAACCCAGACACTCAGGCTCCGGCGCCGCCGCCCACCCTTCGCAACCCCGGCGAGGCCCTGCCCGCCCAAGACTCGCGAGCCGATCGCGTCGGCGTCATGCGACCGGTTCAGTTTCCCAAGCAGAAGCCCGATGACGACTCCGTGAACGCCTCCACCGGCGCACCGGCTGCCACGCCGCCCGCCGCCCCCACCGCGCCTGTGCCGCAACCCAGCCCCACTCCGCAACCCCAGTAAAACAGCCCGTTGCCTGATGTACACTTAGGGGAGCGAGTCCAGCTTTCTTCAGGGGCCGGACAACCGGCTTTGGAAAGCCCATGACCGCGACGTTGAAGCCGCCTGCAGCCCATCTGCGCGCGTGTGCAGAGACACCCCCAAGAAGGAGAACCACCCCAACTCATGGCCAAGATTGCCAAAACAGCAGATCGCAAAAAGGTGATGGACACGACCAAGTCCACCGATTGTCCCAAATGCAGCAAGCCCACACGCATCGTCAAGCGCGTCAAGGACCGCGAGCGCGGAATCCCTGGTGGAATCTACATCTCGTGCTCTGCCTGTGACTTCTACGAGAAACTTTAGGTTTTGGTTTAGGTTTTTCACATCAGAAGGGCCCGGCTCGTCGCCGGGCTCTTCCTATTCTGCCGGCTTTCCGGCAAGGGCCTCGGCCATCTCCCGCAGAATCGCCTCGGCAGCTTCGGCCGGTTGGGGCGCCTGGGTAATCGGCCGACCCACCACCAGATAGCTGGCCCCCCGGAGCAGCGTCTCCCCGGGTGTCGCAATGCGCTTCTGGTCGCCCTTGTCGGCTCCTGCCGGGCGAATCCCGGGGATTACCAGCACACCCTCCGGCCCGGTAAGGCCGCGCAGCGCATTCACTTCGTTGGGTGAGCACACAAATCCGCGGATCCCGGCCGCGCGTCCCATCCGCGCCAGCATCTCCACCTGCTCCTCGGGCGAGCGCCCCAAACCTACGGCGTCCATCTGCGGCTGGTCCATACTGGTCAGCACCGTCACCGCCAGCAGCTCCGGCGCATCCTGCAGGTCGGCAGCAGCCTCCCGCGCCGCGCTCAGCATGGCCGGGCCGCCCAGCGCGTGCAGCGTCAGCATGCGGGCTCCCAGGGAAGCGGCCGAGCGCACCGCGCCCGCCACCGTGTTGGGAATGTCATGAAGTTTCAGGTCAAGGAACACTGAGTGGCCCCGCGCCACCAGTGGCTCCAGCACCGCCGGCCCGGCGGCCACAAACAGTTCCAGTCCCACCTTGAACCACCGGCAGGTTTGTTCCAGCTGGTTCACCAGCTCCAGGGCTGCTTCGGCTCGAGGTACATCCAGCGCAACAATCAGCCGGTCCCTGGCCAGCTCGAGCGGGTCAGGGACCGGCACGCGAGCACGGCCAAAGGTGGGATTCAGGCGATCAGAGATGGGCATACCGAAATGCTAATCCATCCCCGCTTGAATGCAAGCCTCGCTCAGGCCTGGGCGGCTGCGGAAGTTGTCAACTGATCCTGCAACATCATCTGGTCCTGTGCCGGCAAAAAGCGGCAAAGATACGCCACCGGATCCCCGGAGGCTGCCATCTGCCGAAGATGGTACCGCCACACGTCGGGCTTGATAGTGCGACGGGTGAACGGTTTGCGCGTCACCTGCACCACCTCTCCGCGGCTGTTGACGCGGGGATACGTGACGGCAGGAACGCTGAAGCTGATCAGTGCTCCCGTTCTCCAGAAGCACTTGGCAAATTCGTGGGAGAACAAAAGCGCAAAGTATCGCCCCTCGCTCGCCAGCAGGGTCAAGGCAGTCTCGGCGCCAGGCCACGTGGGCTGGATGAAGGCCTGGAACCATCGCCGGAACTCGAATCCGTTAAACTGAGCTTGATTCAGGAGAAGCCGCAGCATTTCTTTTCGACTCATGGCGTGTACCTGCTTTTTCTAAAACGGGGTTGAATCTTCGTCAGCTTGCTTCTAACTTGCGGACCCGAACAGGAGTGCCCAACCGCTATGGCCTCCTAGTATGTGTAACGTCAAACCCAAGGGAGTTTCCTTTCCGGCGGGTAACAATTTGTTGCACCCGGGTTGGGACCGTCCCCATCTGGGCCCGGGCAGGCCCTAATTTCTGCCCGAAGTGGAAGAGCAGGGCAGGGAGGAGACATCCGGTTGAAGATTTCAACGTTTCGGGCCAGGCATTGGATTGCGACCGGGCTGCTTTTGGCGGCCGCACTTCCCGTTTGGGCAACGGAGGTGCACACCAATCCCATCAACCGTGAGCCGCTGGTTCACGAGGCCTATCAGCGCTTTTATAATTTGGATTATTCTGGCGCCATCGCGCTGTTTGAGCGCGTTCAGCAGGAACACCCAGGCGACCCCCAGGCCACCGCGCTGCTCCTCAATGCAACCCTCTTCCAGGAGCTCTTCCGGCAGGACCTGCTGGACACCACCTTCTACGCCAACGACGGCTTCCTCAGCGGCCGCCACGCCACGGAGGAGGATCCCCAAGCGCGCGATCGCATTCTCGGCCTTGCCGATGAGGCCGTTCGCGAGGCCGACGCTCGCCTGCTCAAGAACCCTAACGACGTGGACGCCCTCTACGCACGTGCCTGGGCGCGGAGCCTCAAGTGCACCTATGTCTCCATGGTGGAGCGCGGATTCGGCAGCGGCTTTCGCCTGGCCACAAAGGCCAAGGACGATGCGGAGCGCGTCCTTCAACTCGACCCGGAATACGAGGACGCCAAGCTCATCACCGGCGTCTACCAGTATGTGGTGGGCGCGCTGCCCTGGCCCTTCAAGCTGCTCATTGGCTTTGTCGGTATCAGCGGGTCAAAGAGCAAAGGTCTGGCCCTGCTGAGGGACGACGCCGAGCACGGCGTAACCACTCGCGTAGAAGCCGGGACGGTCATCGCTCTGTTTCTCCGCCGCGAAGGCCGTTATCTGGAGGCCATCAAGGTGGTCCGCGGGCTCAAGGCCGAGTATCCCCATGATTTTCTCTTCTGCCTGGAGGAAGCCAATCTGCGCAAAGACGCAGGAGAGGGCATGCGCGCCGTGGAAGCCTATCGCGAACTGCTGGCGGACGCTGCCCGGCCGGGCTACTTCCCCCAGTCGCGGCTGGAGCTGGCCGAGTTCGGCATGGCCGACGCTCTTCGCGGCCAGCGTCACTTCGCCGAGGCAGCCGAAGCCTACGAGCGGGCCGGCTGGACCAAGGGAGCGGGCATCGAACTCCGCGTCCGCACCATGCTGGCTGCGGGCCAGTGCCGTGACCTGCTGGGTCAGCGCCAGCTTGCCAAGCGCGATTACCAGGAAGCCATCGCCGCCGGCCCCAACACCTCCCGTGCCGACCAGGCGCGGAAGTATCTCAACAGCCCGTACCACGGCAACTAGCTTCGCTTACAGGGAACCCGGGCGCCTGCATTTGCGTATAGTGTGGGTGAGAACAGTGCTTCGAAAGGGGAAGAATCCATGGCCTTCTATTGTCATCGCTGCGGAACGGGGTTGCCCACCGGCGCGCGCTTCTGCTCCAACTGCGGAGCCGTCGTGTCCGCCTCGGCGCCTATGCCCGGCAGGCCGTTGGTTCGCCCCATTGTCGGCCGTCAAATTGCCGGCGTCTGCCTGGCCATGGCCCAGAGCAATGGATGGGATGTCACCGTTGTCCGCATCCTCTCCGTTGTCGGGTTCTTCTTCTCCGGAGGCCTGGTGGGCATTGCTTATCTTGCCGGCTGGGTTGGTATCCCCGAGGAACCCATCCCCGCTCCGGGGGCGTATCCTCCAAAAGTATGAAGGAAACGTTTCTCTCCGGCGGAGACCGGCTCAGTGTTCACCTCAGTGGAACCGGAGTTCCGGTTCTTTTCCTCCATCCCACCCCGCCTGATCATTTCTACTGGCTACCCTTAATCGCATGCCTGGGTGGCGTGCGCGCCATTGTGCCGGACTTACGCGGCCACGGCGCCTCTGAGTTGGGCCAGAGTTTGCCCGTTGGAGGCTTCTCGCGCGTGCCAGATGCCCCTGTGCTCACCATGGAGCAGCTCGCCCTGGATACCCTCGCGCTGATGGATCATCTGGACGTGCCCCAGGCCGTCTTTGCCGGCTGCTCCATCGGCGGCTATCTCATGATGGAACTCTGGCGCCGCGCGCCCCAGCGGATGCGCGGTATGGCCATTGTCTGCTCCAAGCCCCAGCCGGATGCCGAAGCCAACTGGGACAAGCGCGTGGCCACCATCGCCCAGGCCCGCAGTGGCGGCGCTTCTCAGGTCTTCGATTCCATGGCCCAGACGCTCATCGGCGCAACGGCGCGCGCGCGCATGCCGCAGATGGTCCAGGAGCTTCGCGCCCGCATGACCATCACACCGGAGGCTCTGGTGGCCGTGCAGGCTGGTCTGGCTGTCCGGCCGGATTCTGTGCCCAGCGTCGCCACCATCGATGTCCCTGTGCTGGCCATTGCCGGAGGCGAGGACCCCGGCATCACTCCTGCCGAAATGAGCGTCTTCCAAACCGCGCCCGGTGGCTGCGAGTTCCACCTGCTGCCCGATGCCGGCCACCTCGCCGCCTACGAGCAGCCGGACAAGGTCGCCTCGCTCTTCGCGCCATGGCTTCGTCAATTCAGCATCTAGGCCCCTGAGCCGCCTCGCCCGGGCCATCGCACCCGCAAATGCGATACGCTCAATGCAGCACGCATCCCATCGGACAGGACGCTTTGACCACGCACCCCATGGAACCCTCCCGGCCCTTCGCCTATCCCCCCGCAGGCGGCGTCATGCGCTGCGGCGCTGTCTCTCTGGATTCGCTCGCCCGCCGCTTCGGCACGCCCCTTTACGTCTATTCCGCGGACCAGATTCTGGCCCGCCTCCAGATGTTCCAGCAGGCCTTTGCGGGCCGCGACCACCTCGTCTGTTACGCCGTCAAGGCGAATTCTGCCCTCGCCATCCTCGAGCTGCTTGCCCGCTACGGAGCCGGCTTTGACATCGTCTCAGGCGGGGAACTGGAGCGCGTGCTGGCCGCCGCCCCGGATGCCGCCGGGCGCATCGTCTTCTCCGGCGTGGGGAAAACGCAGGACGAGATCGACCGCGCGCTCGCCGTGGGCATTCTCGAGTTCAACGTGGAAAGCGAAGCTGAGCTGGACCTGCTCGCTCGCCGCGCCCGCAAACTCGGCAAAAAGGCGCGCTTCGCCCTGCGCGTCAACCCGGACGTTTTTGCGGAGACCCACCCCTACATCTCCACCGGCCTGCGCGAGCACAAGTTCGGCATCGACATTCGCCAGGCGCTCGGCATCTACAAGCGCGCCGCCGCCAACCGCTGGCTTCAGCCGCACGGCATCAGCGTCCACATCGGCTCGCAAATTCGCTCCGTCGAACCCTTCGGCGCGGCCATGCAGAGCGTCATGCGGCTCGTCAGCCAGCTCAGCCAGCAGGGAATTGTCCTTCAATCCGTCGACGCTGGCGGCGGTCTCGGAATCGATTACCACGGTGGCAGCTTCGACGCCGAAGCCAAGGTCGCTGAATATGCAGCCGAGCTGGAGCGTGCGCTGGCGGGCTTCTCTGGTCGCCTAATGCTGGAGCCGGGCCGCTTCCTCGTGGCGCAGGCCGGTGTGCTGCTCACCCGCGTGCTCCAAGTCAAGCGCAGCGGCAAAAAGACCTTCGTCATCACCGATGCGGCCATGAACGACCTCATCCGCCCGGCCCTCTATCAGGCCCACCATCAGATTGTGCCCGTCAAGCCGCGCCGCGGGCGGCCCCGCGTGGTCGATATCGTGGGCCCCGTCTGCGAGTCCGGTGACTTCTTCGCGCGCGACCGTGAACTGGCTCCCGTCGAGCCCGGCGACCTGCTGGCTCTGCTCGATGCAGGCGCTTACGGCATGGCGCAAAGCTCGAATTACAACACCCGCCTGCGCCCCGCAGAGGTGCTCGTCCAGCGCGGCAAGGCCCGCCTCATCCGCCGCCGAGAAACCATCCAGGACCTGCTCGCGCCGGAGCTTCTCTCCGCGCCATAACCCAGGCACTCCTTCGCTCCCTTGGAAACTCTGCGCTTCCTCCGTCCGTCCTGTTAAGGTGTAGCGCGGAGGATTTTCTCATGCAGATTCGTACCAAGCTGGCGTGTGCCCTGGCTGTGGCCGGTATGATGGCCTGTCTCTCGGCAGCGGGCCACGCAGATCCACTCAACGTCAAAACCACCATGGGCAAGCTCCACGGCAAAACCATCAACGACGGCAAGGTCCGTGCTTATCTCGGCATTCCTTATGCTGCTCCGCCTGTGGGCGACCTGCGCTGGAAAGCGCCGCAGCCCGCAGCAAAGTGGAAGGGAAACCGCGACGCCTCGCACTTTGGCGCGCACTGCGCCCAGGGCCGCGTCTTTGCGGACATGGTCTTCCAGGACGCTGGCCCCAGCGAAGACTGCCTCTACCTGAACGTCTTCGCTCCTGCCACCGCCAAGAAGAATGCCAATCTACCCGTCATGTTCTGGATTCACGGCGGCGGATACTCCGGCGGCGCCAGCTCGGAGCCGCGCCACAACGGCGACTTCCTGCCCCTCAAGGGCGTCGTCCTCGTCACCATCAATTACCGCCTCGGCATCTTCGGCTTCCTTGCCTCCAGTGAGCTGGCAAAAGAGGGCGACGGATCGGCTGGGAACTATGGCCTCATGGACATGGTTTCCGCACTTCACTGGGTCCACGCCAACATCGCCAAATTCGGCGGCGACCCCGCCAACGTCACCATCTTCGGTGAGAGCGCTGGCTCCTTTGCCGTCAGCACGCTCATGGCTTCGCCTATGGCCCAGGGCCTCTTCGCCAAGGCCATCGGAGAAAGCGGCGCAGCCTTTCCCAGCGCCTTGAACCTTGGCGGTGAGTCCGTTGCGGACAGCGCCAAAAAGGATGACGAGTGGCTCTCGTCGGTTGGCGTCAACTCTCTCGCTCAGCTCCGCGCCCTGTCTACGGACGAAGTGCTCGCCTTGGTCACCAAAAAGCCCACCAGCTTCGACCCCGACATAGATGGCCGCGTACTTACGCAACCCGTACCGGAAACCTACGCCGAAGGGAAGCAGGCGCACGTGCCCATGCTGGCTGGCTGGAACGCCGATGAAGGCAGCTTCTTCGCCATGCGGCCCATCACCGTCGCCGGCTGGAAGGACATGGCAGAAAAGATGTTCAAGGACCGCGCGGCCGAGTTCCTCTCGCTCTACCCCGGCAACACCGACGCAGAGGCACGCCGCTCCGCAATCGACTTCGGCAGCGATTCCTTCATCGCCTTCGGCACCTGGAAGTGGATTGAGGCGCAATGCAAAACCGGCGACGCGCCCGTCTATCGCTATCACTTCGAGCTCGCTGCGCTGCCCAGCAAATTCCACCCGGGCACCTTCGCCTTCCACTCGGATGACATCGAGTACGTCTTCGGCACCCTCGACACGCGCCCCGGCTGGACCATCCGGCCCGAAGACCGCAAGCTGAGCGAGCAGTTCATGAGCTACTGGACCAACTTTGCCCGCACCGGCGACCCCAATGGCCCCGGACTGCCCCAGTGGCCCACGTACTGCAAGGATCACGAGGTTCTGCACCTCAACAATC
>DATKTQ010000003.1:0-19808 GCA_035531055.1 Occallatibacter sp. | reverse complement strand
CCTCCGGCGTGCAGGAAGACGTTTTTGTTCCGCCCTCGGAAATCAACGGCGCCATGCAGGGCGACCAGGTCCTCGTCGAGCTCGAACCGCCCCGCGCTGATGGCCGCCGCCTCGGCCGCATCGCCCGCATCCTTGAGCGCCGCAACCCCACCGTCGTCGGCATTTTCCATCTTTCCCGCAACGGCCGTGAGCACTACGTCGTCCCTTTCGATGAGCGCATGACGCAATCCATCCTCATCCCGCCCGGCCAGGAACTCCCTGCCGAGAGCGCGGACAACGCAACACCGCATCGCGTCCTCGGCTCTGAAGCGCAACACGCACCGAAACACGAAAGCCTCGAAGGCCTCGTCGTCGATGTCGAAATCACCAGCTGGCCCACGCCCACGCGCCCACCCTTCGGCCGCGTGACGGAGGTCCTCGGCCACCCCGACGACTTCGGCGTCGACGTCGAAATGATGATCCGCAAGCATCAGCTCCCCCGCGTCTTTCCGCCCGGCGTCTTGCAGGAAGCCCGCGCCGTGGCGCACCTCGACACCGCGGAAGTCGCCCGCCGTCGCGACTTTCGCCAATTGCCCATCGTCACCATCGACGGCGAAACCGCAAAGGACTTCGACGACGCCGTCCTCGTCACCCCGCAGCCTGACGGCTCCTTCGAGCTGCAGGTCCACATTGCCGACGTTGCCCAGTACGTCCGCCCTGGCACCGACCTCGACCTCGAAGCCCGCCTCCGCGGCACCAGCGTCTACTTTCCTGACCGGGCGATTCCCATGCTCCCGCAGGAGCTATCCAGCGACATCTGCAGCCTCCGCCCCGGCGAAGACCGCCTCGTCCTGAGCTGCATCCTGCAGCTCAGCGCGGAAGGCCGCATCCTCAGTTATGAAGTTATGGAAGGTGTCATCCGCTCCGCCGCGCGCATGACTTACACCAAAATCCATGCCATCCTCCAGGGAGACCAAGAAGTTAGAGCCAGTTATTCCGAGCTTGTTCCGCACTTCGAACGCATGCACCAGTTGGCCATGCTCATGAACAAGCGCCGGGAAGAGCGCGGCTCCATCGACTTTGACCTGCCTGAGCCCGTCATCGAATTTGATGAGCACGGCCAGATGCGCGGCGTCACCCGCGCCGAACGCACCTGGGCCAATCGCCTCATCGAGGAATTCATGCTGGCCGCAAACGAGTGCGTGGCCACCTGGCTTGAGGACCTCGGCGTACCTTCTCTGTATCGCATTCATGAGAAGCCCGAGCCGCGCCGCGTCGTGCAGTTCGAGGAGCTCGCCGCCGCCTTCGGCTACTCGCTCGGGCTCGGCGCGCTCCCCGTCAAGCGCGTCGTCACCCGCGGAGACCGCCGCGAGGCCCAACGCAGCGGCCGCCAGGCACGCACCCACGAGGTTGCAGAAGATATTGCAGTAACTCCAAAGATGTACCAGAAGTTATCCGCGCGCATTGAGGGCAAGCCGGAAGAGCGCATCCTGAGTTATCTCATGCTTCGCTCGCTCCGCCAGGCCAGATACTCAGAGACCAACGAGGGCCACTTCGCGCTTGCCGCGCCAACTTACACCCATTTCACCTCGCCCATCCGCCGCTATCCGGACCTCATCGTCCATCGCATCACCAAGGCCCTGCTTCGCGCCGGCATCTCCGGCCTTGGCCACGTGGCAGAAGACCGTCACGCCTCGCCCTGGACCCATCCCAATGAAGGCCTCGCCGGCATCGTCGTCCATCGCGCTGGCAGGCGCCGCTCGCCCTCGGCGGAACCCTCGGCGGGAATCGACCCGCCCATTCCCGAGCAGGAGCTCGCACAGATTGCCGAGGAAACCAGCCTCACCGAGCGCCGCGCCGCCGAGGCGGAGCGCGAACTGGTCGAGTGGAAGAAGGTCCGATTCATGCAGGACCGCGTCGGCGAGGAGTTTGACGCACTCGTGCTAAACCCCGCCAAATACGGCCTCTTTGTCGAGCTCACCGATCTGTTCGTCGAGGGCCTTGTGCCCATTGACAGCCTGCGCGATGACCGCTACACGTGGCGCGAAAATGCCCATGAGATCGTCGGCGAACGCTGGGGCCGCCGCTTCCGCGCTGGCGATCGCGTCCACGTCCTCCTCGACCGCATCCTCGCGCAGGAGCGCCGCCTGCAGTTCTCGCTCGTCGAAGAAGGCATCCCGCTCACCGGCAAAAAAGCGCCCCGTCCCGCGCCCAAGGCCAAAAAGAAGCGCGACCACTCAGCGTCCCCGCGCAAAGGGAAAAGGCGGGTCGGAAAAAAGCGCCACTAGGCACGCCACCCGTCGCGGCATTTCACCGGTGTGCGCGCTTCTCTGCCATCTCGCCCAGCGCAGGCAGCTTAAAGCGCTTCCCGTTGAACGCCTCCAGCATCGCCACCACCCACACCACCACCAGCACCAGAGACACCAGCGGAAAATGGTCAAACTCCAGAAACTTAAGCTGCGGCACTATCTCCGTAATCACGCCCAGCAGCACGCCAATCACGATTGAAGTAATCAGATAGTAGATTGACTGCCAGCAGTGGAACCGCACAAATGGCCGCCGATTGTACGGCTCGCGTATCAGAAAATAGATGGCAGGCACTCCGGCAAAATACGCCAACCCTCCGGCCACCGGATCGGCCAACGCCCGCTCTGTCGTTGTCGATTGACTCGCATGTGGCATACGTTCCTCCACAAACACGCTTTCGTGAGCGTCACTTTCCACGCCGCATGGCACCTCGCCAAGGTTCCACCAGAAAACCGCCAAACCACCGCCTTGTCAAGCGAATTCGCCGCCGACTGCGCATTCCAAGTGTGCCGTTCCCCCGCCACACCCTCATGTAAGTTGCATCACTTGCTTTCCTCTCTTGCCAGCAGTTCCGCATCATTGTTGCGCACGTTGCCCACCCGCGCACTCACCGGCCACACTTCCATTTTCTCCGCCGGATACGGCCGCAGCAGGTCCACCGGAGGCCGAGCCGGGTCGCTCGCATCCAGCCACCGGTCATAGTCCTTCCGCTCCACAATCACCGGCATCCGGTTATGGATCGTCTCCATCAGTTCGTTCGGATCCGTCGTCAAAATCGTGAAGGTCTCCAGCGCTTCGCCTTCCTTCGGCTGCCAGCGCTCCCACAAGCCCGCCAACGCATACGGCTCGCCGCTGCGCAGTCCCACGGCAAACGGGTGCTTGGTCTTCGCGTCCACCCGCTGCCACTCGTAGAAGTAATCCGCCGGAACCAGGCAGCGCCGTTTCTTCAGCGCCTCGCGATACGCCGGCTTGCCCGCCGCCTCCTCCGCCCGCGCGTTGAAGGTGCTATAGGCCAGCTTGGCATCCCGCGCCCAAAAAGGCACCAGCCCCCAGCGCAGCAGCGCAAACTCCCGCCCGCCCGTCTCCCGGCTCTGCCGCACCACCGGCTGCACGCTCTGCGGAGCCGCATTGAACGTCGGCGCAAACCACGGCATCTCCTCCAGCGGAACCCCGAACCAGTCCGCCAGAACCTCCTGCGTTGACCGCCTTGCAAATCGTCCGCACATTGTGCCTCCAGCATAGCTCCACTCCGCCTGCATCCGCCCGTTTCCGCCCGTCATCCCATACAATGGAGGCTGGGAGCAAGCCAGATGGCACATACCGTTTTTTGCGTTCGTCACAAGAAGGAAATGGAGGGCCTCGATGAGCCGCCCTTCGACTCCGAGTTCGGTCAGAAGATCTACAAAAACGTCTCCAAAGTCGCCTGGGGCGAGTGGGTCGACCACCAGAAGATGCTGCTCAATGAATACCGCCTGCAACCCTGGACCCCGCAGGCGCAGGAGTTCCTCGTCGAGCAGATGCAGCAGTTTTTCTTCGGCGAGGGCTCGGCCCTGCCCAAGGAATACGTGCCCCCATCGCACTAGTTCGCCGCACTGCCAGCCGTCGCCCGCAAAGGTCAACTGCTGGTGTAAACTAAACAGAACCCCAGAGGCCGGCTCGCCTGAGCCGGCTTGATCATGTCGGGACGTGGCTCAGCCTGGTAGAGCACTCGCTTGGGGTGCGAGGGGTCGGCAGTTCAAATCTGCCCGTCCCGACCATTAAATCTCTTCTTCCGCAATCCCTTGCGCACCGGCAGTTCCCTTCTCAACTGCCGACCCACGAAGCACCGCAACCCGCGCAGAAGCGCTGCGCATGCGCACAAAACAAGGCCTGCGGGGGGATGCGAGACAACACAGCGCGAGGCCGAGCCGCGGCGGTTCAAATCTGCTCGTCCATACCATGATTAGCATCAACGGCTTAACGAAACTGTCTCCGTAACGAGAATCCTCTTCCTATGTCCAGAAAGAGCGGGCTGATAAGGTCACGCATTTGCGTCGACGTGGTTGATGAGTGTGCCGATTCCGTCAATCGTAATGCGAATCTGGTCGCCACAGTGCAGCGTGAAGCTGTCGGGGGGAATGATGCCGGTTCCAGTCATCAGGTAAGACCCCGCAGAAAAAGTGCACTCGCGATAGAGGTAGTCGGCAAGAACCTGCGGGTTCCGCTTCATCTCTGCAAGGGTGGTTTTGCCGGCAAATTCTACCTGGCCGGCGCGAAGGATCTCAATCTGGATTCCAGCCGATGAAGGCATCAGATCGGGGCTTATCAAGACGCATGGGCCCAGCGCGCAACTTCCGTCGTAAACCTTGGCCTGGGGGAGATAGAGGGGGTTCTCGCCTTCAATGTCCCGCGAACTCATATCATTTCCGACTGTATAACCAATGATTTTTCCCGAGGGTTTGATCACCAGCGTCAGTTCCGGCTCGGGCACAGACCACTTTGCGTCGCGCCGAATGCGCACTGCCCGCCCGGGCCCTACAACCCGGCTTGCCACAGCCTTAAAAAAGAGCTCTGGCCGCTCCGCGGAGTAGACTCTGTCATAGAAGCTGCCGCCGCCGGCCTCCTTCGATTCTTCCATGCGCGCATTGCGACTGCGATAATACGTAACTCCCGCAGCCCACACTTCCTGGCTGCCGATTGGCGCTTCGATATCTTCTGCGCGAAGCTCGCCTGCCGGATTGCTAAGCCTTGCAATCTCCCCTAGGTATTTATGCAAATCGTCATGAGCGACTAACTCATCCCATGTAACTCCAGGAATTTGGAAGTAACTTCCTCCATCTTCCACATAAATTCCCTGCCTGGTGCGAAAGAGCTTCACTTGTTTCTCTCCAATGTGGAAATGATTTTGTCTGCGTCGTAGACGCAACCGCCCCAAACTCCACCGCTTGCCTGAACCAGAGCCGCCCAAAGCCGCGTGTCGTCAGGGAGGGACGGATGAGGCGCAAGATCCGGCCGTGGCTTTCGCTGCTCCAGTCGCCGACAACCCTCATCGGCCCCAAAAATCTCCTGCTCATCGCCCACGAGATTTACCGAGCCCGTAAGCGCCCTGCGGTCTATCACAATTGCAATCTGGTCGCCATCGAGGACCTTGCCAATTGCGCCACCGGCAAGCGCCTCAGGAGATGCATGGCCAATGCAAGCGCCGGTGGAGACACCGCTGAAACGCGCATCCGTGAGAACAGCAACATGCTTGCAATGGGGAAGCTGCTTGAGCGCGGCCGTGATTTGATAAATCTCCTGCATCCCCGCACCTGCAGGACCGCCGCATATCAGGACTATGACATCCCCTTTTTCGATTTCGCCTTGTTTGATGGCAGCGATTGCTGCCTCTTCCGTGATGAAGACTCGCGCCGGACCGCAATGGTTGTAGATCTCATCTTCGCCAATGAGCGACGGATCGATGGCTGTGCTCTTGATGACTCCACCATCTGGAGCGAGATTCCCCATGGGGAAGCAGAGGGTGGGCGCAAGACCACGCGCTCTTGCCTGGTCGGTGGACATGATCACGTCGTCGGGATCGATTCCATCCACATCGCGCAGCCTTTGGCGCAACTGGCGGCGGCGCGGGCTTTCTCGCCACCAGTTCAGGCATTCGTCAAGCGAAGTTCCGGCTACAGTCTTCACGGAAAGGTCGAGCAGGCCGCGCTCCTTCAAATGCAACATCACTTCCGGGACGCCGCCAGCCAGGAAGACCTGTATGGTGGCAAAGTTCCGCGGCCCGTTGGGCAGGACGTCCACCAGCCGCGGAGTATTCCGGTTGACCGCAGTCCAATCCTGAACCGTGGGCCGTGAGAGCCGCGCCGCGTGCGCAATGGCCGGAAGATGCAAGAGCAGATTTGTGGAACCGCCAAAAGCTGCATGAAGGACCATGGCGTTGCGCACAGAAGCATCCGTGAGTACGTCCGCGACACCCAGCTGCATTTGGAACAGGCGAAGCACCGCGCGCGCTGCCCGCGCACCCATGTCAAGCCATATGGGCTGGCCAGAAGGCGCAAGGGCTGTATGGGGAAGCGCCAACCCCAGCGCCTCAGCAATCACCTGCGAAGTTGCCGCGGTGCCAAGAAACTGGCATCCTCCACCGGGGGACGCGCATGCGCGGCAGCCGACATCCGCTGCATAGTCCAGCGAAATCTGCTTCTGGGCAAAGCGCACTCCGATGGTCTGTACTTTGCCTGCGTCTTCGCCCGACTCCGGAAGCAGAGTTACCCCGCCCGGCACCAGCACTGCGGGAGTCTTTCCGCATGAGGCGAGTGCCATCATCATGGCCGGCAGGCCTTTGTCACAGGTGGCAACGCCGATCACGCCTTTGCGCGTCGGCAGGGAACGGATCAGCCGGCGCAACACCGTCGCCGCGTCATTGCGAAAGGGAAGGGAGTCCATCATCCCGGTTGTGCCCTGCGTGCGGCCGTCGCACGGATCGGTGCATGCTCCGGCAAATGGCAGAGCGTGCATCGACTTCAGCACCCGCGCTGCTTCGCCGACAAGGAGACCGACCTCCCAATGACCAGTGTGGAAGCCCAGTGCGATCGGTTGGCCGTTTTCGGCACGCATGCCGCCGTGCGTACTAAGAATGAGAAACTGCGGATCGAGCAGGCGCGATGGTTCCCAACCCATTCCGGCGCCCTGGCTCAGGCCGAAGAGATTTCCGGAAGGCTCGGCGAGCAGCATTTCCGCAGAAAGCGGCAATGAACCGCCCGGCCCGGCAGCATGTGTCGCGACATCGTACAAGCTGCGGCCGCTTGTTTCCAGCACAGATTCGAGTGAGATGGGTGCGATCAGACTGGATCCTTTCAATCATCCGTAAGAAGCATCGTTTCGGTTTGCTTGCTCGACCCGACCTTATGGCCGTGCCTGCCGAAGAGGCGCCGCGAGGATACCTCCCGTCCAACTCGCAATTTTACAGACTATGGTCACGCAAAGATGTTATACCTCTTGCGTGCTGAATCGGGAGGCTGCAAACGCGGAGTTGGCTAAGAAATATCTGCGTCGACGCTGGATATTTCTCTTACCCGTCGTTTTCGTTACTTATAGTCTGGCGTACCTTGACCGCGCGAACTATGGTTTCGGGGCCGCGGCGGGGCTTGCCGAGACGCTTCACATAAGTGATTCCAAGTCGGCACTTCTCGCTGCGCTGTTCTTTCTCGGCTACTTCCTCTTTCAGGTTCCGGGCGCAGCCTATGCGCAGCGCAAAGGCGCGCGGCAAATCGTATTTGTCGCCCTCGTCTGCTGGGGCTTACTTGCGGCCCTCACCGGCATTATCCGCGTCTTCTGGCTTTTGGCTCTCGATCGCATGCTGCTTGGCGTCGCGGAAAGCTTTATCTTTCCCGCTTTGCTGATTCTGCTCACCAATTGGTTCACGCGCAGCGAGCGCTCGCGCGCAAATGCCATTCTCATTCTTGGCAATCCGGCCACGATGTTGTGGATGTCCGCGCTCACCGGTTTACTAATCAAATTTTTCGGCTGGCAGATGACCTTTATCCTCGAAGGGATTCCGTCTGTGCTCTGGGCGTTTGTCTGGCTCGCGGTGGTGAGGGACCGCCCGCGCAACGTGCCCTGGCTGTCGGATGCATGCTGTGACCAACTCAACAGAGAGCTCGTGCAGGAGCAGCTCGCGCTGCCGAAAATGCGCAACCTGTTGGCTGCATTCGCAACACCGAATGTGCGCCTGCTGTGTCTGCAATATTTCAGCTGGAGTATCGGCGTCTACGGTTTTGTCCTTTGGCTGCCCACGATTCTTAAAGCCGGAATGAAGCAGGGGATCGAAACCGTCGGATTCCTGAGCGTCGCCCCATACCTACTGGCGATCATCCTTATGCTGGTGGTTGCACAGTATTCCGACCGCACATTGAGCCGCAAACACACGGTCTGGCCCTTTCTGATCCTTGCCGGGTTCGGACTCTTCGGATCATTTGCGACCGCCGGCCACAACTTCTGGTTCGCATACGCATTTCTCATTCTTGCCGGCGGCGCGATGTATGCGCCGTACGGCCCGTTCTTCGCCATGATTCCTGAGATGCTGCCCGCAAACGTAGCCGGGGAGACGATGGCTCTGATCAATAGTTGCGGCGCGCTTGGCGGGTTTTTCGGGGCATGGCTGGTTGGCGAACTGGAAGCGGCAACCGGCAACTCGCGCGGGGGATTTCTTTTCATGTCGGTCTCGCTTCTGCTTTCCGGAGTGCTGATCCTGCGCTTGCGGCCTCAGGAGCAGCTTGCGCATGCAGGCGAATGAAGGGCCGGCGAAAGTTAGCCGGCGATCACAACCCCTCCAGCAATTTTTATTTCTTGACTCTTGAAGTGATAGAAGACGCAGATCTGCGCCACTTCGCAGGACGATAAATCACCCAGCCTCTGTTTCAGGCCGTGTGACTTATGACGCAGAGTAGGAATGCTCCGCGATTACTTTTTGCCTACCGGAACCGGGTCAGCATTCCAGTCCGGCGGCTGCTCGCCCAACATGTTGCGCACAAAGAAGTCGTAGGTCTTGCGCAGGGTGTAGTAAGCATAGGGGCCACGCGTGCCGTGGTCAGCGCCGGGCACCTCCAGCAGATCGAAGGTTTTGTGAGCGCGGATCAATCGGTCCACAACCTGCAGCGTGGAGGAAGGATCAACGTTGTGATCCATCTCGCCAAAGATGAGAAGCAGCTTTCCCTTGAGCCGCCAGGCGTTGTCGACATTGGAGGACGCAGAATATTGCGGGCCGACGGGCCAGCCCATCCATTGCTCGTTCCACCAGATCTTGTCCATACGATTGTCATGGCAGCCGCTGTTGGAGACCGCGACGGTGTAAAAGTCTGGATGGAAGAGCAGCGCGCCCATCGAGCTTTGGCCGCCGGACGAGGTGCCGAAGATGCCGACGCCTTTCGAGATGTCGTACCAGGGGAATTCGGCGGCCGCGGCTTTGTGCCAGAGAATGCGATCGGGAAAACCGGCATCTTTGAGATCTTTCCAGGTCACGTCGTGGAAAGCTCGCGAGCGGTTGTTGGTGCCCATGCCATCCATCTGCGCCACAACGAAGCCGAGTTGCGTGAGCGGCTCGATGCGCGGGGTGAAAGATTTGGGGACAAACGAGCCCTGTGGCCCGGCATAGATGTCTTCGATGACTCGGTATTTCTTGTGCGGATCGAAGTTTTCCGGCTTGTAGATCACGCCCCAGATGTCCGTAATTCCATCGCGCCCCTTGGCGTGGAAAACTGTGGGTGGATGCCAGCCGGCGGCAAGGAGCTTGCTGATATCGGCGTGCTCCACGACGGCAAGCTGCTTGTTGTCAGAGGTGCGGTAGAGGGCCATGGTCGGGGCAAGGTCAATGCGCGACCAGGTGTCAATGTAATACTTTCCGTCCGGCGAGAAGACCACGTGGTGATTGGCCGGCGCGGGCGTGAGCGGCGTGAGGCCGGTTCCGTCAAAATTGATGCGGTAGGCGTGAACAAAGTAAGGGTCCTCGCCGGGATTCATGCCGCTGGCCTCAAACCAAATCTGGCGCTTCTGGTCGTCCACGTAATTCACCGCGCGCACAACCCAATGGCCCGAGGTGATTTTGTTTTCGAGAGCGCCGGTGCGGCCGTTGAAAAGGTAGAGGTGCTCCCAGCCGTCACGCTCAGAGGCCCAGATGATCTCCTTGCCATCGTTCACGTCGTGGCGGTAAATCTTGCCCGTGTCGGATTGGTTCATGACCAGAGGCTCGTAGTTGATGAAGGTCTTGCTCTGCTCATCGATGAGAGTTCGCGCAAGGCCTGTGTGTGCGTCCACCTCGATGACGCGATAGACCTGGTGACCGCGCTGGTTGTAGTCGAAGGTGAAGCCGCGGCTGTCCTTCCACCAGACGGCGCGCGAAAGCTCATAAGGATTGGGGAATAGCGCGTTGGAGATGGGGATTTCTTTGTGCGCGGGCACATCAAAAAGCACCGGCTGCGGAAGCGCCAGTACATCGCCCGCCTTGGGGTAAACCATGGTGAAGGTTTCCGGCTGAAGCTGGTCCTTGGGCGACGACTCCACATAGTGAAGGATGCGGTGATATCCAGGGCGGATGCGGTAGGCGACCAGATGTGTGGAGTCGGGCGACCAGGACATGGTGGAGAAGGCGTAGTAATTGCCCTCGGAGCCGTCTTCGCTGAGCGTGAAGTCCTGCTTGCCGTCCTTCGAGCGAACCATCACGTTGAAATTGAGGATGTAGGCGAGCCACTTGCCGTCCGGCGAAGCCATCGTCTTCTTCGTGCTGTTCTCCGCCTTCGGCGTGTCGTCGTAGCCATAATCGTCGCCGGAAAAGATGGGATGGCCGGCGCACTTCCATTCCTTCAGGTCGCACTTCCAGGCCGTATCGCCGACCTCAAATGCCATGGCCGACTCGCCATCAAGGAAGCGAAAACTCGCGAATGGGAGAGTCAGCGCGGTAGCTCGTTCACCGCCGGCGGCCGAGAGCGCCGCGGCAAGCTTCGCGTGGTCAAACGCGGGCTGTCTGGCCTGTGTGGCCGCGGAGTAGAGCGCGAACTGGTGGCCGCCCTCTACGCTCTTCCGATAGAGAAAGCGGCCCCTTGAAGGAAGCCAGACGGGGGTGTCTGGCAAGTCCAAAACCAGCGAGTCGTACTTCTGCTGGAGGTGCAAGGCGTGATCGTAGTCGGCCCGGGTGACCTGGCCAGATGCGCCGCATACGAGCCCGCCCATGCAGGCAAGCACCAGAGTGTAGATCGCGTGTTTGGGATTCATGCTCCTCCTGTCAGACTGCAGATAAGACTGAGTTCAGACCGCTCAAAAACGATATTCCGACCGGATGGCGGCCGGAACCCGCGCCGATTGACCGGGCGCAGATTGTTTTCATAAGGCGACTTCTTGCACTGCCGGACTGTACGGGGCGCGACAAGCGGCGCAGCAGAAATTTTCAGAGAATTGGAACACAACTTCGCTTAAAGAATTGTGTACAATATGGCATGCAGTTCGTCAAGCCTCAAAACGATCGCATTGCGATTCCCGTCTTCCGGATCAGACTGCTTTGCAGCAGGCAGGACAGCTACCAACTGCCGCGTTCGCCGAAAATGTCGATGACCCGGGCCAGGCGTCCGCAGCCGTTTTCCCAGTTCACCTGCAGGGCGCGCTCGGTCCGGTCAGGATCGCCGGCAGCAATCGCCGCGATGATCTCCTCATGTTCTGCGACCGAAAGGTGGAGGTCATGAAGAATCGAACTCGCATAAAGACGCCAGTACCGCTCGGCCTGAGGCTCAATGGACTTGTGCAGGGTAGTAAGCCGGGGACCGGCTCCGGCCTCAATGATGGTGCGGTGAAAACCGTGATCGATGTCGAAGATTCCAGCGGTGCGGGAAGCTTTTCCGCCGAGAATGTCGCGCAGTTGCTCGTTGAACCCACGCAACTGGGCGACAATTTCATTCCTTCGGCTTTTGGGCAGCGCGGCCGTGCTCCTGCCGGCAAGCCCTTCCACATGGCCGATGATGGGGTAGAGTTCGGCGGCATCTTCCTGGGTGAGAGGGGCGACCACCATGCGCGATTTGCGCGCATTGGTGTGCTCGATCACGTAGCCCTCCCGCTGCAGCAGGTGCAGGGCGCTGCGGACCGGGGTTCGGCTCATGGCGAGATGGCGGGCCAAGTCCGCTTCCACAATCCACGACCCGGGCGAGAGGCGGCCATGAACAATCAATTCGCGAATTTCATGAAAGGCCTTGCGCAAGCTGTTTCCATGTACAGCTTTGGCCCGTCCGGTTGATTTGCCGCCACCTGCCGCATGAACTGCCATCTTTTAAGTTGCTCCGTCTCTCCCAAGGGATTGTACCTTGCGACTTTGTGTTAAAGCTGGGAAATTCAACACAGTGTCTACACCTGGATTAAGATAGTATCCAGATTTGTGGACAATTTGAGAGCTATGTCCTCGATTCAGATTATCGACTCCCATACGGCCGGCGAGCCAACCCGGGTTGTTGTCTCCGGCGGTCCCGAATTGGGAACCGGGCCTCTACCGGAACGTTTGCGCCGCTTTGCCGAGGCGCATGACTCCTTTCGTTCCGCTGTGGTGAATGAGCCTCGCGGATCCGACGTGCTGGTGGGGGCGCTGCTTGTGGAGCCCACGGACAGCCAGTGCGCGACCGGTGCCCTGTTCTTCAACAATGTGGGATACCTGGGCATGTGCGGCCACGGCACCATTGGGGTGGTCACCACGCTGGCGCGTCTGGGGCGCATCCAGCCGGGAAGGCACACAATTGAGACCCCCGTGGGCGTTGTGGGAGCGACCTTGCACCCGTCCGGCAAAGTGACGGTGGAGAATGTGGCCAGCTTCCGCTTTCGCCGGGACGTTCCGGTAAAAGTCCCAGGATTCGGCGTGGTGAGCGGCGACATTGCGTGGGGCGGTAATTGGTTCTTTCTGACGGAATCGAAGCCCTGCCCGTTGACTCTTGAGCATTGTGAGAATTTGACGGAGTTCACCTGGGCCGTGCGCGGAGCGCTTGAGGCGGAAGGAATCACGGGAGAAGGCGGCGGTCTGATTGACCATATCGAGCTGTCTGCGCCGGCGGAAACAACAGAGGCGGACAGCCGCAATTTTGTTTTGTGTCCCGGCAAGGCCTATGATCGCTCACCGTGCGGGACAGGAACGAGCGCCAAGATGGCCTGCCTGTCCGCGGACGGAAGACTGGCCCCCGGAGAGCTGTGGAGGCAGGAAGGCATTCTCGGCACCGTCTTCGAGGGCTCTTATAAGATCGCCGACGAATCCCCCACGCACATCCTGCCGAGCATCACTGGCTCAGCATTCATCATCTCCGAGGGCCGGCTAATCCTGGATCCTGAAGACCCGTTCCGAACGGGCATTGGCTCATGACGGAGAGCTTTGATGTCGCGATTTTGGGCGCGGGCATCGTGGGCGCCGCCTGCGCACGCGAGTGCGCGACGCATGGCCTGAAGACGGCCGTGTTCGATGCCTCGGACGTGGGCGGGGGCGCCACGGCCGCGGGCATGGGACACATCGTGGTGATGGATGACTCACCGGCGCAAATGGATTTGACGCGCTGGTCCGTGGAACTGTGGAGGCAACTCGCGTCCGAGCTTCCGCCGCAGGCCGAGTTCGAGGCACGAGGCACAATCTGGGTGGCGGCCGATGAGGAAGAGATGGCCGAGGTCCGGCGCAAGCAAAAGCTCTACTCCTCAGCCGGAACAGAGACGGACATTCTGGACAGCCGGGAGCTGGCTGAAGCCGAACCCCAACTGCGCCCCGGACTGGCCGGCGGACTGCTGGTCCCTTCCGATGCCGTTCTGTACCCGCCGTGTGCCGCGGCACATCTGCTGCAAAAGGCCACTGAGATGGGAGCGTGGACTGCGACCGGAAAGCGCGTGGTCGAGGCCGGGCAAGGAAGGGTGCGGCTGGCGGATGGGACTGAGGTGCATGCAAGGTACATTGTGAATGCGTGCGGAACCGATGCTCCGAGTCTGACGCCGAGCGTACCCATCAGGAAACGCCGGGGACACCTTGTGATTACGGAGCGCTACCCCGGATTTGCGCACCACCAGCTTGTGGAGCTCGGCTACCTGAAGAGCGCGCACGCGCTTGCGACGGACTCGGTTGCCTTCAACGTGCAGCCGCGGCAAACGGGGCAGCTGCTGATTGGGAGCTCGCGCGAGTACGACGCCGACGACAAGCAGATCAATCATGCATTGCTGGCGTGGATGGTGAGACGGGCGCAAGAGTACATGCCTGCCATCGGCGCGCTGCAGGCGATCCGCGTATGGACCGGATTTCGAGCCGCGACACCAGACAAACTACCGCTCATCGGCCCCTGGCCCGAGGATGAATCCGTTTTTCTGGCCACTGGGCATGAAGGGCTGGGCATTACGACTTCGCTTGCAACAGGAAAGCTGCTACTGGCCAGCATTACCGGAGCAGAAACCAAGATCTCCGCGGAGCCCTATTTACCCGCCCGTTTTCTTGCCCGACAGAGTGGGAACCCTGCGTCGAACCAGCCGGAGGCCGCGCATGGGTGAACGGCCTCGCATGCTCGCGTTGACCATCGACGGTGTGACCCTGGAGGTTGCGCCGGGTACGACGGTGGCATGCGCCGCTCTGTTGGCTGGCTCGCATACGCGGTGGTCAGTGACTGGCGAGCCACGTGCGCCGCTGTGTGGAATGGGAATCTGCATGGAGTGCCGCTTGACAATCGACGGTGTGCATCACCAGCAGAGCTGCCAGATTTTGTGCACGGAAGGCATGCAGGTGACCACGGAGGGAGGGCTCTCCGCACCATGATGAAGGCATTTGACACGCTGGTGATTGGCGCAGGGCCCGCGGGCATTGCGGCCTCGGTGACGGCGGCGGAACGCGGCAGGCTGGTGGGCCTGGTGGACGACAATCCTGCTGCGGGCGGACAAATCTGGCGCGGTGGTGCGCACCTTCCCTCCACGGCACGGCGATGGTTGGACAGGCTCGAGGCTTCCACCGTGGAACGTTTGCACGGATGGAGGGTCTTCGACAGTCCTGAGCATGGCCTGCTGCAGGCGGAACGCACCGGCGCCGCGGCGCGAGACGCCACGATAAGCCTGCGCTTCGGGAACCTGATTCTGGCCACGGGCGCGCGCGAGCGCTTTGTTCCCTTCCCCGGATGGACGCTGCCCAACGTAATGGGTGCGGGCGGGCTGGATGCCATGGTGAGCGGCGGTCTGCCGATTGCGGGCAAGCGCGTCGTCGTGGCCGGAACGGGGCCACTGCTGCTAGCGGTGGCGGCACATTTGGCTGCGCGCGGTGCGGAAATCGCGGCAATCTGCGAACAGGCGAAGGCCGGGCAAATGATGCCGTTGGCGCTGCATCTGCTGGCGCAGCCGGGCAAGCTCCGGCAGGGCGTCCAATATCGGTGGACAACGCGGCACAGCCGGTATCGCACGAACTGCCATGTCGTTGCGGCCCATGGAGACGACCAACTGCACGCCGTTGAGCTGCGGCAAGGCCAAGAGCATTGGACGGTGGAATGCGACTATCTTGCGTGCGGCTTCCACCTGATTCCGAACACCGAACTGGCAGCCTTGCTGGGTTGCCGGCTGGAAAATGGATTTGTGGCCACCAGCGAGCTGCTGCAATCCTCGGTGCCGGGAGTGTGGTGCGCGGGAGAGCCGACTGGCATCGGCGGCGTAGAGCTGTCGCTACTGGAAGGACGGCTTGCCGGGCTCGCCGCAGACGATCGAGCGCAGGAGGCACAACGGCTCGTTCCACGTAGGCGGACAGCGCTGCGTTTTGTACGCGCCCTGAAAAGTGCATGCAGGCTGAATTCGCAACTGCGCACCCTGGCGGACGACAGCACAATCGTTTGTCGCTGTGAAGACGTTCACTTCGGGTCATTACGAGAGCGCGAAAGCTGGCGCGACGCCAAGCTGCATACGCGGTGCGGCATGGGCCCCTGCCAGGGGCGCGTCTGCGGGGGCGCCACGGAGTTTCTCTTCGGATGGCAAGCGGACTCAGTTCGCTCTCCGATTTTTCCGGCGCGGGTTTCCGGCCTGGCAGAGTCGACTGGTTCGGCACACATTGATTCCAACAACCTGAAGGAGACAGTATGAAGTGGACCGGCGTAATGCCTGCGATGACAACCTGTTTTGACCAGAACCTGCGCGTGGATCACGCTTTCATGAAGCGGCATGCCCAGTGGCTGCTTGCCAATGGATGCACAGGCATCATCGCACTGGGCTCGCTGGGAGAGGCCGCAACACTCACCAACGAGGAGAAGAATGCGCTGCTGAAAAACATCGTGGCAACCGCGAAGGAGTCGCCTGTGATTGCGGCCATCTCCGCGCTCTCCACGGTTGAGGCCGTGGCTCTGGCAAAGATGGCCGAACAAGCGGGCTGCGCGGGCCTGATGGTGCTGCCGCCTTATGTGTATCGCGGCGACTGGCGGGAGATGAAGGCGCATATCGCCGCAATTTTTGAGGCCACGCGGCTTTCCTGCATGCTTTATAACAATCCTGTCTCCTACGGAACAGATTTTCTTCCTGAGCAGATTGCAGAGCTTGCAGCCGAGCACGAGAATTTTGCTGCGGTGAAGGAGTCCACCACCGACGTGCGCCGCGTGACCGCAATTCGAGCGCTGGTGGGCGATCGGCTGCGGATTTTTGTTGGAGTGGACGATGCGATTGTTGAAGGCGTGGCAGCTGGCGCTGTAGGCTGGGTTGCGGGACTGGTGAATGCGTTTCCGGCTGAGTCGGTGGCCCTGTTCAATGCGGCGGTGGAAGGCCGGGATGAGGATGCGTTCGCGCTTTATCGTTGGTTTTTGCCACTGCTGAGAATGGACACCGTGCCAAAGTTTATTCAGCTCATCAAGCAGGTGCAGCAGGAGACCGGGACGGGCAATGCACGGGTGCGTGCGCCGCGGTTGGAGGTGGTGGGTGCAGAGCTGGAAGCAGTGCGCGCTGCCGTGAATCAGGCACTTGCCAATCCTCCATCGATGCAAAGCACTGCCTTTCCGCAGGGAGGAGAATGATGGAGCTAGAAGGAGTGTCCTGGATTGCGGGAGAACGTGCGGGGCAAAGCGGGGCTGAGTTTCGCGCCGTGAATCCTGCCACAGGAGAAGCCATTGAACCCGCGTTCCACTCCGCCACAGAAGAAGATGTGGACCGGGCGGTGCAGGCAGCGCAGTCGGCCTTCCTTGTGTGGCGCAAGGCCGGCACTGCGGATCGAGAGCAACTTCTGCGTTCGATTGCCGACCGGCTGGATGCGGCGGCAGACGAGATTGTGGAACGGGCACAACAGGAGACCGCTCTGCCCGAGGGGCGCCTGCGCGGAGAGGTGCAGCGAACCAGCAATCAGTTGCGCATGTTCGCGCGGCTTGTGGAAGAGGGATCGTGGGTAGAAGCGTGCATTGACACAGCGCTACCCGATCGCAAGCCACTGGCGCGGCCCGACCTGCGCTCGATGCTTCGGCCACTGGGCCCGGTTGCAGTTTTTGGTGCGAGCAATTTCCCGCTTGCGTTTTCGGTCGCAGGCGGGGACACAGCATCCGCGCTTGCGGCGGGGAATCCTGTCCTTGTGAAAGCACACCCTGCCCATCCGGGAACGAGCGAGTTGGTAGGCAGAGTGATCGCCGAGAGCATCAAGCGGTGCGGTGCGCCGGCGGGCCTCTTCTCTCTGCTGTTCGATGCTGGCTTTGCGGTTGGCCAGGCGCTGGTGACACATCCACTGATTCAGGCCGTAAGTTTCACCGGATCGCAGAAGGGCGGCCGCGCGCTGATGGATCTCGCGGCGCAACGGCCAAATCCAATTCCCTGCTTTGCGGAGATGGGCAGCACAAATCCTATCTTCATCCTTCCCGGGGCGCTGAAGGAGCGCGGCACTGCGATTGCCGGTGGGCTGTTTGGCTCGTTCACCTTGGGCGCGGGCCAGTTCTGCACAAAGCCTGGAATGGTCTTCCTGCCCGACCAGCTTGAAACAGAGCCTTTCCTCGCGGAGATGCGCCGGCTGACCGGCGAGAGCAGCGCCTTTTCGTTGCTGACGCCCGCGATTGCCGCCAACTACAGCCGGTCACTGGAAGCGCGAAAGAAGACGGAAGGGCTATCGGCACACACATCCACAGCTGCGGGTGGACCGTGCCGCGCTGGAGCGGTTTTGCTGGAGACTGAGATCGAAACCTTCCTCGCCAAGCCGGCGTTGAGCGAGGAAATCTTTGGACCCACAACTCTTTTGGTGCGCTATGGCAAACGCGAGGCGATGATGCATGCCGCGGAAGAGCTGGAGGGCCACTTGACTGCGACGATTCTCGGAACTGACGGCGACCTTGCGGAGAACCGTGATCTGATTGCGGTGCTGGAACGCAAGGCCGGTCGCGTGCTATTCAATGGATTCCCCACCGGAGTGGAAGTGTGCGACGCAATGGTCCACGGCGGCCCGTATCCATCGTCTTCAGACAGCCGCTTTACGGCGGTTGGCACACGCGCCATACTTCGCTTCGCACGGCCCGTCTGCTACCAGGGATTTCCTGAAGCGGAGCTTCCAGAGGAGTTGCAGAACGCAAACCCGCGCGGCATCTGGCGCATGGTGAACGGCGCCATGACTCGCGACCCGGTTCTAAATTAACGAGAGCCGCAGTCTGAACTCACAAAATATGAGGCCCCGGCGCATGCGCGTTCGGGGCCTTCGTTCCGATGCATGAAACCCGCGGCTAGGGTCGCTGCACACCGCGGATGGGCGTCACATTGTGCTGCAGCAGCTCGCGATTGAAAGCGGGCAATTCGACGGTCAAAAGATGGTGGTAGTCCGATTCCGCCGCGTCCAGCTTCTGCTCAATCTGATGAAAAAGTTCCACCTCCGTATCTGTGGGTCGATACTCTGTTCCTCCCGCCACGTCGCCCGCGCCCGGACCAATTTCCGCTTCGAGCCAAAGCAAATTGTAGTAGACCTTCCATGCCGAAATGTAGGTTTTGTCGTCGCTGGCGGCGAGGGGATTCGAGAGCAGCTCGTACTCCACGTCCTGCATCTTCGTATCCATGGCCTGGGCGGCCTTGGCCAGCGCGGGGTTGCCCTTTTCGCTATCCAGCATCTGCTCCACAACCGAGAGCTGCTTGCGCATCCACTCAAAGTTGTTCACCATGTCCGCGGTCTTGCTCACGTCGGCGGCAACCTGCAACTGGAGCTTGACGGAAGCTTCAATATCGGCCTGGCTTCCGGGGCTGTGCGGGTCCATGAGAATCGTAACGGGCTGCGAGTAGGTCTTTCCGTCCACGGTGAGCTTGGCCACGTAGTCTCCGGGCACAGCCATGGGCGTGGGAATCTCTTCCATGCCCCAGTGCGTGACGGGACGAACATCTTTGCCGAAAAAGCGGCCTTCGATAAAGATGTGCGGGTCTTCAGGAGGCAGCGTGCGCAGAGCCACCTGGCGCGGCGGGGCGTAGTGCATGTTCCAGCCGATGCGATTGAGGCCAGCGTGGGCCGGTCGAGTGAGCTTGCGGACCAGGCTTCCCTTGCTATCGAAGATTTGCAGTTCCGCCGGCTTGGAGGGCGCAGACTTGAGCGCGAAGTCGAGGAAAGCAAACTCGCGCCTCGGCAGGCGATAAGTGGGCCGGGGCGTGAAGAAGCGAACGTCTGCTGTGGTCTTCGTCTGCGCCATCTGCTCCAGCGGCGTAATATCGTCCAGGATGTAGAACCCGCGACCGTACGTGGACACCACGAGGTCATGAAAGCGCTTCTGCACCACGGTCCAGGTGACGGGCGAAGGCGGCAGACCCTGATTGAAGTGTGTCCACGTACCCCCGTCGTCCAGTGAGTAGTAGAGCGCATTCCCGGTTCCCGCGAAGAGGAGGTTTTTGCAGTTCGGGTCCTGGGAGACGTTCCGCACATAGGCGAGCGGACCCTTGGGCAAATCTCCGGAGATCTTTGTCCAGGTTTTTCCAAAGTCGGTGGTTCTGTAAATGTAAGGATCGCGATCGTTCACGAGATGGAAGTCGATGGAGACGTAGGCCGATCCCGCATCAAAGAAGGACGGCTGAATGCTGGTGACGGTTCCCCAGGGCGGCAGGTTGGGAAT
>DATKTQ010000002.1:0-4769 GCA_035531055.1 Occallatibacter sp. | reverse complement strand
CCATTGAAGCGGCCGTCACCAATGCCCAGTCCGGCTGTGGGCTGCTGATGACCGAGTTCACTTCGGCTGACGGGCTGAGCCGCATGCGCGAGGCCAAGCGCAAGCGCTACCTCACCTTCTACGACGACGAGCACCCCATCGGCGCGCAGCTCTTCGGCTCGAATGCCGAAACTCTGGCCGAAGCCGCGCGCATTGTCGAGGATACGGGCTTTGACCTGGTGGACTTGAACCTGGGCTGCCCGGCCAAGCGCGTTGTGGGCTGCAATGGCGGATCGGGCCTGCTGCGCGACCTGCCGAAGATTGCCGAAATCTTCCGCGCGGTGCGGCGGGCGGTCACCATTCCCTTCACCGTCAAGTTCCGGATGGGCTGGAACGACACGCAGATTGTGTGCGTGGAGCTGGCCCGCATGGCCGAGGCGGAGGGGCTCAACGCGGTGGCCCTCCATGCCCGTACCCGCGAGCAGGGTTACAGCGGCCAGGCACGCTGGGAGTGGATTGCCGCGGTGAAGCAGGCGGTCACCATTCCGGTGATTGGCAACGGCGACATCCGCACCCCGGAGGACGCCGCGGCCATGGTGGCCAAGACCGGCTGCGATGCCGTCATGATCGGCCGTGCGGCCCCGGCCAACCCCTGGATCTTCCGCCAGATTGCGCAGTACACGGCCACCGGCGTCTACGACAGCCCCACGGACGACGACCGCTACCGCATGATCCGCACGTACTTTGAAATGCTGCTCCACGAGGCCGAGGCCAGCCAGGCCCTGCCCCGCGACGCCCGCCACGGCGAAACCGCGGGCAAAATGAAGCAGTTCGCCTCCTGGTTCACCCACGGCGTGCCCGGAGGCTCCCGGCTGCGGGCGTCCATTTACCATGCGCGGACCGGCCAGGACGTGTTGGCCCAGGTGAATGCCTTTTTCGCCGCGCAGCCCGGAGAAACACCGGGCGATGCCGAGGAGCCGCAGGCCACCGTGCTACCGGATTATCCGGAGACCCTGATGGTGTGTGACTAAGGTCTGCGACGAACCGGCCGGACCCGCCGCATGCCCCCCAGGATTCCCCCTAACCCAATTCCCTTCTGAAACTTTAGTGCTCTATTATCCTGCCACATTTGGGCAGTTGGGATCGACCTTTGTGTGATTCTGCAACAATTGCCGATATGGGTATAGTGTAGGCACTCACAGCCGCTCGCCAGCTCAGTGAGAGGACCTGAGGCGGGGTCGCCGAGGGACCGGCAGCAAGGGGCAGAAATTCCGGCAATTCAGCCATCGACGGTACGTAGCTAGAGGACATGGCTTTGACTTTCGGACTCGCAAGACCGGTTCAACGCGCGCGGGGTCTCCTCTGCGGACTGGCGCTCCTTTGCCTTGCAACGGTCTGCACCGCCCAGCGCTACACCTTTCGCGCATTCCACTCGGGGCTTGGGAACCTGAACATCACCAGCATTGCGCAGGACCGCACCGGATACCTGTGGGCCGGCACTGAGAACGGCCTCTACCGCTACGACGGTTCCCAGTTTCTGCGCTTCGGGGCCAACGCCGGACTGACCGGGCGGACCATCCAGGACGTTTTTGTGAGCCCCGACGGTACGCTCTGGGCAGGTACCACCACCGGCCTCTTTTTTCTGCGGCACGACGGCATCTTCGCCGAGGTTCGGCCACCCGACGGGGATGGGCGACTCTCTCTGCAGGCGGGAACCACCCTAGCCGCCCGCATGCCGGACAAGGTGGTGGCAGCCACGCGGCGTGGGGCCTTCCTCATCCGGCGGACCGGCGCGGAAGCCTGGACCGCCCAGCCCATGAACCTGCTCGGAGAAAACATCTGGAGCGTGCTGTACGGGCCGCAAGGCGCACTCTGGTATGGCTGCGACAACGACCTCTGCCGTCTGACCGGGGGCAAGTCTGAACGGATGGGCGCGGCGCTTGGCCTGCCACCGGATACCTGGATGCACACGCTGGAAGCTCACGACGGCCACATCTGGATGCGGGGCTTGCGGCACGTGGGCGAGCTGGATGTTTCCAGCAACAAATTCCATCTGCATGACCTGCCGGGGCAGTCAAGCCTGCGGCCGGACCAGGCTCTGGCACAGGATGGGCGCGGACGCATCATCGCCTCCCAGGGAGGCGAGCTGGGAATCTGGGAAAATGGCGCATGGCGGATGGTGATGAGCCGCAATGGCCTGCCCCAAATGGATATCTCCCAGTTGTTCACGGACCGGGACGGATCCTTCTGGATTGGACTGGTGGGCCACGGGCTGCTGATGTGGCTGGGCGAGGACCGCTGGGTCTCCTACACCGCCGCCGACGGACTCAGCGATGACACCGTGTGGGCCACGGCGCGCGACAAACTAGGCCGCCTGTGGATCGGCACCGACTCCGGCCTCAACTATCTGTCACCCGGCTCGACCGAGCCAAAGTCATGGAGACAGCCGGGCATTCAATCCTCACGCGCCGTGGCGCTGCAGGTGAGCCGGGACGGCGCCATCTGGTTGGGCAGCGCGGCGGGCAGCGTCACCCGCATCGATCCCACCACGCTGCGGGGCACCTCGTGGAAGATCCCGGAGGTATACCGCTTCCTGCTGGACCGTCCGGACCGCTTGTGGGTGGCCACGGGGCACGGCTTGTTCCTGATCAATCCGCTGGCCGCCGATAAGGCTCCCCGGCTGGTGACTTCCCCGGCGCTCCAGAATCCTGGGCAGCGCTTTACCAATCTCTGCCGGGGCCCGCACCAAACGGTCTGGGCTGCGGGCGACCTCGGCGTCTTTCGCATGGGCCCGGATGGCTGGCACCACATTGACCCGGCAGGTTCCGGCCTAAGCCCGGATGTGATCGCCTTCGATCTGCAGGGCAATCTGTGGGCGGCGGGCCCGTCCCGGCCGTTGATGAAGCTGCAGGTGCGCGGCGATCGCGTAACGAATTTCGAACGCATGGGTCAGCCCCCGCTGCTCTCGCAGCAGGTGGTGGCGCTGATGGTGGACCACCAAGGATGGATCTGGGTGGGCCAGGACGCCGGCGTGAGCGTGTACAACGGACAGAGCTGGCAGAACTTTACCCAGGATGACGGACTGTACTGGAACGACGTGGACAGCGATGCGCTGATGGAAGACGCCGACGGCAGCATCTGGATCGGCACTTCCGGCGGCCTCTCCCACTTTCTGCATCCCGGCGCGGCGCCGGCGGGCCCAATGCGGACACCGGTGTTTTCCAGCGTCCAGTACGGCACCATGGAACTCCACAACGGCGCAACCACAAAGTGGCAGGGCAACCCCCTGGTCATCTCCGTGGCGTCGCTCTCTTTCCAGGACTCGCGAGACAACGGAATCAAATACCGGCTGGAAGGCGGGCAGGGGGGAGGTTGGGAAGTGTCGCGCGAGTTGACTGTGCGTTACCGCCACCTGGTTCCCGGCAACTACCGGTTTGAGGCCATGTCGATCGACGCGAACGGCAACCAGTTGTCCCCCGTGGCCGTCTATCGCTTCCACATTCAGGACAGGTGGTGGCAGTATCGCATGGTGCAGTTTGCCCTGAGCCTTCTCCTCGCCTGTTTGGCTCTGCTGCTGTGGCGCTGGCGCGTGGACCACCTCCTGAGGCAGAAGCGCCAGTTGGAAATTGCCGTGCTCGACCGAACCGAAGACCTGGTGCAGGAAAAGGCCGAACTGGTGAAGACGCGGGACCAGATGCGCCACTTCGCCGAGCACGACGACCTCACCGGCCTGTGGAACCACCGCATTATCGTGGACCGGCTGCAGCGTGAAGTGGAACGGTCGCGCCGGGAAGGACAGCCCCTCAGCATCATTCTCATCGACCTTGACCACTTCAAGCGCATCAATGACACCTACGGCCACATGGCCGGCGACGAAGTCCTGCGGTGCGCCAGCGCGATCTTCCAAAGCAAGGTGCGAAACTACGACTGGGTGGGCCGCTACGGCGGGGAAGAGTTCCTGCTCATCCTGCCGGGTTCCGGCTTCAAGAATGCCTGTGAGCGCGCGGAAGACCTCCGATTGGCCCTGGAGGAGGCGCGCATTGTGGAAGGCAAGTCCACCATCCCTGTCACCGCCAGCTTTGGCGTTGCGTCCGGGTTCGTCACCACCCACGATGAGCTGCTCCGCGTCGCCGACCAGGCGCTCTACAGCGCCAAGGATCAGGGCCGGAACTGCGTGGTCTCAGTGGAAGTGGATTCGCGCCGCAGGGTTCAGCGGGAAATCCTCTCCGGCGAATTGCGTTAGAGAAAATCCGATTCAGGAAAATCGGCGCGGCTCACACGCGCTCCACGGCGAGGGCCACGGCGTTGCCTCCACCCAGGCAAAGCGAGGCCACGCCCTTGTGCAGGTTGCGGCGTTCGAGCGCGTAGAGCAGCGTCACCAGCACGCGGGCACCGCTTGCGCCAATGGGATGACCGATGGCGACCGCGCCGCCGTGGACGTTGACCCGCGCCGGGTCCAGCGCCAGTTCGCGGATGACGGCGAGTGCCTGGACGCTAAAGGCTTCATTCAGCTCGAACAGCTCCACTTCCTCCAACTTCCAACCCGCCTTTGCCAGCACCTTGCGCACGGCATCAATCGGCGCCAGGCTGAACCACTCCGGAGCGCGCCCGCTGGTGGCCTGGGCGCGAATCACGGCGAGTGGCCGCAAGCCCAGTTCCCTTGCCCGCTCCGCGCTGGTCACCACCAGGGCCGCCGCGCCGTCGCTCACGCTCGGCGCATTGCCCGCGGTCACCGTTCCGCCTTCCTGGAAGGCCGGCTTCAGCCGCGCCAGAATCTCCGCAGTGGTCTC
>DATKTQ010000001.1:0-8386 GCA_035531055.1 Occallatibacter sp. | reverse complement strand
ATGAGGCCGGAAGTCCGCCGCGTCTGTCGCGGAGTGTTTCTCGTCCGGGACTGAGGGCCTGCCAGTCGCTTATTTTGTGGGATTCTTGTTGGTGCCCAGAGGGGGACTTGAACCCCCACGGCCTTGCGGCCTGCGGATTTTAAGTCCGCTGCGTCTGCCAGTTTCGCCATCCGGGCTGCTGACCTTCATGTTACCTTGCCCGCCGTGCAACTTTCCGCGGCAAAACCGCGTGCGCTCTCATTGCGCCCGCCCGCGCTCGCCAGGGAACGGGCCCCGCTTCGCCCTATTGTGGCGCGCGGTAGAAGATGTCTTCGCCCTCCAGCCGGTACTCAGCCGAGCAGGCGTCGCCGCCACAAATCATCACTTCCGCCGCGCAAAGCTGCCGCCGCGTGATCAGGCCCATTGTTCCGCACCGCGGGCAAGACATCACGGCAACATACGGGTTCTGCGCATGTCCCAGCTTCGACTGGTTCTCCAGAACGAAAATTGTTCCGGGGTCCATCTTTTCGGGAATCCATTCTTCCAGAAACTGCAAGTCGGCTGACATTCTGCCCTCCGGTGGATGAGGTCACAGCGCAGCGTGTCGTGATTCCCGCCGCCCCGTCGCACAGCTACAGCACGTTTCGAATGGTTCGCTCAGAGGCCCTTCGGCCTCCGATTGTTGTGTAGTGTTGCCTCCCTCGCCATAGCCCGTCAATCGGAATTCCATCCAACCAGTATCCATCCAGGTTCCTTTTGTCATTCCGCCCGTTCATCCCGCATTGCTCAGCGCTTCGCCGTCTCCGTGCTCGCCGCCGCGGCCGCCGAGTCAATCTCCCGATAGGTCTCAATGTTCCGCAGAATTGCCTCCACGTACTCGCGCGTTTGCGTAAACGGAATCGACTCCACAAACTCAACCATCCCCTGATACGGTCCTGCCGTCTGCCAGTCTGCGACGCGGCTGTCGCCCGCGTTATAAGCCGCCAGCGCATACTCCTTCACGCCGCCAAACTTGTCCAGCCGCTCGCGCAAATACCGCGTGCCTAGCCGAATGTTCGTCTCCGGGTTCAGAAGCTGATACGTCTGGAAGTGGCTCATTCCCTCTTTGCGCGCCATCTCTCGGCCCACACGAGGCAGCAGTTGCATCAGTCCATACGCGTTCGCATAGGAAACCACACTCGGGTTAAACTCGGACTCCTGCCGGATCAGCGAGGCCACCAGATACGGATCCAGTTTGTTCTTCGCTGACTCCGCCTTGATCGTCGCCCAGTAAGGTTCCGGAAACAAAATACGCCAATAGACCAGCGGGATCGAATCAAACGACGCAGTTGATGCGTACGGCATTGCACGCTTTAGCACCCGCATCGCTCGCGCCGTCTCCCCGTCTGAGGCGTAGATCTGTGCTTCCGCCAGTGCGCTCCATGATCCCGAAGCCGGGTCCGCCGCAATCTCTGCCGGAATGTACTCGCTAAGTCCCGCATTCGCCAGCAGCTTCGCCTTGGCCAGGTGCACGCTGTCGTCTGGAAAGCTGTCGACCAGCTCCGGAACATCCGGCGCCTGGAAGCGCGTCAGCGCCGGCGCTTCCGCCGGCACCGTGTTTCCCAGAGCCTTCAGGCGGTCGCGCGCCATCTGCGCATAAAAATAGTGTTGATACGCGCGCACAATGGTGCGATAGTTCGCCGCTGCACGCGCCGCGCTGTGCTCCTGTGCTTCGTAGATCCTTCCTCTCCAGTAGAGCGCCGCCGCAGTCTCAGTCGAGTCCGGATACAGCCTGATCTGCTCATCAAACATGCGTGCCGCATCCGTGTATTGCCCTTGCCGGTAGGTCAGCCAAGCCGCCTTCCAGTGCGCCACGTCTGCGTCCCTGTCATGCGGAAAATGTGCGGCCAGATAGCCGTAGTACTCCACCGCCCGTGGATAGTCCCGCTTCAGCAGATACATGTTGCCGCTGGAAAACAACGCGCGCGCCAGCCAGTCACTCTGAGGAAAGCGCGTCTCCATCGTCGTCACCAGGCTCTGCTGCATTGGCTCGTCGTCACGGTTCCGCGCCAGTTCCATCAGCAGATAAAGCCGCCGCGCCCCGTTGTCATCATTCGTATCCGGCAGTGCCTCCGCTTCGTCCGTCGTCAACCTCTTAAGGTGCAGGTCGCAGTCGGCCGCCGCCACCGCAAAACTGTTCCGCGCGGCCACCGAAAGGCTGGTTTTCCCCACCAGCGCGTGATACTCATTGCTGGCCGAACTCCATCGGTGCCCCCGGTAATAGGCATCACCCAAGCTGCGCTGCTCGGCCACCGTCAGCGTCGCCAGTGCGCCCTGCGCCTGCAGCAGCGTCCGCGCCTGCTCGGCCTCCGGCGCCAGCGGATGTTCCAGAAGTACTTGTTTGTACAGCCGCACCGCACCGGCCGTCTCCCCCAGCGCCTGCGCCACCTGTCCCTGCGCCAGCAGATAACCCGGCCGCTTGGCCGCCGGCCCGTTCTCCGCCTCCGCCAACACGCGCCGCGCCGCGCCCGGATCGTTCAGCGCCAGCAGCACGCTCGCTTCCCGCTCCGGTTCCCTCTCCACAAAAATGCTGTCTGGATACTTCCGCGTAAACCCGTGCAGCAAGGCCTCGGCCCCCCTGTCGTCACCCGACGCATGGCTGGCTTCCGCCTCCAGGTACACGGCATAGTCGTCCAAAAGGTTCCCTTGCCTCCGCGCCTCTCGCAAGCTCCGCTCAGCATCCGCATACTTCTTGTCCACCAGGTACGCATGCCCCAGCGCCAGGTATGCCGTCGCCGCTGCCTCACCCGTGTGCTCGTGCGCATACCGCGTCACGCCGTTGTAGGCTGCCTGCGTTCGCATCGTCGCCAGTTGCTCGGCCATCGGCCGCAGTTGCTCTGACGCCACAAAGGCCCGGTGAATTCGCCGCGCCCGTGCGGAAGTCCGTCCCCGATGCCGCCGTCCCGCCAGCCGTCTCCTGTGCCGTGTCCGCTTGGCCGACTTCTTCGCCGGCCTCTTCGCCGTCGCTTTCTTGGTGGCCTTGTGCGTCTTGTCTTTGCTCGAATGCGTGCTGTGCTTGGTCGCCGAGCTCTCCGGCTGCGCCGTCAGCGGCATCACTGCTACCAGCACCATCAGCAGCCCCGCCAGCAGCCGTGACAGGCCATTTGCAACTTTCCGGGGAATCGCAGACGTCATAGTTCCACTCTATGCTGGTTTGCTTGCCGCCGCACCCGCCAGAACCTGTTGCGTTACCAGCGGCCAGCCGGCTCACTTCCACTGACGAACCCGCCCATCTTCGGTGAGCCGCAGGCCCGTCCCCATTTGGTTCCCCGCCCCGCCTTCCGGTACACTGGGCTTGCCGTTACCCGCGCGGATCTCGCCCCGGCTTTCCCCTGCGTTTTCCCGCAACCAATGCCCATGTCCACCATCCAATCCGTAGCAGGAGAAAACGAGCAGCATCCCGACGTCGCACTGATCGCTCAGGTGCGCGCCGGAGATGTGTCGGCTTTTGACCAGCTCGTCCGCAAATACGACCGTCAGATCTTCCGCATTGCGCAGCACATCACGCAAAACCGCGAAGACGCTGAGGACGTAATGCAGGACGCGTTCCTCAAGGCCTATCAAAAGCTCGATCAGTTCCAGGGGAACTCGAAGTTTTACACATGGCTGGTTCGAATCGCCGTCAACGAGAGCCTGATGCGCCTGCGCAAGCGGCGCACCGGCAAAATGGTCTCCATCGACGAGGACATCGAGACCGAGGAGGGCAGTGTCCCGCGCGACCTCGCCGACTGGGCGCCCGATCCGGAGCAGAATTACTCCCAGTCCGAGCTGGCCGAAATTCTGCGCAAAACCATTCAGGGATTGCCCCACGGCTTCCGAGTGGTTTTCGTCCTGCGCGATATGGAAGGACTCTCCACGGAAGAAACCGCCGAAACGCTCGGCCTCAGCGTGCCTGCCGTCAAATCGCGCCTATTGCGCGCACGGCTCCAGTTGCGCGAGCGCCTCAGCCGTTACTTCCGCAGGAAAAAGGGTGGTGAGAAGTGACCTGCACTGAATTTCTCGCGCTGCTTGACGACCTGATTGACGACACCGTCACCACGCAGATGCGCGCCGACCTGCAAGAGCACCTGCGCGGATGCGAACACTGCGAAGTCACCCTCAACACAACCCGCAAGACCATCGAAATCTACCGCTCCCACGAAATCTACGACCTGCCCTCTAGCCTCCGAGAGCGCCTCCACGCCGCCATCATGGAACGCTGCAAAAAAGGCTGCTGACGGCACAGTCTCCAGCCTCCCCTTCCATCTCCGCTGCAACACAAAGGCCCGGTTTCCCGGGCCTTCGCAGTTTGCCTAAGACTCCTCCGGCCTCAGTGCTTGTCGTAGACCGCCATCACGTCCTTACGCAGTTCCAGCCGGCTGCTCTCCCGCGTATAGAACATGTGCCCGCCCGGATACTCGTGCACGGAAACGCGCGTCGGGTCGCCCATCACCGGCATCTGGTCCACGGTCAAAATCGACCCCATGAACGGACACGACAAGTCATTCCACCCGTGCCCGATGAAGACCTGCAGCTTCGGGTCCGCGGCCACCGCCTGGCGCAGTTGCGTCGTGCTGCCCGCCCGCTCCGTCGCGTTGCGATCCCAAAGCCGGTTCACCTCATAGGAGAGCGCGTTATACCGCGCATCCACCTTCCAGCCCACCACGCGCGTGTCAAAGTCCACCATCGCCGTCGTCATCGGTGCAATCATCTTCGCCAGCAGCGGATCATTCATCCTCTGCTCTGGCGCATACGGAAACGGGTCAAACTCCGTCACGTTCGAGTCGTACACCGAACCCAGCTTGCCCTCCTCGCGGTACGCCTCGCGCAGGTACGCGCCCGTGTCCAGCCGCCCGCCGGAGTACTTCACAAACTGCGGGTCCAGACCCGTCATCTCCGTCACCTTCTGGATCATCGCCGCCTCTGCCGCCGGGTCGGAATGGCCCTGCAGCAGCGTCGTCGCATAGGTGCCCATCGTGTAGGCAATCACGTCCTGCATCGCCTGCGGCGTCAGCTTGTGCTCGCGCTCCAGGTGCGCCGCCGTAATCGGGGGCAGCGTCAGCAGCCACGGCAGAGGGCTCAGGTCCCCATCCCGCTCCAGCGTTGGGTTCAGGTAAGGAGACACCAGCACTTCCCCATTCATCGCCACGCCCAGTTGCGACTGCAGATAGTAGGTCATCCGCGGCACCCGGAATCCACCATAGCTCTCGCCCAGAATGTACTTGCGCGACTCCAGCCGGTCATTCTGCACCAGCCAGTCGTAGATCACTCGCGACAGATACTCCACATCCTGCTCCGGCCCATAGAACAGCTTCTTCGCCTTCGCCTCCGGCACCGTCGCCCGGCTGAATCCCGTTCCAATCGGGTCAATGAACACCAGGTCCGTAAAATCCAGCCAGGTCCCCGGATTATCGTGCAGCACCGCCGGGTCCGACGGGCTGTCCCCCTGGTTGCCCACGTTCAGGTGCTTCGGCCCCACCGCCCCAAAGTTCAAATACACGCTCGAGGCGCCCGGCCCGCCGTTCACCGCAAACGTCACCGGCCGGTCCTTGCCCGGCATCGTGTAAGCGGTCAGCACCACCTGGCCGGCAACCTTGCCGTCCTCGTCGCGTACCGCCAGCGCGCCCACCGTCACCGTGTACTTCAGCGTCTTGCCGTTCAGCACCATCTCCTGTTCGGCGTGCGCCGGCGGTGGCAGCGGAGGCAGCGCATCTTTCTCGTTCTTGGCAGCTTTCTCGTTCTTGTCGGCCGCCGAACTCGAGGCAGCCTTGTCCTTATTGCCCGCCGCCTTGTCGTTCTGCGCCTGCAGGCGCACTGTCATCAGTCCAAGGCAGCACATGGCGCAGGCCGCAATCGCGATGCGCCGGAGAGAAAATTTCATGCTCGAAACACTCATGGCATAACAATAAATGGGCAGCCCCCCGCTCTGGCAGCCACCGTGCCAAATGATTTAACCTCAAACATGGCATGAAACTTCGTTACACCCTCATCGTTCCGACCCTCGCCCTCGCCTGCGCCGTCTCCACCCTCGCGCAGGATGCCCCCAAGCCCGCCGACGATCTCCCCGACGCTCCTCAGGCCACTGCTGCCGCAATGGTCGTCCCCAACGGCCCCAAAGTCGTCATGGACACCTCCATGGGCCGCATCACCTGCCAGTTTTTCCAAAGACAGGCCCCCGTCGCCGTCGCCAACTTCATCGGCCTCGCCCAGGGCACCAAGGACTGGACCGACCCCACCACCAAGCAGGTTCAACACGGCAAGCGCCTGTATGACGGCACCATCTTCCACCGCGTCATTCCCGGCTTCATGATCCAGGGCGGCGACCCCACCGGCACCGGCATGGGCGACCCCGGCTTCAGCTTCAATGACGAGTTCGATCCCAACCTCAACTTCGACGTCCCCGGCCGCCTCGCCTTGGCCAACACGGGCCCCAACACCAACGGCAGCCAGTTCTTCATCACCGAGCAGGCATATCCTTCGCTCAATCAGCACTACACCATCTTCGGCCAGTGCGACGACTCCAGCGTCAGCGTCGTCCAGGCCATCGCTCAGGTGGACCGCGACGCCAACGACAAGCCAACCACGCCGGTCGTTCTCAACAAAGTCACCATCGTCCCGGAAGGCCAGCCCCTGCCGCCCTTGCCTGCATATCTGCGGCCCGCGGCGACCCCGGCCCCAGCCCCGACGCCCGGCAAAACGCCGCAACCCTAGTTCCCGCACGTATCCCGGACCTCCGGGATCCTCAACACTTAGGAGTCACACATGGCACTCACACCCGGAACCTACGCCGTCTTCACCACATCGGAAGGCAAAATCACCGTCCGCCTCTTCGAGTCCGACGCGCCCATCACCGTCAAGAACTTCATCGACCTCGCCGAAGGCAGCAAGGAGTGGACCCATCCCCCCACCCGCGAAAAGTCCACCAACAAGCTCTTTGACGGAACCATCTTCCATCGCGTCATTCCCGACTTCATGATTCAGGGCGGCGACCCCGCAGGCACCGGCATGGGCGGCCCCGGTTACCGCTTCGAGGACGAGACCAAGGGCTCCCAGCACAAGTTCGACAAGCCCGGCAAGCTCGCCATGGCCAACTCCGGACCCAACACCAACGGTTGCCAGTTCTTTATCACCGTCGCGCCCACCCCCTGGCTCACCGGCAACCACACCATCTTCGGCGAAGTCGTCGAAGGCCAGGACATCGCCAACAAGATCTCCCTCGTTCCCCGCGGCGGCCAGGACAAACCAAAGACTCCCGTCGTCCTTCAGTCCGTCACCATCGAGCGCGTCGCCTAGATTCCCTTCTCCAACCGCCGGCCTTTGCCCTCGCGCAACGGCCGGCCTCTTCTCCTTGCATCACCACGTCAATCAAGCTTTGGCTGCGGCAGGATGCGCAGTGTGCATCCGCCGTCACCGAAGCCGCGGAGCTTCTTCTCCGGCAGCATCGCTACCATGCACTGGGGCCGGGCATTGATCGAGTGTGGTTGAAGGTGTACTCGCCCAGCGGGCGCTCCGTCCCTGCATCATCCAGGGCAACCAGACGTGCGATCAACACGGAGTCCGGCGCCCCCTTCATCAGTGGAGCCGACACTTGAAGCACAACACTCGTCGCTCCGGAAGAAACCGGAATGTCCGGCATCCTCACCTGTTCCTGGCCGTTCCCGTCGTACAGGCTCAAATCCACACGCTTGGCCTCGCGCAAATTTTCCGCCTCGCGCCCGAGTTCCAGGCGCCCGATGAGAAGGTCGTCCTCCGCCGTCACCGTGCATTGCACACTGCCTCCATTAGGAACCGTGTACTCGCGGATACGCAGACCATCCTGAGCAGCGCGCTTCAGGAATTCGTCGCTCACCACTATGTGCAGCCAGCCTTCGCGCGCCACTTTGCGCACCCCTTCAGCCAACGCAATCACCTCGCGCAGCCGTTCGCCGCACAAGTCGCAGGCAAGCAGATGCTCCTCCACCGCGTCCTCTCCCGGCTTCGCCAGCACGCCCAGCCAGTAGTCGGTCAGCACAGCAACATCCATGGGGTTTGAGCAGTTCAAACGGCCACCCCCATGCAATCGCGTAGCTGCTGAATTGCCCGATGACGAATCACCCGCACATTCGCCTCAGAGATGCCCAGGAACACAGCCACCTCCGCTCCGGGCTCCTCCGCATAGAAAGTCATCACGACCACCGAGCGCTCGCGCTCTTTCAAGTTCTGCACACAGCGCGTCAAATGCTCCCGGTCAAGTTGCGGCAGAGAGGGCTGAACCGTCGTCGTAAACTCCGCCCCAAACTGCTCCAGCAGGCGCTGCTTGCGCTGCGCGCCGCGGCGTATGTCCAGCACTGTCATGCGGCACGTTCCCAGTACGAACGATGCAAGCTTTTCCGGCTCCCGCAGACGGCCT